>JAUXOC010000064.1 GCA_030682495.1 Alphaproteobacteria bacterium | reverse complement strand
ATGCAACCCCTTTATATGCCGTATCCCGCGCGCAGGCGGTTGCATGTTTTTATAGAACGGATGGTGCGCCGTGTCTATTCTTTATGTGGCCGTAAAAGGTGTTATCCGGCATAGGCATGGATAATCCTTCTCTTCTTAGGGATAATAAGAACAAACCCGCCGCCGCCCAGATCCGGATGGGCGTAAAAATTACCGCTTTCAAGAAGCGACTCATTCGCCATGTCAAAGAATTCGCTATTCGGGTCTATGCCGAACCTGTATCCGTATCTATTCAGGTAATGTTCAATTTTTGGTGTTTCTTTAGAATAGTCATGTTTATCCGGCAGGCGCATGTAGTCTGTCCAGTGGCGGCTTGCGGTCATCGGCGTTTCGCCCCATTTGAATCTTCTGCGCTGGGTGTCGAGTGATGTCAGGTACGTGAGGCCTTTTTGCTCTATCTCCAAGGCGGCTTCCTCGGGAAGTGCATAGACGATCAGTCCAACCTCGTTGCCACCGGGGCCGAACCCCCAAGATCTCTCCGCCTTGTACAAAGGCTTTGTCGTGCCCAGACCGGGCGGCAAAAGATCGGCATAGTGTTTATCTCTGACCCATTCGCCGCCAAGGAAGCCGCAAAGCAGGAAAACGGCAGTGGCAAGACCCAAGCCCAGCGCCGCTTTGTTGCGGGAAGGCTTGGCAGGTGCCAGCTTTGTTTGCAGGCAGGCGTAGTAAAAAGCGGCGCAGGGCAGCGTGAGTATGAAGATGTAGAACAGGAGAGTGAAATCTTCTGTGGCATATCCGATAAGCGCGGGAATAAGCACACAGGCAAGCGCACAGGATATGAAAGTGTGCCGCTCCAGCTGCTTTTTAATCAGTGAAAAGGACAACAGTGCAAGCAACAGAAGCGGCGCGCCCAAAATAAAGGTGACAATGGTCATCAGGTAGGCGGGCATACTGTCTGACGCGTTGTTAACGCCGAAGAAAAAGGGAAAAGCCAGATTTCCTGCCGCCATGCCAAACGTGTAGGAAAAAAGAATGCATCCCGCATGCTGCCGGTGCGAAAGCCCTTCCTTATTTAAGGCGGAACTTGTCATCTTTTTTCGCCGTCTTCGCCATGATGCAACCCCTCTATGTGCCGTATCCCGCGCGCAGGCGGTTGCATGTTTTTATAGAACGTATGGCGGGGGATGTCTATGTCTTTTAGAGACTCGGCGGCGAATCCCAGTTGCAGGGCCAGCGCGTCTGCATAAGGTTGATAACCGTTCCGACGGCAACAAAAAGATAGGAAAGGTAAAAAGCCAGCCCGAAGCGATATAGAATTCTGTCGGTATCCGAAAGCGGCATAGGTTCAGGATATCGTAGATAGAGGTAAAAACAGCGAAGTGGCATAAAAATGAAAACGGGTGTCGCTGCGAAAATGGCGGTGGAGCGAATGGTCGAAAGGGCGCTTGCCCACCATGGCGCGAAAACATCCGCGCTGTCAGAGTCTTTCGGCTCGGGAACGCAGGTCATGGCGAGAGCTTGGGCAACATCAATCAGCCATGGCAAAAAGGCGAGTGTTGTGAAGATAGCAAGCGCAAGCGCCGGTTTTCTTTTGATGCCGAAAAAGAAAATATCTTTTCCCGCAGGCGGCTTCTTTGCCGGAAGGGAAAGCCGCTTAAATATCCTTTCCAGCACCCAGCGGAATATCCCGAAAAAAAGAGCGCTCATCAAATGCAAAATAAAGGCGAAAGCGCCCAGCAATATTGTGCGCGTCGGAAAATAATCGAGGATGATTCTTTCAAGGTCGGTCATTTTTGAATCTGTTCGTCCTTTCCCATCGGTCTGAATCTGCAGGAGCGCCAGTAAATTGCGGCGCAGAAGATTAGGAGGAAGGTCAGGTATCCGAGGGAAAGAAAAAAGTTTTGCCAGTAATATTTTTCAGGCAGGCTATTATCTACTACGGTCCATGCCGGATTAAGGGGTGAGTAATAAGCTTTCGAGAAAGTTTCCCCGCACCCAAAGACATGCCGCAGATAAGAGCGTGAGGAGGACTCGTAAGTTTTACCGTCTATGGTGTACTTATAATAAAAACTACCAATGGTTCCGCCTTTAAGCTTAAATTTGTTTTGATCAAAAATACCGCTTGCGCTGACGACACTAACAGCTGCGCAAGTAAGGTCCCCTGTCTTCTTGTATGAAAGGGGCGTTTCTTGGAAAGTGTAATGCGCTAATAACTGTTTGAAAACGGGCATGTTATAGTGAAGAAAAAAGACTATGCCAATGGCACAGGAACAAAACAGAAGCCTTCTTCTCTTCGTGATAGCCTCTCCCTTCTGGAACGCTGCAGTGAACCAGAGGCAAACGAAAAACATGGCACTATAGTAGACAAGCGGGTAACTGCTGCCCCCTCTATAAAAAACTGAGAGAGGAAAGAAGGCGTGAACGCCAAGGATTGTCAGGCTGAGAGCGCACATTTGCCAAATGTTCATCTTGAGAAAGCGGCTGACAAGCGCACATATCCAGGGTGCGAGGTTGGTGACCACAACTAAAATAAACTTGATTAAAATGTATATCACTTATTCACTCCCACTCAATCGTCCCCGGCGGCTTTGAGGTGATGTCGTAGACGACGCGGTTGATGCCGCGGACTTCATTGACGATGCGGGTGGCGACGTGGCCGAGGAAGTCGTGCGGTAGCGGGGCGTAATCGGCGGTCATGCCATCGACCGAGGTGACGGCGCGCAGCGCAAGCACGTGGTCATAGGTGCGGCCGTCGCCCATGACGCCGACGGTTTTCACGGGCAGCAGCACGGCAAAGGCCTGCCATGTTTCGGTATAGAGTTTTTTGTCGTGCAGCTCGGCAATGAAAATGGCATCGGCGGCGCGCAGGGTGTCGAGTTTCTCGCGCGTGATCTCGCCTGGAATGCGGATGGCAAGGCCGGGGCCGGGGAAGGGGTGGCGGCCGATAAATTTTTCCGGCACGCCGAGCGCGCGGCCGAGCGCGCGCACTTCGTCTTTGAACAGCAACCGCAGCGGCTCGACCAGCTTGAACTGCAAATCATCGGGCAGGCCGCCGACGTTGTGGTGCGATTTGATGGTCACGCTCGGCCCGCCTGCGAACGAAACACTTTCGATCACATCCGGATAAAGCGTGCCCTGTGCGAGGAAATCGGCGGCACCGGCTTTTTTCTTTGCACCCTCGAAGACATCGATAAAAGTTTTGCCGATGATCTTGCGTTTCTGTTCAGGGTCCGAGATGCCCGCAAGGCGGTCGAGAAAAATATCCTCCGCATTCTCATGCACCAGCGGAATATTGAAATGATCGCGGAACAGCTCGACCACTTCGGCGGCTTCGTTTTTGCGCATCAGCCCCGTATCGACAAAAACGCAGGTCAGCTGATCGCCGATCGCGGCATGCAAAAGCGCGGCCACCACGGTCGAATCAACCCCGCCCGAAACGCCGCAGAGGACGCGCCCTGTGCCCACCTGCGCGCGCAGTTGTTCGATGATTTCATCGCGGAAATGTGCCATGCTCCAATCGGCTTTGCAGCCTGCAATGTCGATGACGAAATTGCGCAAAAGCTGCGCGCCCTGCGGCGTATGCGCCACTTCGGGGTGGAATTGCACGCCGTACAGCCCGCGCGCTTCATCGGCGACCGCGGCATGGGGGCAGCTGTCGCTGGCGGCGATGGTTTTGAATCCGGCGGGCAGGTCTTTGACGCTGTCGCCATGGCTCATCCAGACTTCGGCTTTTGCGCCGTCGCCCATACCGGCCAGAAGTTTTGCGGATTCGGTGCGGATAAAGGCGCGGCCAAATTCGCGTTTATCCGATGCCGCCACGCGCCCGCCCAGCTGCGTGCACATGGTTTGCAGGCCATAACAAATGCCCAGCACCGGTACGCCCATGTCGAATATTTCCATCGGCGCGCGCGGCGAATTTTCTTCGGTCACAGATGCGGGTCCGCCCGAGAGGATAATCGCCTTGGGGCTGAGGGCGCGCAGATCGGCGAGGGGGGTATTGAAAGGCTTGAGCACCGCATAGACCCCCGCCTCGCGCACACGCCGCGCGATCAGCTGCGTTACCTGCGACCCGAAATCGAGGATCAGCACCGTGTCATGTGCGGCGGGCAGAGTGGCGGCGAGGTCTTGCGGGCGGGGGGCGGTCTGGGTCATGGCGTTTTCCTGAATGGGCGTGAATCGCCGGTGCGACGATATGCTTTGGTTTTAACATTCCGCCCTGCGGCTGTCAGGTCTTGAATCTTTTTGCCAAACATTATGAAAGGCTTGGGGTTTTGCGCTTGAGGGGCGGCAAAAATTTGTCTAGTCTGGAGGCCTCTTTATCCATAACCAACGGAGTTTACATGTCCTCGCATAAAGTCGAGATCCGCCGCCTCGATGGCACCACGCACGATGAAGCCAAAGGCTATCTGGAGATGAAAGACCCGAGCGTTATCCGCGCGCCGGAGGGCGGCTATCTGATGTATTGCAGTCTCGGTACGTCGGTCACGCAGCAATGGGTGGTGGGACGCTTCCGCGCCGATCATCCGGGCGGGCCGTGGCAGGAATTGCCCTATGCGAAAATCGACGGCGTGGACGGGCGCGAGATCTGCGCCCCCGCCATGATGTATGCCGAAAAAGACGGCAAGCCGCTGTATCAAATGTATGTGCAGACAACGTGCTTTCATCCCGATGGCGTGATCGCGCTGGCGACATCGCAGGACGGCGAATATTTTACCGGCGCAGAAAAACCCGCCGCGACGTGTGACGACCTCAAGCCCGAAGACCGCGCCAATGTTATGAGCCTGTATGATGTCGGCATGTCGGATATCGATATCGGCGGCAAAACGCATGAATGCATGGTCTATTCGGGCTATCGCCGCATCGGCTGCGGAGATGTTTATATGTCCCTGCGTGAAAAACCCGCTGAGGGCGCGCAAACGCCGTGGAACACACCGGTGCTGGTTTTGAAACAGGAAGACGTGCCGTTCCACAACCGCCCCGATGCGGAAAATTTTGAATGGGGCATCGAGGGCGTGAAGATTGATAAACTGGCCGAGGGCGCTTTCTTGATGACCGGCGTTTGTTTTCTGGATTTGCCAAGAGATGTGATCGGTACACGCCAGCGCGTGTTTTTTGCTGCCGCCGATAAACCCGAAGGCCCCTGGGTGCCGATGCGCACGCCGATTGAGCCGACGCGTTACCCCGAAGGCACGGGCGAAAACGGCCACCCCGATACGATTGATTTGGGCACCAAGGTCGGGCTTTTGTATCAGGAGCGTGCGGGCGATGGCAAACCCTGGCACCTGCGCTATACCGAATTTGACAAAGACGATTTGACCGCCGAAGTGCGCCGCCACCTTGCCCCCGCGCCTGCCGCGCGCGCGGCAGGACCCAAGCCGTGATATCCTTGACATAAACGCCGCAGAAACGCTGGCCGCAATCGGGGCGTCTTTGCTATGATGCCCTGCAGTGGATACGACCACATCAGGGGGCTGGGTATGACGGTTTTTCTTCCGCGCGGGCAATCGCGCACCATGCTGTTCAACGGGCCGATGCGATCCGGCCTTGTGCTCGACAGCCGCGCGCTGCTCACGCAGGGCTATGGGCCGTTCCAGCAAAGCCTGCTGACCACCCTGCGCGCGATTTTCAGCGGTGAATGGTACGCGCCCGATGCGCCGCTGCGCGACTCCGGTATGAAAATCGACATCGACACCAAGCGCGGCGCCACGCTGATCCCCGAATTTTTTGCCGGCCGCCGTCTGGCAGGCGAGGCGCTGGGCGAGGTTCTGGCCGAATACGGGCTTGACGCCCATATCTATCCGCGTGATGCCGGACGCGCGCAAAAAGAAGACGGGCATTTCACGCTCTCCGCCCTTGATATCCGCATGTATGATCTTGGCTATGGCGCGGCGATGTTCGAAGGCACGGTGACGGCCGCGCGCGACCTGACGCTGCCGATGTACCGCGATTTGTGCGAACGTATCAGCTCGGTGCTCAACGACTATCAGGGCTTGTTCAGCGGCATGTTTGAAAAAGTCGCCAAGGCCGTGCCGCAAGAGCTGGCGCTGTTCAATTTCCACGACGGTCAGCAAAAAGAAGAATTCTGGCGGCGCGTCAGCTTCGGTCACGATATAGGCACATTGTTCTGGGTGCATCGTCTTTTCACAATCGAATGCGACGGCGGCAATGAATTCTCCGCGCTCAAAGACGCCTGCCGCGCGCTGGTCTATAGCGAACAGGCGGATAAGCTCGAAGACGTCTCGATCCTGCCCGATGCCGCGTTCTATCCGGGCTCCGGCAATTCGGCGGTGGTTTATATGCGCGGCGGCACGGGCGAAGCGGAGGCCGCCGTGCTCGCGAACATGGTGCGCGTGCAAAACGTGTTTTACGTGACGGCCGAAGACATCGACCGCGATCTCTTTTTCCTCGCCAACGAGCTGGACCGGCGCAAACACACGCAGGACATGCGGCTTCTGGAGCGGCAATCGCGCATCATCGTCGAATACCAGTCGAAAATTTCGCTCTTCATCGCCGTGTATGATGACTTCGACAACCATCTCGATCCGCAGTCGCTCAAGGTCTGGCATGCGCTCGAATCGGCATGGGCGACGCGTGACCGCTTCCGCAATCTTGAATCGAAGCTGGATATGATCGAAAAAATCTATCGGCGCATCATGGAAAGCCTTTCGCACCTCTATGACAAAAGGCTGGGAACTTTTGTGCTGGCCTTTACGTTAATCAGTACGCTCTCGGTGATTGTTGACACCGTTGACTTCACGCAGGGCGGCGATCTGGCGGCGCCGAGCGCACTGCGGCTGATGGTGCTGTTTGCCATGGCCGGTATCGTTTTGTTCCTCGCCTTGCGTCTGATGAAATCGCGCGAATGATGCGCGGCAATTTCTGCTTGCTTGCAGCAATTTCCCGCCCGTATACTCCGCGCAGCACATAAGATTTTCTATTTAAAAAAAACCGGGAGAAACATCATGAAAAAACAGACACTGGCGGCAGCGGTTATCGCCTGCCTGATGCTCGCAGGCTGCGGCGAAGAAGGCGGGATCAAGAAAGCCTTGCAGGAAGAGTTCGAACAACCGCTTTGCATGGAGGTAGGCCGCAAGATTCCGTTCACAGTGGCAATCTCCGGCCCCTACGTCAACAAGCAGCAAGTGGCTTGGCTTGATGTTCTTGTTAAAGAAAAGCTGCTCGAACAAGTAGATACGAAAACACGCGGCTCCGGTTTTCTGGCTGTTGTCGAGGGTACTTTCGATGTGACGTCCAAAGGTAAAAAAATCCAGAAGGATAACGAACTTTGCTATGGTAAGACCAAAATGCTTGAACTGGTCGAATACACCGAACCGCAAGACAAAGGCGGTATGAAAATTGTACAGGCAGAAGTCCGCATTAAGCATGATATTACCGAGAAATGGGCCAATGACCCCGTCTTCAAGAACCGCGTCGAAAGCGGTGAAGAAACAGTCAGCGCGTTTCTGACCAAAACCAACAAAGGCTGGCGCGTAGAATAACGCAGCACAAAAGCCCTGCCCGTCAAAAAACCCGGCCCCTGTGGCCGGGTTTTTTTGTATGCTGTCTTTGAGCGAGGGGAGAAGTCGCATGGTGCAAACATATCGGCGTATCACAGTGATTGGTGCGACAGGGTCGGGCAAGACGACCTTTGCGCGCGCGCTGGCGGCGCAGGGCGGGCAGGTTTTTTGCGATCTTGACGACCTGCACTGGCTGCCCGGCTGGCAGCTGCGCGAAAAGGAAGATTTTTACGGGCGCGTCACAGCGGTCGCGGCAGGGGAAGACTGGGTTATCTGCGGCAACTATTCGGAGGTGCGCACGGCGGTCTGGCCACGGGCGGAGGCGATCGTCTGGCTTGATTATCCTTTTTATCTGGTGTTCTGGCGGTTGCTGAGCCGCTCCGTGCGGCGCATTGCGGATCAAAATTCGGTCTGCAACGGCAATACTGAACGGCTGCGCACGTTTTTGTCCAAAGACAGCATTATGCTCTGGCTGTTCCGTTCTTACTGGCGGCGGCGGCGGCAATTCGGCGCGATTTTTGCCGATGCTGGACTTTACCCGCAGGCGGATTATATCCGTTTGCGCAGCGCCGCGGCGGCAGAAAAATGGCTGCACAGCCAGCGCCGGGCGGGTATAGAATAACAGGCAGGCTTTAACGCCCCCGATAAACAAGAGGAATTTTTTATGTCATCCGAAGCCGGTCTTTTCTCTCCGCTCACCCTGCGCGGTGTCACGTTCCGAAACCGCATCGGCGTCTCGCCGATGTGCCAGTATTCAGCGGTCGATGGTTTTGTGAATGACTGGCATCTGGTGCATCTGGGCGCGCGCGCCGCGGGCGGAGCGGGGCTTGTGATGATGGAAGCCACAGGCGTGACGCCCGAAGGCCGCATCACGCCGGGCTGTACCGGTATCTGGAGCGATGCGCATGCCGAACCGATGAAACGCATCACCGATTTTATTCAATCACAGGGCGCGGTTGCCGGTATACAGATCGCGCATGCAGGGCGCAAAGCGTCTTGCGATGTGCCATGGCGCGGCGGCGCGCCGCTGCCCCCGTCCGATCCGGCGGCGTGGCAGACGATTGCGCCCTCGGCGCTGGCTTTTCAGGACGGACATCCGGTGCCGCACGCAATGACGCTCGAGGATATCAAACGCCTGCAGGAATCTTTTGTGCTGGCCGCAAGGCGCGCGGTAAAGGCCGGATTCAGATTGATCGAACTGCACGGCGCGCATGGTTATCTGATGCATGAATTTTTCTCCCCGCTCAGCAATCACCGCACCGATGATTACGGCGGCAGCCGTGACAACCGTTTCCGCTTTGTCCTTGAAACCGCGCGCGCGGTGCGCGGCGAAATTCCGGCAGATATCGTGCTGGCGGCACGGCTCAGCTGCAGCGACTGGACAGAAGGCGGCGTGACGATTGAAGACAGCACCGCACTTGCAGCGGCGCTCAAAGATTGCGGCGTTGATCTGATCGACTGTTCGTCGGGCGGCAATGTGCATGATGCCAAAATTCCGGCAGATCCCGGCTATCAGGTGCCCTTCGCGGCGCAAATCCGCCGCGAAGCAGAGATACCCACCGCTGCGGTCGGAATGATTTCCGAGCCGCAGCAGGCCGACGATATCATCCGCAAGGGCGAGGCCGATATGGCACTGCTCGCCCGCGCATTTCTGCGTGACCCTTATTGGGCGGTACATGCAGCGCAGACGCTGGGCGCAGAGGCAGACGTGCCGCCGCAATATCTGCGCGGCTACCATCAAAGCCGCACAGCTGCACCGGCCAAAAAAGCAGGTTGAGCATGGATGTAACCCTGCGCCGCCTGCTGCCCGAAGACTGGAGGCTGCTGCGCGATATCCGTCTGCGCGCGCTGGCGGCGGATCCGCATGTTTTTGGCTCTTCCTTCGCGCAGGAAAAAGATAACAGTGAAGATATCTGGCGCGAACGGCTGGAAAGCCTAGATGTCGCGATTTTTGGTGTCTTTGATACAGAAGGGGTTATCGCGGGGATGACGGCGATAGCGGTGGCCAAAGACGACCCCGCCAAGACACTGGCAAAAATGTGGGGGTCGTGGCTCCGGCCTGATCTGCGCGGGCGCGGACTATCGGTGCCGATATATCAAATGCGCATCGACTGGGCGCGGGCGCATCCGACGATTGCGCGCATCATCGTGTCGCACCGCGCCTCTAATGCGGCCTCGATGCGCGCCAACCAGAAACACGGCTTTGTGCGCACGCATGAAGAAAGCCATGTCTGGCATGACGGCGTCGAAGAAGCCCATATTTTTTACGAATTGTACGTCAAATAAAAACCCCGCATCAAGCGGGGCGGCAGGATATTTTCAGGGTTAGGGCGCGGGTTCCTGCGGCTCTTGTTTCGGCATCAGGGGCAGCAGCGGGCGGATTTTTTGGCCGACCAGCATGGTTTGGTTGCCGCGCCGCACCTCGGCCCGCACTTCCCAATCGCCGTTTTCAGGCAAGGCGATGCGGCGTGCGACATAGCGGCCGGGTTTTTCGGCGACAAAGCCGATGCCGGGTAGTTCCTGATTTTCATCGCCTGCCAAAACGATCTTGGCGCGGAACGTATCAACGTCCAGCAGGTTGTCGTCCATATCTGTCGCCAGAATAACAACATCGGGGCGCGCTTCTGCGGCATTCTCCAGATGCACCATCGTGCGCCAGCTGACAGGCTTCAGCCCCATTTCGGCGGGTGTGGCGGTGGTGGTGGTCGTATTGGTGCTGGCAAAGACGCTGCGCTGGGTGGCGTAATAGGCGGGCAGGGCTTCACTGCTGAGACCTTGTGGTGGCTCCGGCCATTCCTTGGGCAGGATAACAAAGGCGATATAGGCGCCGATCAGCGCCAGAACAAGGCCGACCACCAAAAGCACGCGTATCACAAAGCCGGTGGTGCTGGCGGGTTCTGCTTTTTTCTCTGACATGGGGGCGGTTCCTGTTTATGCAGTTTCCATGATAAGTCGCGCGCAGGGATTGTCAAAACATTCTATGCGGCGTTAAAACCATTTCAATCTTCGGAAAATATAGAGCTGAATCAGGGCGATGGCCCCGGCCATCGCACAGACAGCCGCAAAGGCCTGCGGGTGTGATGCTCCCGGAATGCCCTCCACGTTCATGCCGAGCAGACCGGAGAGAAAGGTCAGCGGCATGAAAATCACCGTGATCACGGACAGCAAATAAATGTTGCGGTTGAGCCGCGCCGACAGGGCGCTGTAAATTTCGTCCTGCAAAATCAGGCTGCGTTCGCGCAGAGATTCCAGCTCTTCGATAAAGCGTGTCATGCGGTCAAGGCTGTCGTGCAGCGACCATTTGTCGCCGGGTGACAGCCAGACCTGATCTGTCTTTTGTAAACGGCTGACGACATCGCGCAGCGGGGTCAGGTGGCGCCGAAACAGCGTGGCCTGTTTGCGGACGCCCGCCAGATCGCCGCGCAGCGTCGGGGTCGGGCGGTCGACAGAAATATCCTCCAGCGTGTCGATGGAATCTTCAAGTGCGCCGAGCGCCGGTTCGATCCCGTCGTTCAGGCACATGCAGAGCATCGAAATAAACTCGCCCGTCTTGCGCGGGCCGCGGTTTTGCTTCAGCCGCTCGTCCAGATCGGCAATGGCGCGCGCCTTGCGGCGGCTGATGGTGATGATGCGGTGGCCGCTCATCCACAGCCGGATGGAAACCAGATCTTCCGGCTCCGGCCCCGGGTTGTGGTTGATGCCGCGTAAAATCAGCAGCGTGCTCTGCTCGGTTTCTTCCAGCCTTGGGCGGGTTTCCTCCGCCAGCATGGATTTGATGAGCAGCGGGTCGATGCCCGCATCCTCGCGCAGAAATTTTTTGGTATCAACGTGATGGCCGTTGAGATGGATCCAGACCGGGGCCTCGCGTTCGGCCATCGCCGAGGGCAGGTCGCAGGTCACGCCGCCGCCCTTGCCGTCCAGGCGGTAACAGTGCAGACAGGCGCGGGTTTCGTCCATGGTTTCTCCGGCGGCGATGTTTCTGCACCGAGTATGACGCTTTTCGTGCGGCTTGAAAACCCCGCGGCTTGGGCGCATAAAGACCTGTGCTTTAGTTTGCCGGAGAAAACGCATATGACAATCACCATACGCCTTGCGACCGAAAATGATATCCCCGCGCTGGATGCCTTTGCGCGCGGCATGGGGCAGACGCATGAAGCCGGATATTTCGCCCGCTGCCTCGGCGAGCAGGATGAAGGCCGCCGCCAGTTTTTTTTGGCGCTGGATGCAGACAGCGGGGCGATTGCCGGTTACGTGCAGTTGAACGCCCAGCCGCTCTATGCGCCGTTCCGCCGTCTGGGCTTGCCGGAAATACAGGATCTTAACGTATTGCCCGATTTCCGCCGCCGCGGCATCGGTGAAAAACTGGTCGACCACTGCGAAGCCGAAGCGCGCGCGGCGGGCAAAACGGCGGCCGCGATCAGCGTCGGGCTTTACGCATCTTACGGCGCGGCGCAGCGGCTTTATGTGCGCAAGGGCTATGTGCCGGACGGTGCCGGTATCGCCTATGACGACGAGCCGGTACGCCCGGGGGAAATGCGCCCGATTGACGACAATCTGACGCTCAAGCTGACCAAAGACCTGCTGCCGGTCTAAATTGTCGGTGTTCAAATATTTTCCAGAAATAATATTGCGAATTCGCTGTATGCCGCAGAAATCCTCGGAAAATCTGCATACATTAACTAAAACTTAACAGTTTTAAGATGTAATCCCTGCCAAGCCGGACCCGCCGAGGCCGGAACCACAAAACGACCAATCTATCATCATCGACACCAACGAAGCGGGGGACTTCATCATGACACAGCAGGATCAAACCGTCTTAATGCCACAGCGTCTGTGCGAGACGCGCGGGGGCAATCTGGCACATACACTGGGGCGCATTGTTTTTCGGCCGGGCCGGCCGATGCTGGTCGAACATCTGGGCGGGCTTTATCTGGAACATGATCTTGCGGGCGGGGTGGTGACGCCGGGCTACGGCGACGAATATAACATTGTGCATGTGTTTGACGGCGATCAGGCCTGCGTGCGGCAACGCTGCACCCACCGGCGGCGTCCACGCCGCACACCACCGGCCTTTTCGTAAAAGTCTGCGATAAAATAAAGTGTCTCGCCGCCGCGGCGGCTGCGCTAAAATGCAGCAGCAGCGAAGGAGACGCCATGTCCGGCGCCGACGACACAGAAAATAACAACGACAGTATCGTGCTAACGCCCGATCTTTTGCTTGGTGCCTATGCCGCCGGTGTTTTTCCGATGGCCGAAGGACGTCATGCCGAGGGTATCGGCTGGTATGATCCGGAGCAGCGGGGCGTTTTGCCGCTGGACGCGCTGCATATTCCGGCGCGTCTGCGGCGCAGCGTGCGCGCGCGTACCTATGACGTCACGTTCAATCGCGATTTTGCGGCGGTGATCCGCAGCTGCGCCGATGCGCGTGCCGAAACATGGATCAACGAGGATATCATCGCACTCTATACCGAAACGCACTGGCGCGGCTTTGCGCATAGTGTAGAGGTGCGCGAAAGAGGCAGCGGCCTCATCGTCGGCGGGCTTTACGGTATTGCACTGGGCGGTGCATTTTTTGGCGAGAGCATGTTTTCGCGCGCGCGTGATGCCAGCAAGGTTGGTTTTGTGCATCTGGCCGCACGGCTCAGGGCGCGAGGCTTCGCGCTTTGGGATGCGCAATTTGTCAACCCGCATCTGCTGCAATTCGGCTGCGTCGAAATTCCGCGCGCGGAATATCACCGGCGTCTGCGCGATGCGCTGTTGATGACAGATGTCAGGTTTATGCGCTGGCGCGGCGGCTATTCTTCGGGTGACGCTTCGGTGTCGAGGGCATCGGTATCGGACGTTGCGGCGGCGGGGTCTGCCGCTGCGGGCGCGGCTTCGGACGGCGCGGCTTCGGATGAATATGTTTCGGATTTTGCCGAGGTCACGGATTTTTTGCAGTCAATCACCCAGACGTCATAGACAGGGTGGTCCATCGCCGACAGGGCGGGGTTGGATGCAAACATCCAGCCGCTGAAAACCCAGCGCGAAGTGTCTTCGTGCGGCTTGCGCTCCCAGATTTGCAAAAAGGCAGCGGATTCCGGCTCCCCCACCGGCGGGGATTTGCGGCAGGCGCGCACTTTGATAAACAGCGATTTGCCGAATTGCACCGTACGGTCGACCGGAATGTCAAACGTATGCGTGCGCGCCGACAGTTTGTCGATGCTGCGCACGACGACGACGTTCATGTCTTCCATCTCGCGCGCCTGTGCGGGCCCAGCGGCAAAAAACGCCGCCAGTATAACCGCGAAAAACGCCGCCAGCTTCAGGGCAGAGAAGGAAAACAAAAAGCGGCTCATCAGGGCATCGGCGCTTTCTCGGGCGCTTTTTCGGCGTCGTCTTTTTTGTCGGTCATGCTGAAAATAACCTGACCGAGCAGCTGCTCCAGCCCCGGCGTGGATTGCGTGTATTCGATGAAATCACCGGCACCGAGCATTTCGTCATCCCCGCCCGGCTCCAGCGTCAGAAATTTTCCGTCCAGCAAACCCGCGCTGGCGATGACTGCGGCGGTGTCGCGCGGCAGCTTGACGTTGTTGTCGATGTTCATGCGCACTTCGGCCTGATAGCTTTCAGGGTCGAGGCTGAGGCCGAGGACGCGTCCGATTTTGATGCCGCTGACTTTCACCGGGCTGCCGGTTTCAAGCCCGTCGATCTTGCTGAAACGGGCTTTCAGTTCATACCCGTCTTTGTCGCCGATCTGTGCGGTGGTATGAAAGAAAAAGGCGAAGCCGAGGGCAACAGCCAGTACCAGTGCGCCCATGGCGGTTTCAACGATATTTCTTTGCATGATCAATCTCTCCGTTCTCTGTTCTTTTCTTTGTGGTTATTCCGGCGGCGTCCATGCAGTGTAATCCGCCGTGCTGGCGGCGCGCTGGCCGCCCATCAGGGCATGGCCGGGCGGGCGATAGGCGTTTTCCGTGCCTGTTTGATTGGGCAGATGCGGTTTTTGCCAGCTCTTGCGGTGTTTGTTTTCCGCGGCGGGTACGGTATTGGTCTGGTGGTGCAGCCAGCCGTGCCATTCGGCGGGCACCAGCGATGCTTCGGGCTTGTCTTTATAAATCACCCAGCGGCGTTCGCGCTTGGTGCCTTTGCGGGCTTTGCCGCGGTAATAGACGTTGCCCAAATCGTCTTCGCCGACCTTGCTGCCGTGAAACAGGGTATGGATGAGCATCTGTACGTTGGTCAAAACGCCAAATATGGAAATTTTCGCCATGAGACTCTCGCTGTGCCGGAATCCGGCTGTTTTTATTGCTTCCCAATATGCGGCATCACGGCAAAAGCGCAATGTTTTTCTGTGCTTTTCACACGGCTTGCCGCCAAAATCGCCGGTTGATCGCAGGGGCGGGGCTGTGCCAGAGTAAGCGCCGTCAGTACGGCTACAAGCTTCCCGCAATACGTAAACTCTCATGGTTTGGCGGGCGGCAAGTGGGGACAGGATTAAACCGCTTACTGTTCCCGCTTGGGTTGGCGGGCGGCAAGCGGGAACAGGATTAAACCGCTTACTGTTCCCGCCTGGGTTGGCGGGCGGCAAGCGGGGACAGGATTAAACCGCTTACTGTTCCCGCTTGGGTTGGCGGGCGGCAAGCGGGAACAGGATATTAATGCGTTTCGAGCGCCTCTATACAACCGAAGGAATTCATCCTTTCGACACCGTCCGCTGGCGTGATTATACGGCGGCGGAGGGCGGCGTGTACCGTTTGCCGGTTTTCTGGGGGCAGGCGGCCTGTGACGTGCTGGCCGAAAAAGTTTTTGCCCCGCGTCCGCCGCAGGGCGCACTGAAGCCGCAAAGCGATGGCGCACTGCCGGTCTGGCTCTGCCCGCATACGGCAGAGGGGGACGCGGCGGTCTCAACAGAGTCCGATCTGCGCGACGTTCTGCACCGCGTGGCAGGCGGGCTTTGCCATGCGGCACATCGCGCAGGGCTGTTTGATGATGATCTGGAAGCGCGCATTTTTTATGACGAGCTTTGCCATGTCATGCTGCACCGTATCGCTTTGCCCGAGATTTCCCTGCTGGCCACGGCGGGGCTGGACTGGGCTTATGGCGCCGCTTTTGCGCGTGCCTATATACCGACAGAACGCATCGCGCCACTGCCGGAGGATTTCGCATCGCCCGCGCTGCCTTACGGCACGATTGCCCTGACGCCGGACAGCACGGTTGCCGATGCCGGCCGCCGCCTGTCGATTTTGGCCGATATTGCCGCGCTGGACGGCGATGCCGCGCCGCTTTGCGCGGTTATTCCGGCAGAGCACGATCAGGCGCTGGCAATCATCAACCGGCAGACGGAACAGGAAATAGATGCGCTCTCCCGCGACCTTGGCCGGCGTCTGATGGACGAAGCCGCAGGCGTCGTGACGCAATCTTGCGACCGCGATGCGCTGCGCGGTTTTGATACTTCTTTTAACGGCAAACTGTCGCGCGCGGTACAGGATATGCGGGCGGCCGGCGCGCCCGAAACGCTTTTGCGCCGTGCGATTGATTACGCACAGCAAGGCTTCGAGCGGCTGGAGATTTCTGCTGTCGATATCGACGCGCCGCAAACGCCGCCGCTGCAAACCGTTTTGTCCGTCTCGGACGATTTCATCGAAACCGCGCTGACCGGCCACGGGTTCTTGCTGCGCGATGCGGGCGAAGCCGTGCGCCATGCCGATGCCGAAGCGCTTTGGGCGAAGATCGGCGAAGCGCTCTGGACATCCGGGCAGCCCCAGTTTTTCTTCAGAGACAGCGCGCAGGATGCAGGCGGTGCGCGGGCTGAAAATCTGGCTGTGGCGCAGGCCTTGGTTTCTGTACCGGGGGTCGAGGCCGCAGGCGGTACGCTTAATCTGACCGCGCTGGCTGCGCTTGTGGATATTGAAGAGACGCAGGCGCTGCTTTCGGCGCGGCATCTGGTGCAGGCGGTGCGGCTGTTGACGGTGGCGCTGGATGCGGCGCTGGAAATGCCCGGTCTTTCGGCGGCGACCCGCGCGCGCCGTCCGGTTGTGATCGGTTATAGCGGTCTGGGCGGTCTTTTGATGTCGGCGGGCAGCGGTTTTGACAGCGATGCGGCGCGCACGCTGGGGGCGCAGGTCACGGCGCTGGTGTCGGGCGCGGCGCAGCTGGCCTCCGCCGAAATGGCCGACCGGCTGGGCGCATACGATGACTACGCAGCGGAATCGCGCGACAGACTGGCGGCGATGCGCGGCAAAATGGAAGCCCAAAGCGGCGCGCGCGGCACGGCCAAGGGCGTGATGCGCCGCCTGCCGGTTTTGAATACCGCGCTCTCGTCCGACAAAACGCTCGCCCCGGCGCTGGCCGATGTTTGGCAGCGCGCCTATGCAATTGGCAAGGAACAGGGCTTTCGCCATGCGCATCTGACAGGGCTTTGGACGTCTTTGGATGTGCAGGCGCTACTGGGTGTCACCTGCCGCGATATCGCGCCCGAAGCCGCGCCGGTGCGTTTTGAAGGTTTCTTTGGCGATACGGCGGATGTCGGTATGCTGTACGGCAAAAAGCTCAACCCCGCTGTGCCCGCCGCGCTGAAACGCCTCGGCTATAGCGCGCGGCAGATCGACGATATTCACGCCTATGCCACCGGACACGGCACGCTTCTGGATGCGCCTTGCATCAACCACAAAACGCTGGCGGCCAAAGGCGTGACGCCCGAGATGATCGCGGCGGTGGAGCGTTTGTTGCCCGCCGCGCAAGACTTGCGCTATGTTTTCAATCGCTGGACGCTGGGCGCAGGCGCCGATGAACTGCCGATTGGCGATGCCGAAGATGTCCTCGCCGCGCTTGGTTTTTCGGATGATGATATCGATGCAGCCAGCCTGCATGCCTGCGGGGCGATGACGCTCGAAGGCGCACCGCATCTGCTGCCGCAGCATCTGGATGTGTTTGACTGTCTTTTGCCCTCCGGCAGCGGCATCCGCCGCGTAGGCCTCTCCGCGCAAATTGCGATGCAGGCGGCGGTGGAGCCGTTCTTATGCGGCGCTGTTTTGCAAACCCTGATCCTCGATCATCATACCGGCATTGACGAGATGCAAAAACTGGCACTGATGGCCTGGGAAACCGGCGTGAAGCGCGCATCGCTCTGGCGTGAAGGCGCATCGCTGCTGCAACCCGCCGAGCTTTTGCCGCAGAAATGGGAAACCTCCCTCTTTGCCGAAGAGGAAACGGCGGCAGGTCTGCGTCCCGCCTCAAAGAAACGTAAATCCGCCCGCCGCTGAAATACTTCGGCCGGGTCTGCGGACGGGGCAGCAGACATTTATTTAGACGATCATCCCCTTGAAACACGTACCTCGTCATACTGGCGCCATGCTTTGCATGCGGAGCATGACAGCCGGTATGACAAAAAGGAGGATGCGTGCTTCAAGGGGATGATCGTCTAAATTTATAAAGGGGCTCTTTTGAAACGCCCCAGCCCATTCTTCGGCAGGGGGATTCGCGCAGCGAAAGACGGTGCGCCACCCGCTGCGGGCAAGGCTTCGGCCACTCAAGCCTATGAAAAATATCTGATCTCTGTTTATTCAAGCGAAGCGGAGGAGATAAATATACAATAAAATCAAAGCCATAAATAATTATACCCCGTACTAGCCAATTTTTAACCGGCGTTAGGATATCATTAAGGAAGATATGACATTCTGTAGCTGTTACCAGAATCGAACACAGCACACGAAGGAGAGCGGTACATGGGTAAAGAAGGCACACATTTCCCGAACAGCGATGCTTGGGCAGCGACCATGCCGGATGTCCGCGGTGCCTTCAAGGAAGCTTTCCCGCGCCGCGCCGCCGCTGCGACGACCGAAGCGCAGGTGGATGCGGAATATAAAAAATTCGCCAAAATCGATCTCAGCAACGCCTTCTGATTTTTTAGCGCAGAGCGTTTTCTGGCGCATAAAGATTGCAGTGATGAACAAGCTCCTTTAGGCTTCTCGCCAAAGGAGTTTTTTCATGTCCGCATCTGCCATTCAGGAACGTCTGCAATCCCTCGGCGTCACGCTGCCCACACCCGCCGCGCCGGTCGCCAATTACGTGCCCTTTGTGATATCGGGCAAGACGCTTTATATCTCCGGCCAGTTGCCCGTCGGGCTGGACGGCCAGATGGTCAAAGGCCAGCTGGGCCGCGACGCCACGCTAGAGCAAGGGCAGGATGCCGCACGTCTTTGCGCCGTCAATATTCTCGCGCAGGCCAATGCCGCGCTGGACGGTGACCTGTCGCGCATCGCACGCTGCGTGAAACTGGGCGGCTTCGTGGCTTCGACCACAGATTTCTTCGATCATCCCAAAGTCATCAACAGCGCCTCCGATCTGATTGTCGGCGCGCTCGGCGATGCGGGCAGACATGCGCGTTTCGCAGTCGGCGTTGCTGCGCTGCCTTTTGGGGCGGCGGTTGAAGTAGACGCGATTTTCGAGCTGGTCTGAGCATAGAAAACAACATGCACATCCCCCGCATTTTCTGCGCCATCGATGCGCCTGACCTGTCCGGCGCGCTGGACCTGACGGCAAAGCTGAAGGGCACAGGCGTCGATCTGAAACTGGGGCTGGAATTTTTTATCGCCGAAGGGCCGCGCGGGATTGATGCCGTACGCGCGGCGGCGGGGGACGGGGTAAAAATATTCCTCGACCTCAAACTGCACGACATTCCCAATACGGTGGCGGGGGCGGTGCGCAGCGCGATGCGCTGCCGCGCCGATTATCTGACGCTGCATGCCGGCGGCGGGGGCGAGATGATGCGCGCAGCGGTGCTGGCCGCGGCCGAGGTGCAGGATAAAACCGGCATCGCCGCGCCGGTTCTGCTCGGCGTCACGGTACTAACGCATATGGATGCGCAGGATCTGCACGGTATCGGCGTGTCTGATACCCCTGCCGATCAGGTGGCGCGACTGGCCGTGCTCGCCAAGGACAGCGGCATGGGCGGCGCGGTCTGCTCGCCGCAGGAAATTGCGCGCCTGCGCGCCCTCTGCGGGGCGGGTTTTGCGCTGGTTGTGCCGGGGATTCGTCCTGCCGGATCGGCGGCGGGCGACCAGAAACGTATCATGACCCCGCAGGAAGCCGCGGCGCTCGGCGCAGATGCCCTTGTCATCGGCCGCCCGATCACAGAAGCCAAAGACCCCGCCCGCGCCGCTGCCGATATCGTCGAGAGCCTGCGCGCCGCCGCAGCCTAAACATTACATAACATCTAGAAAACCCGCACCAGACGCCGCCCTATGGTAATAACAGACGCTCGCGGCCACAATTATAATGACGTTTTGGCCTGTTTTTGTTACAGGTTTCGCATGAACTTGAACCACCAACCGATGTGAGATGGCATGAACTGGATTACCAATTTCGTCCGCCCCAAGATCAAGGCGCTTGCCGATATGGCGGGCAAAAAGGACGTTCCCGATAATCTCTGGCAAAAATGCCCGGGCTGCAGCGCCATGCTGCACCATCAGGAACTGCAAAAACATCTGCACGTCTGCCACCACTGCGGCCATCATCTGCGCATGGATGTCATGGACCGTCTGGCGATGCTGTTTGACGGCGGCGCATATCAACTGGCCGAGCTGCCCAAACCTGCCTATGACCCGCTGAAATTCAAAGACCGTAAAAAATATGTCGATCGTCTCAAGGACGCGCAATCGACGACAGGTCGCAAAGACGCCGTTGCCGTGGCGCAGGGCAAAATCGGCGGACGTACCGCCGTGATTGCCGCGCTGGATTTCAGTTTTATGGGCGGCTCTATGGGGGCAGCGGTGGGCGATGGTCTGGTTGCAGGTTCACGCCTTGCCGTGACGCTCGGTGCGCCGTTTATCGTCATTCCCGCTTCGGGCGGTGCGCGTATGCAGGAAGGCATGCTGTCGCTGATGCAAATGCCGCGCAGCGTGATTGCGGTTGAACAGGTCAAAGAAGCGCGCCTGCCCTATATCGTGATCCTCACCGACCCGACCACGGGTGGCGTCAGTGCGTCTTTTGCCATGCTGGGGGATATCCAAATCGCTGAACCGGGTGCGCAAATCGGCTTTGCCGGGCGCCGCGTCATTCAGGAAACCATCCGCGCCAGCCTGCCCGACGGTTTTCAGACCGCAGAATATCTGCGCGATCATGGCATGGTCGATCTGGTCGTGCCGCGCGGCGAACTGGCGGCCAAGCTGGCCAGCCTGATCGGTCTTTTGATGGATGGCGGCGCGGCAAAGCCCGTTTCGCGCAGAGGCAAAACCAACGGCAGCACCGCGCTGCCGGTTAAAACGCCGCGTGAAGACGAAGCCGGCGCATAATCGCCAGATCTTTTGGAGGCCGCCTGCGCGGTGGGGGAGACATCCGGTGCTGCCTGAAGCCAAAACTGCACAAGCCCCCGTGCTGCCCGATATCACGGCGTCCGACTGGAATTACAGCGCCGATCCGGCGCTGGATGCAATGATTGCCGGTATCCGCGATACCTATCCCCCCCATGTACCCGCAGGGCTTGACCGTTTCCGCGTGCTGCTGGCTGCGCTGGGCGACCCGCAATTATCCTTGCCGCCGGTTTTTCATGTGGCGGGCACGAATGGCAAAGGCTCGACCGTCGCGTTTTTGCAGGCGATGCTGGAGGCAGGCGGCAAACGCGTGCACCGTTTTATCTCTCCGCATCTGGTGCGGTTTTCCGAACGCATTGTTGTGGGCGGGCATGAAATCGACGGCGCTCTTCTCAAATCCCTGATTGCCGAAGTCGATGCCGCCGCGCGCGGACGCGAGATTTCGTTTTTTGAATTTTTCACCGCCTTGGCTTTTCTGGCCTTTGCGCGTCATCCGGCCGATGCGGTGCTGCTGGAAGTCGGCCTTGGCGGCCTGCTCGATGCAACCAATGTAATCGAAAACCCTGCCTGCGCCGTGATCACGCGCATTTCCTACGACCATATGCGCACGCTCGGCGATACCTTGCCTGCCATCGCGGCGCAAAAGGCAGGCATTATCAAACGCGGCTGCCCCGCTGTGGTCGCGCCGCAATTTGACGATACCGTGCTGCCGGTTTTCGATGCCCGCGCGCGCGAAACCGGTGCTTCTCCTCTGCTGGCCGGTGGCCGCGATTGGCATGTCGAGGCAACAGCGGGCGGTTTCCGTTATACGGCAGAAGGTGTTTCTGTCGATTTGCCGTCCCCCGCGCTGCACGGCGCGCATCAAATATTGAACGCCGGAGCGGCGATCACTGCGCTGCGCCATAGTCCTTTTGCCGCGCTGGCCAATGCCGCCACCTTGACAGAGGCAATGACCCGCGTGCGCTGGGCCGGAAGGCTGGAGCATCTGCAAAGCGGCGCGCTGGCCACGCTGCTGCCCGCCGGATGGGAACTATGGGTAGACGGCGCGCATAACGATTCCGGCGCCGAAACCCTGCGCGCGCAAATTGACCACTGGGCGGCGGCGGATGGCCTGCCGCTGCATCTGCTGACGGCCTTCAAGGCGCGCAAGTCGCCTGATGATTTTTTCCGCCGTCTGTCGGGTGGTTTTGCCTCGGCGCAGGTGGTTGGATTCGATATTGATGCGCCGATGGAGCCGTCTGATCTCCTCGCCGCGCTTTTGGCGGCAGAGGGCTATGACAATATCGGCGTTTCGGAAAGTCTGCCGCAGGCGATGCGCGCGCTCTTCTTTAAATATCCCGCGCCGGCGCGTATACTGGTGACGGGCTCGCTGTATCTGGTCGGCCACGCCCTGAAACTGAACGATGCTGCGGGGTAGTGCCGCGGTTTTTTCGCGGGGCGTCTATGAAACCACAAAATCCGAACCGCGTGATCCGTCATGGCACGGCTGTCCTGATGACATCGCCCGACCATTCGCCCGCGGCGGTTTTTATCCGCGGCGCATCGGGCAGCGGCAAATCCGACCTTGCCTTCCGGCTGATCATGCAGGGTGCATCGCTGATTTCCGACGATCAGGTAGAGCTGGAAAAGCGGCAGAATAAAATCTATGCGGGCGCGATTGATGCCATCCGCGGGCTGATCGAGGTGCGCGGCCTCGGCCTTTTGCGCTATCCTGTCGCTGATCCTGCGCCTTTGAAACTGGTCATCGACCTTGTGCCGCGCGAAAACGTGCCGCGTTTGCCGGAGGTGCAGGAAATGGATATTCTTGGCGTCAATCTGCCGCTGTTCCGTCTGCATGCTTTTGACGCTTCGGCGGTTTGCAAATTGCGCGCCGCGATGGCGGTTGTCCATCATCCCGAAATGATTGTAAAATAGCGTCATGAAAAAGCCCGCGCCCAAGACACCGAAAAAAAGCAAAGCCGCCCCCGCGAAACCCGCTGGCCGCCCCGTGCTTCTGGTCACCGGCATGTCGGGTGCGGGGCATTCATCGGCGCTGAAAATTCTCGAAGACATCGGCTACAAGGCCATTGATAACCTGCCGATTTCGCTGCTGGAGCCGCTCTTGGCCGAACAGGCGGGGCAGCATAGCCCCGTGGCGATCGGTGTGGACAGCCGCGGCTGGGATTTCAGCGCGCAGGCGCTGGCAGAAAGTGTCACGCGCTTGCGCGGTATGAAGGGGCTTGCACTCAAACTTTTGTATATGGATTGCCAGACCGATGTTTTGCAGCAGCGTTTCACCGAGACGCGGCGTATCCATCCGCTGGCGGTTGACCGCCCTGTCGGTGACGGCATTGCGCAGGAACGCGCCGCGCTCTTGCCGCTGCGCGATGCGGTCGATCATGTGATCGATACATCGCATCTGCGTCCGCAGGATCTGAAACGTATTCTGTCGGGTTATTTCCGCCTCGACAAAGATCTGGGGCTGGCCGTGTTTATCACGTCTTTCGGTTTCAGAAACGGTTTGCCGCGCGAGGCCGATCTGGTTTTTGACGTGCGCTTTCTTGACAACCCGCATTGGGATCCGGCGCTGCGTCCTCTCTCCGGTCTCGACAAGCCGGTTGCCGACAAGGTACGCCGCGATACGGCCTATAAGCCGTTTTTCAAAAACCTGACCGCGTTGATTGCGCCGCTGCTGCCGCGTTATCTGCGCGAAGGGCGGCATTATCTGACGATTGCCATCGGCTGCACGGGCGGTCGCCACCGCTCTGTCTTTACCGCCGAACAGCTGGGCGCGTGGTTTACGCGCGCAGGCTTCAGCGCCGAAGTGCGTCACCGCGATCTGGCCGGCTGGACAGCACGGCAAGGTCTGAACGCCGCGGAGCGGCAGGGCCTGGATATGAAGGCAAAAACGGGTAGTGCCCGTAAGGTAAGAACGGATAAAGTCCGTAAAACAAAAACGGATAAAGTCCGCACAAAGACAACAAGCAAAAAAAGGAAAACAGCATGATCGGCCTCGTTATTGTCACCCATGGGCGACTGGCAGAAGAATTCATCAGCGTGATGGAACATGTCGTCGGGCCGCAAAAACAGATTGCCCCCGTCTGCATCGGTCCCGAAGACGACATGGAAGCCAAACGCAAAGAGATCATCGAAAAGATCAAAGACGTCGACAGCGGCAAGGGCGTGATTGTGCTGACCGATATGTTTGGCGGCACACCGTCCAATCTTGCGATTTCGGTAACGTCGGAGAAGAATGTCGAGGCACTGGCCGGTATTAACCTGCCGATGCTCATCAAGCTTGCTTCCGTCCGCCAGACCGAACCGATGCAAAAAGCCGCCGAACTGGCCGCCGAAGCGGGACGCAAATATATCAACGTCGCCACCGCACTTTTGCAGGCATAGCCAATTTATGACGTCGCGTAGCGAAAAAACCGTCATGATCATCAACCGCCGCGGCCTGCATGCCCGCGCGGCGGCGAAGTTTGTGCGGCTGGTCGAAGAACTGGGCGCAGACGTCACGGTGGCCAAGGACGATATGGAAGTCTGCGGCACATCGATCATGGGGCTTTTGATGCTCTCGGCCAGTATGGAGACTTCCATCCGTATTGCCGCCACCGGCGACGGTGCGGACGAAGCCGTGGCGGCGCTCGAAGACCTCATCGCGCGCCGCTTTGACGAGGAGGCGTAAGAATGTCGCCTGATCGCCGCGAAAAAACACTGCGCGGCATTGGCGTATCGCACGGCATTGCGATTGGCCCCGCTTTTCTGGTGCAGGTCGACCGCCCGCACGTGCCGCAGTGGAAAGTCGCAGCGCAGGACATCGCGGCTGAACAGGCACGTTTCCAGCAATCGGTCATGACCGCGCAAAACGAACTGGGCGAGCTGAAAGAAAAAAGCGCATCGCTGCCCGATACGGCGGCGGAAGAAATAGGTCTTTTGCTCGATGCGCATCTGGCCATGCTCTCCGGCTCCCGCCTTGTGCGCGGCGTGATCAAGCGCATTGCCGACGAAGGCATCAATGCCGAAGCCGCGATCGAGCATGTGATGCAGGAACTGACCGACCAGTTTCGCGCCCTGCGCGATAAATACATCGCCGCGCGTATTGACGATGTGGAGGCGGTCAGCAACCGTCTCATCCGCATCCTCATGAACCTGCCTTATATCGCGCTCGATTCCGTGCCGCCGGGCGGCATTGTGCTGGCCAAGGAAATTTCCCCTGCCGATACCGCGCTGATGGATCCCAAGCGTTTTGCCGGTCTTGCCACGGTGCATGGCGGCGCGGCGGGGCATACGGCGGTGATGGCGCGTTCACTCGGCATCCCCTCGGTGCTCGGGCTTGACCCCGATATGCTCGATCATAGCGGCCACGGCGGCATCGCTATTGTGGATGGCGTGACGGGCGTTCTGATTTTAAACCCGTCCGAGGCAACGCTGGCCGAATACCGCGCGCGCCAGCAGGCGCTGCAAAACGCCCGCGCCGATCTGGATAAAATTACCACGCTGCCTGCCGAAACCACCGACGGACAGGCGATTTCGCTGCGCGCCAATCTGGAGCTGCCGCGCGACGTGCAGGCAATTGTGGACTCCGGCGCGGAGGGCATCGGGCTGTTCCGCACCGAATTTCTGTTTATGAACCGCAGCACCCTGCCCAGCGAAGATGAACAATTTGACAGCATGGCCGCGGTCGTGCGCGCGATGCAGGGCAAGCCGGTAACCTTCCGCACGCTGGATATCGGCGGCGATAAAATCGCCCGCGCGGTGGGTGCCTGGATTGCCGAAGCAACGAATCCCGCCCTCGGTCTGCGCGCCATTCGCCTGTCGCTGAAACAGCCGCAATTGCTGATCGACCAGTTCCGCGCCATGCTGCGCGCCGCCGCGCTGGGCCCTGTGCGCGTATTGCTGCCCATGGTGACAACCGCAGAAGAGGTCGAACAGGCCGCACAGCTTTTGCGCCGCTGCCACGCCGATTTAAAAGCCGAGGGCACCGCTGTGCCGGAGGCTTTGCCGCCGCTCGGCACGATGATCGAAATTCCGGCGGCGGCGCTGTCAGCGGACAGTCTGGCGGCGGTATCGGATTTCTTCGCGCTCGGCACCAACGACCTTGTGCAATATACCGTGGCGATTGACCGTGGCAACGATCAGGTGGCGGCGCTGTATAACCCGCTGAATCCGGCGGTACTCCGGTTGATTGAATTCACGCTGGAAGCGGCACGGCGTGCGGGCATCCCTGTCAGCATCTGCGGCGAAATGGGGGCGGACCCCAGATATACGCCGCTGCTGCTGGGGCTGGGGCTGCGCGAATTCTCCGTCGGCTCTGCCGCTTTGCCGCGCATCAAGCAGCGAATCAGGGCGCTCGGCCTTGCGGAATGCGAAGCACATGCCCGTTTGGTCATGGATCAATACGACCCCGCGCAGATCACGGCCATTGTCGAACAATACGGCAGCTGATTTCGTCCTTTTATTCCCGAGTTTATCCTTGAATTTCCGCCCTTTTCCCTTATTTTAAGGGCAGTTTTATTTATAGGCCCCAAAGGAGCAGGCAATGACAATGGCACAGGCAAAGCAAACCGCGGCAGGTGATTTCAAGGTAAAAGACATGTCACTGGCCGATTGGGGCCGCAAAGAAATCAGAATCGCCGAAACCGAAATGCCGGGTCTGATGGCCCTGCGCGCCGAATATAAAGGCAAAGCACCGTTGAAAGGCGCGCGTATCGTCGGCTGCCTGCACATGACAATCCAGACCGCTGTGCTGATCGAAACGCTGACCGATCTCGGCGCCGAAGTGCGCTGGTCGTCTTGCAATATTTTCTCGACGCAAGATCAGGCTGCGGCCGCCATCGCCGCTGCGGGCATTCCCGTCTTTGCCTGGAAAGGCATGGACGAAGAAGAATTCTGGTGGTGCATCGAACAGACCGTGCACGGCCCGAATGGCTGGGTGCCGAACCTGATCCTCGATGACGGCGGCGACGTGACGCAGCTGATCCACGAAAAATATCCGGACCTGCTCAAAGACATCAAAGGCCTGTCCGAAGAAACCACCACGGGCGTGCACCGCCTCTATGACATGGCGAAGAAGGGTGAGCTGAAAGTGCCCGCTATCAACGTCAATGACAGTGTGACCAAATCCAAATTCGACAATCTCTATGGCTGCCGTGAATCGCTGGTAGATGGCATCAAACGCGCAACCGATGTGATGGTGGCCGGTAAAGTCGCCGTTGTCTGCGGTTATGGCGATGTGGGCAAAGGCTCGGCGGCGTCTCTGCGCACGCAGGGCGCGCGCGTGCTGGTAACCGAAATTGACCCCATCTGCGCGCTGCAAGCCGCGATGGAAGGCTATCAGGTCACCACGATGGAAGAAGCCGCACCGCTCGGCGATATTTTCGTGACCGCCACGGGCAACGTCGATGTCATCACGCTCGACCATATGCGTGAAATGAAAGACCGCGCGATTGTCTGCAACATCGGCCACTTCGACAGCGAAATCCAGATCGCCGCGCTTTCCAACTACAAATGGGAAGAAGTAAAGCCGCAGGTTGACGAAGTGATCTTCCCCGACGGCAAACGCCTGATCGTTCTGGCCAAGGGCCGTCTGGTCAACCTTGGCTGCGGTACGGGGCATCCCAGCTTTGTGATGTCGACGTCCTTCACCAATCAGGTACTGGCGCAGATCGAACTGTGGAGCAACAGCGAGAAATACGAAAACAAAGTCTATGTGCTGCCCAAGCATCTGGATGAAAAAGTCGCGCGTCTGCACCTTGAAAAGCTCGGCGTGAAGCTGACAACGCTTACGGAAAAGCAGGCGGAGTACCTCGGCCTTGAAAATATCGGCCCCTTCAAGCCCGATCACTATCGCTACTAATCGATCAAGCTAAAAATTTTCAGCTTTTACAAACGCTTCCCTTGTTCACGCAAGGGAAGCGTTTTAACATGATCGGGTGAATGGGGAAGATATGCATAAAGATGCTGCGGCATCCACCGAACCGAAGCTGTCGCTGACTGACCGTCTGCTCGATGCGCTGATCCCTGCGCGCCGCGACCGGCGCCGGCTGCTGCGGCAGTATGACCGGCTGGAGGCGTTTTCGCGCGCCGTGCCGCTCGAATATTGCGGCTGGGATCAGGACGGCGTACAGGCGATGTCGGCCGGTTTCTGCCAGCTGCTGGGCGTAGACAAAGTCGAAAGCCTTGCCGATGTGCAGGCGGGGCTTGCCCCGGGCGATGCCGCCGCGCTCGAAGGCCTCTATGACCGGCTGCAACAATTCGGCGAACATTTTGAAATCGGCATGTACAGCCGCCGCGGCAAAACGGCGCTCAAGGTCTTTGGCAAGCGCGGGCTGGTGCAAAACGGGCGGCAGATTTTCTCGGTTGTCTGGGTCATGGATATCAGCGATTTCGCCGCCGCCGCGATGAAAAGCGTCGAAGCTATGGGCAAGGTCGAAAAACGCGAAGCTGAACTACGCAGCAGCTTTAACGCGCTGCCCTATCCGGTCTGGATGCGTAACCACGCGCTTGATCTCACATGGTGCAACAAAGTATATGCGCGTATCCTTGACGATACGGCGGCGGGTGCGGTCGCCGAACAGAAAGAACTGCCGCTGACCGGCGCCGCGCGCAGCGATATCACCCAGCGCGTTTTGGCGCAGCGGGCGATGGGCAAGCTGGCGCCGCAGTCGCTGCGCGGCCATATGATTGTCGAGGGCCAGCGCCGCCTCTACGAGCTGATCGAAATTCCGATGCCGCAAGAAAAACGCATGATCGGCATCGCCATCGACGTGACGAAGGAAGAGGAATGGGAGACGTCTTACGAACGCCTCTCCGCCTCGCAGCGCGAAACGCTGGAACAATTGCGCACCGGCATCGCCATGTTTGATGCCGATATGCGGCTGGAATTTTACAACTCGTCCTACGAACAGCTGACCGGCATGCCAAGCCGCTGGATGGACACCAAGCCCAAAATCGTCGAAGTGATCGATAAGCTGCGCGAACTGCGCAAACTGCCCGAACAGGCGGATTATAAACAGTTTAAACAGCAGTGGATCAGCCGCTTCACCTCGCTGCTGGAGCCTTACGAGGAAATGCAGTATCTGCCCGACGGCACCGTCGTGCGCCTGATCTGCGTGCCGCGTCCCATGGGCGGGCTGTTGCTGACCATGGAAGACGTCACCAGCCGTTTGCAGCTGGAAACATCGTACAACACGTTGATGGCCGTGCAGCGCGAAACGCTCGACAACCTTGTCGAAGGTATTGCGGTTTTTGGCGAAGACGGCCGCCTGCGCCTGTTCAACGAAGCTTTCACCCGCATGTGGGGCATTAAGGTCAAGGCACTGGGCGAAGATCTGCATATTACGCAGGTGCTCGACAGTCTCAGCGGTTTCTTCCCTTCTG
Organism: Alphaproteobacteria bacterium; assembly: GCA_030682495.1. Lineage (GTDB taxonomy): Bacteria > Pseudomonadota > Alphaproteobacteria > Micavibrionales > UBA2020 > UBA2020. The sequence continues at coordinate 13,726 of JAUXOC010000064.1, read as the reverse complement.
CCGTCTGGCCGGAGATGAAAAACCTGCTGCTGTCAAACGCGCTGGAGCGCGAACCGCGCAAGGGCCGCATCGGCCGCGCCGACGGGTCGGTGCTGGAATATTCCATCGTGCCGCTGCCGGACGGGAATATTTTGAATGCCTGGTTTGATATTACCGATACCGTCAAAGTCGAACAGGCGCTGATGGAAAAAAACGCGGCGCTGGAAGAAGCCGAGCGGCTCAAGACAGATTTTCTGGCCAACGTGTCGTATCAGCTGCGCACACCGCTCAATGCCATCATGGGCTTCACCGAAATGCTGCACCACCAGTATTTCGGCACGCTCAACGAACGCCAATTGGAATATACCGCGAATATGATCGAAGCGGGGCAGCGCCTTGTATCGCTCGTCAATGATATCCTTGATCTCTCGACCATCGAAGCGGGCTATCTGAAGCTTTACCCCGCCGATGTGAAAGTACGGGTACTGATCGAACAGGTTGCACATCTGACGCAGGAATGGGCGCGCAAGCAAAAGATCGAAATGTTTGTGCAGTGCCCCGAAGACACCGTGATCTTTGCCGACGAGCGCCGCATGAAACAGGTGCTGCTGAATCTGATTAGCAACGCTATCAATTACAGCCCGGCTGGCGGGCTGCTGACGATTGCCGCGGCGGTGCAGGGCGATTTTGTCGATATCAGCCTGCGCGATACCGGCATGGGTATTCCGGCAGATGATTTGCAGCACGTCTTTACGCCGTTTGAACGCATCCGCAGCCGCAAAGCACACCGCAGAGGCGGGGCTGGGCTGGGGCTGTCACTCGTCAAAAGTATCGTCGAGCTGCACGGCGGCGATGTCAAAATCGAAAGCCGCGAAGGCGTCGGCACCACCGTCACCTGCCGCCTGCCGCTCGGCCATACCGGCGCCAGCAAAATCGCCACCCACGTCCATCCGGACGAGGCGGGGGAATGACAGAGGTAGAATAGCGGCAAGACTTTGTGCGCGGGGTTCGTGCATAAAAAAACCGGCGGGAATAACCGCCGGTTTTTTTATTCGATATCGTCAGAACCTACTCGGTCAGGCGTTTCCACCAGCCTTTGCGTTGTTCTTTGTCGCCGCCGGAGGCAGCACCGGGGTCACGCACGGGCAGAATTTGCGGAGCATCTTTCTGCGGTGCGCGGGCGGTGGCTTCACGCGGGGCTTGCGGTTGTTCGGCACGGGCTTCGCGCGGCGCCGTATTGCCGTTGGCTTCGCCGTGCTGTCTGCCGCCATCGGGGCGCGGTGTTTGCGGCGCGCGGGGTTCGCCAGACTGTCCCTGACGCGGCTCGCTGTTTTGTGCATTGCGGCCTTCGCCGCTTTGTCCATTACGCGCTTCGCCGCGTGGTTGGTCACGGTCGCGGCCACGGCCACCACGGCGGCCACGGCGGCGGCGGTTGCGGTTGCCGTTTTCACCTTGCGGACGTTGTTCGCCGCTGGCGGGAGGACGGCTCTCGCCGCCTTCGCTGCCGGCTTCTTGCGGTTGTTCGGTTCGGGCTTCACGCGGCGGACGTTGGTTTTCGCTGTTTTGTGCCGGGCGGCCTTCGCCTGCTTGTGGATTACGGCCTTCGCCGCCACGGTTATCGCGGTCACGGCCACCACGGCCACGGCGGCGGCGGTTTTTGTCGCCACGGCCGCCTTCGCGGTCGCCGCCACGGTTATCGCGGAATTCACGCTCGCCACGGCCTTCGCCACTTCTTTCACCGCGGCTGTCGCCACGGCTGTCACCACGTTCTTCATCGTCGCGGCCTTCTTCGGCCATCGGCGTATCGTCGGTGATGTCTTCGGGATCGATATCGGGCAGGTCGGACATATCCACCGACTTGACCGGCGCCAGCGCCGCAGGGCGACCCGTGCGGCGTTCACCGGCGGCACGTACCGCTTCGATGGTGAAGGCAGGCTTCAGCAGTCTGTCGTCGGCATGGATGAAGACGCGCATGTTATAACGCGTCTCAAGGCTCGAGATCATTTCGCGTTTGTGGTTGAACACATAAAGCGCAACTTCGGTCGGTACGCTAACGCGCAGCTCGGTCGCGCGGCCACGCAAGGCCTCTTCTTCGATCGCACGCAAAATCATCACGGCGGTGGTTTCCACCGTACGCACGACGCCAACGCCGCTGCAATGTTTGCAGATCTCAAAGTTGGTTTCGACCAGCGACGGGTGCAAACGCTGGCGGCTCAGCTCCAGCAGGCCGAAAGCGGAAATGCGTCCCAGCTGGATACGCGCGCGGTCACCGGCCATGGCGTCGCGCAATTTGCGCTCGACCAGACGGTTGTTGCGGCGGTCTTCCATATCGATAAAGTCGATCACGACAAGGCCGCCCTGATCGCGCAGCCGGAGCTGGCGGGCGATTTCTTCGGCGGCTTCGATGTTGGTCTTCATCGCCGTTTCTTCGATATGCCGCCCCTTGGTGGCGCGGCCCGAGTTGACGTCGATGGATACCAGCGCCTCGGTCGGGTTGATGACGATATAACCGCCCGATTTCAGGTGAACCGTCGGGTTGTGGATTTCGTCAATCTGGCTTTCGACCTGATAGCGGAAGAACAGCGGAATATCGCCGTTTTTGTATTCATGTACGCGGTCGGCATGGCTCGGCATCAGGGTGCGCATGAAATCTTTGGCAGCCTTGAATCCTTCTTCGCCGGCTACATGCACTTCGTCGATGTCGCGGCGATAGAGGTCGCGGATCGCGCGTTTGATGAGGTTGCCCTCTTCATAGATCAGCGCAGGTGCGGTCGATTTCAGCGTGTGTTCGCGGATTTGATCCCACAGGCGCAGCAAATAGTCGAGGTCGCGCTTGATCTCGGCTTTGGAGCGGGCAACGCCCGCCGTGCGCAAGATGACCGACATGCCTTCGGGCACTTTCAGCTCGTGCAGGATTTTTTTCAGGCGCTGACGGTCTTTGGCATTCGATACTTTGCGCGAAACGCCACCGCCACGGGGTGAATTCGGCATCAAAACGCAATAACGGCCGGGCAGCGAGATATAGCTGGTGACAGCTGCGCCTTTGTTGCCGCGTTCTTCCTTGCTGATCTGGATCAGCATGATCTGGTTGCGCTTGATGACTTCCTGAATTTTATAGCGGCGTTTGATGGAAGAGCGGAACACGGGGGTTTCGACCACGTCACCGCCGACCGTTTCCACGCCCGGCTTGCGGCGGCCACGGCCACCACGTCCTTGCGGCGCGGTTGCGGCGGGGGAGCCTTCGGCGGTTTCGCCGCTGGCAGCAACCGCTTCGGCTTCAGCGCCGGCTTCGGCTACGTCGGCGTCGTCGCCCTCTTCGTCTTCGTCATCCTCGTCGTCTTCTTCTTCGTCAGAATCGTCTTCGGAATCGTCTTCGGCGTCGCTGCCTTCCGCGTCGTCCTCGTTCTCATCGTCTTCGTCATCTTCGTCGTCGATCAGGGATTCCTGCGCGATGTCGGCGGCGATGGAGCCGGTATGAATGGGGGTATAGGCTTCTTCTTCGTCATCTTCATCGTCGTCTTCGTCTTCGATAACTTCGGCCAGGGGGCGGACGTCAAGCCCGTCCTCGTCGCCTTCGCTCTCGCTCTCGTCGTCGTCGATGGTTTCGCCGCGCTGTGCCAGTTCGGCCAGTTCGGCGGCATCTTCTTCGTCTTCCTTCGCGGCCTGTGCGGCGGCGAGGGCGCGTTCCTCTGCCAGCAGCGCTTCGCGGTCGGCGATGGGAATGCGGTAATAGTCGGGGTGAATTTCAGGGAAGGGCAAAAAGCCGTGGCGGTTGCCGCCAAAATCAACAAAAGCCGCCTGCAGGGACGGCTCGACGCGGGTGACTTTTACCAGATAGATATTGCTTTTAAGCTGCTTGCGCAGAATGTTTTCGTAGTCGTATTCCTCGAGGCGATTGCCCGAGATGACGGCCACCCGTGTTTCTTCGGGATGGGTTGCGTCGATCAGCATCCTTTTCGTCATTGTCTCAATCCTTTGGCGCAAAGCTTTACAGTTCTTTCCTGCGACAAAGGAAAAAACCGGCGCGCCGTTCTGTTCTGTCAGGCTGGCAGTGCCTTGAACCGGCATTATCTAAGGAGGCTTCCTTGCGTCAGCTTTCAACGTGAAAGCGCTTTGCCTCTTCAGAGCGCGTCCGCAAAATAAAGGCCGGACGCCGCTTGCCAAAAAATCTCGGTTCTTGTCACCGGGCTCATTCGCACTGACTTTTCCGGAAAATACATACCGAAGAAGCAGGAGGTTGATATGAGCCGACCTCAAAACTCGTTGACCCGATATTCCACAGCGATGCCGCAGCATTCAGCCGGAGGGAATATTTTTGTCGCAAGGCGGATGATACGCGACTGCGCAGGGCTTCTCAATGTTTTATTCGCAGCGCAGACCCGCCCGCGCCGCCGTTCGGGCGAAAATGATGATTAAATCCATGGAATCATGATCTTTACCGTTTGATTTATTGTTTCGGGGGGCGGAGTTTGTTTATACTGGCTTTGGGGAAAAACAGCCTTTCGGGGCTCTTCGGGGTTTAAACAGTGCGCCTGAGTCGCTCTTTTGTCATATTCTTGTCGGCTTTTCTGATGCTGGCCGCGCTGGGGGCGGGGCCGCAGGTGCGGGCGCAGAACAACGCCGCACCGGTCGTCGAAGGCATCCGCTACGGCCTCAACGCGGGCAAAACGCGTATTGTTGTCGACCTGGACCGCAAGGCCGATTTCCGTGTATTTATGTTGGAAGGTCCACCGCGTCTGGTGATTGACCTGCCGCGTAGCGAGTGGAAAATCCCGCGCAGCCGTCCGGTCGCGGCGGGCGACCTGCTGAAATCCTACCGCAGCGGCGATCTGGACGGCGGGCTGACCCGCATTGTCTTTGATCTGCGCAGAACAGCGGTGGTTGCGGGGGCTTTTACACTGGACCGCAGCAGTACCGCCCGCGACCGCGTGGTGGTCGATCTGTCGCCCTCTTCGCAAAACCTGTTTCAGGCCGGTCTTGAAAAAGTGCATGGCAACAAGCTTTTGGGCGGCGCGGCACTGGGCGCGGCACCGCCCATGCCGGCACCCGAAAGCGGCGTTGCCGCGGCGCGTAACGAGTCTGTCGCCCGCGCCGTGCCTCCCGATGTGCCGATGCGTAAACCGCCGGGCGCGGCCCCTGCGCCACGCGGCGGGGCTGAACGCAAATATGTGATCGTGCTGGACCCCGGTCATGGCGGTGCCGATCCGGGGGCGGTGGCCAGCGGCGGCATTCTTGAAAAAAACATCACGCTGGCTGTGGCGCGCGAATTGAAACGTCAAATGGAAGAAACCGGCCGCTACCGCGTCGTCATGACGCGTGACCGCGATGTGCAAATCCGCCTGCGCGACCGGCTGGATATGGCGCGGCGGGAGCGGGCGGATCTGTTTATCTCTCTCCATGCCGATAAAATACAGCGCAATGATGTGCGCGGCGCATCGATCTATACCCTGTCGCGCACGGCATCGGATGCGGAAACCGCTCGGTTGGCAGAGCGCGAAAACACGGCAGGCGTGGTGGCCGGTGTCGACCTTAATTCAGAGAGTCAGGAGATCGCAGGTATTCTTCTCGACCTTGCCATGCGCGAGAAGATGAATGAGTCGAGCCTGCTTGCCCGCTTCCTCGAAGACGCCTTCCGCCGCAAAAGTGTAAGACTGTTGCCAAATTCCCACAGGTCTGCAGGCTTCGCTGTTTTGAAGGCGCCGGACGTGCCCTCTGTGTTGATCGAAACGGGGTTCCTGTCCAACCCGGCTGAGGTCAAATTGCTCAGTTCTGCCGAGTTTCAGCGCAGAATCTCGTCTGCGGTGCTCGATGGTGTCGATGCCTATTTCCGCAAAATCCGTGCCTTGCAGAAGATTTAAAACGTCTGGAAACACCTTGCATACAGGGGTTTTTGGAGGCTCTTCCGGTATTACCGAAAACGCCTCAGGCTGGACGAGAATCGTCTACTGTAGTAAATAATGACTGTTACAACGTTGTACCAACGCCTTCTTTTTCTAGAAGGCTTTTCAAAGAGGAAATAAAAATGAAACGTTCTATGATCGCACTGTCCGTGCTGGCCGTTCTCACCGTATCCGCTTGCACCAGCGGCGGTACCTGGACGCCGATGTCTGCTGGCCGCACGGCTGGCGAAGGCACCGTTGATAGCTACCAGCCTGCGAAAAAAGCTGACAAAACGTTCAGCCACTCGCTGCGCAAGTAAGGTCTTCGGGCAGGCGGTCTCCGCCGCCCTTTGACGTACAAGATAAAACCGCGCCTTGTCTTTCGACAGGCGCGGTTTTTATATGGGGTCTTGCCGCCCGTTCCTGTCAGTTATATTGCGCGCGGGTGCGGACAGTGCTGCTGCTTGTGCTGCCGCTGTCTTTTGCGCTGGGGGTGGCGATCATGACGGGCATGCCGCGCCGCTCGCGGAGGGTTTTTTCGACCACGCTCCAGTTCACGCGGTGGCCGGCAACGCCTGCCGCCTCCACAATCATGTCGCGCATTTTATCGGTCAGCGGGGTCGGGGTGATGTCGATGCCGTTTTCGATGTCGATGCTCTGGGTCTGCGTCGGGTTCGCTTCCAGATACAGCCCGTCATCCAGCCAGCCGACCAAAATAGGCTGGTCAACCACGGCAACGCGCGTCCCCACCGGCACCATAGAAAAGAAATCAACCACGTTCTCGGGATACATCCGCATACAGCCCGAAGAAACGCGGCGCCCGATGCCCCAAGGCTTGTTTGACCCGTGGATCAGAAAGGTCGGCCAGCCCAGATACAGCGCATGCGTCCCCAGCGGGTTGGCCGCACCGGACGGCACCATGCGCGGCAGCCAGGGCTTCGCCTCGCGCATGCGTTCGGTCGGATACCAGCTGGGCCCTGCGGCTTTGCGCACGATTTTGGTCACGCCGGTCGGTGTGTCCAGCCCTTCGCTGCCGATGCCGATGGGGTAACTGATCGGCTCACGTCCCGGATCGCGGAAATAATAAAGCCGCATCTTGGCCAGATTGACGACAATGCCCTGCTGGCGCGCGCGCGGCAGCAACTGAAAGCCGGGGATGACAACATCCTGTCCGGGCGGTGGCGCCCAGGGGTCGATATCGGGATTGGCAGCGCGCAGCTCCACATATCCAAGCGTGTGGTGGCGGGCGATATCCAGAAAAGTATCTTCTTCCCCCGCGGTATGCGTGGTCTGCTTGCCCATGGCGATACGCGCCCCCATGGGATAATCGGGCAGGCTGCCCTCTTCGGGTTTATTGGTGACTTTTAGCGTCTCTTCGCTCAGGGCTTTGGCGGCCTTGGCGCTTTTTGGTTTTTGCGCGGGCTTGGCGGCTGCTTTTTTCTCGGTGTTTTTTTTCTCGGCGGGCTTCGCGGGCGATGTCGCAAAGACTGCAGCGGGCGCAGCCATGCAGACGGCGGTCAGCGCAAAGAGCGCGGCGGTGAGGAGCGTTCGCGGATGACGCATCGGCAGGTTTCCTTGGGGTTGAAAGCTTTTTGCAGTATAATAAATGATATATAGTGCAAAAGCAGTTATTTTTTGCCTTTTTTCATCTGCCTCTTCTTCGCGAGCCTTCATGCTGGCCAGCCTTTGGAAACGTCCGAAACCCGATCTGCCGCCGCGGCTGGATGCGGCGCGGATTTATCTGCGTCTGCCCGAGTCGCGCGATGCTGAGGCATGGGTCGAACAGATCAGCCGCAACAGCGATTTTCTGCGCCCGTGGAGTCCTTCGGCGGCGCTGCGGCAGGTCAGCCGTCATGGCTTCACCGCGCGCCGCGCTTTGTGGCAATACGACAGCCATCAGGGCTGCGCGCATGTGTTTTTTATTTTCCGGCAAAATGATGATGCGCTGCTGGGCGGCATCACACTTGGCAATATCATCCGCGGGGCGGGACAGATGGCGACGCTGGGCTATTGGCTCGATGGTGCGGTCAAGGGGCAGGGGCTGATGACCGAAGCGGTCGGCAGACTCTGCACCTATGCACATCACGATATGGGGCTGCACCGTCTGCAGGCCGGCTGCCTGCCCGAGAACCGCGCCAGCCACCGCGTCCTTGAAAAAAACGGTTTCCATGCAGAAGGCATCGCGCGCGGCTATGTCAAAATCAACGGCGTCTGGCGCGACCACGTCATTTTTTCAAAGCTGGCGGACGAATAATTTTTAGAATCAGACAGGGGAGCGGCTGCGCTTGCGCACCGTAACGGCGGGGTGCAGCGTCATGTCGCTTTCCAGTATCGCGGCGGTGGCAAGGGCTTGTTGCCGTGCGCCGCGCACAGCGGCGATGGCGACATCAAGGGTAGCCGTCATATCGGTGGGCGTGCTGCCGGCGGGCAGGCCGCCGGGGCGCTGTTTATCTTCTTTGGGCGCCAGACTGCGCGGCGTTTCGCCGTCATGGCGCGCCGCAGTGTCATCAGCACCGGCGGCAATCAATAGATCTATGCTTTCTGCGCGTTCGAACATTACGGCGTAATAAAGCGGCGTTTCTGATTTGTTGTTGCGCGCATCGGCCTCTGCTCTGGCGGCCAGAAGTTTTTGCGTGCCGTCGGAAAATTGCGATTGCGCGGCGTAATGCAGCGGCGTGTCGCCGTTTTTGTCGCGCGCATTTTTGTCTGCTCCGCGCGCCAGCAGCCAGTCGATCTGTGCGCTATCCATCCCTGCTGCCGCGCAGTGCAGCAGAGTCAGTCCGTCATCCGATGCGGTATTGACCGCTTCGGGCCAGCGCGTGACGATATTGCGCACGGTGGCCGTGTCCTGTTCCCATGCGGCTTTGGCAAGCACGGCGGCGCTCGCGGCGGTGAAGGGGCCGGAGGCATTGCCGTTTGCGGCGCCAAAGCCGTTACGGGCGGCGGCGCGGAGTTTTTCAAGGAAGTACGAAGGCATGGGATAAAAACTTCTTAAAGCTTGCAGGTTGAACAAGCTGCCAAACCTACGCCTGCCGTGCGGGGCGTGTCAAAGAATTTTTCATATACGCGGTGCTTGTGTACCGGAAAGGCGCGAATCAGGCGTGTCCGGCCTCCGCCGAGAGGGCATAGGGGTCAATCCCGAGGCGGGAGAGTGCCTTTTGCCATTTATCGTCGAGCGGCGTGCCAAAGATAATATCGTCATCCGCAGGAATGGTCAGCCAGCTGTTGGTCTGGATTTCTGACTCCAGCTGACCCGCGCTCCAGCCGGCATAACCAAGCGCGAAGATGCTGCGCGTGGGGCCCGTACCCTGCGCAATCGCCTCCAGAATATCGACCGTGCCGGTGATGCAGAGCGTTTCGTTGATGCGCACCGTGTCTTCGCGGATAAAGTCGGTGGAATGCAGCACAAAGCCGCGCCCCGTTTCGACCGGCCCGCCGAAATGCACCACGGGTTCAATGCGCAGCGTCGAACGCGGCAATTTCAATTGTGACAGCAATTCGCCAAAGCCGACATCGGGCAGACGCTGGTTGACGACAATACCCATCGCGCCCGCATCGCTATGGGCGCAGACGTAAATAACGCTGCGGGTGAACAATCCGTCCTGCAGCCCCGGCATGGCGATTAACAGCGAATGGCGGAACGGGCTGTCGCCGTCCAGTAAGTCCGGATCGATGTGGGTGCTGCCCTGAAGCTCTTTTTTCATCATGCCTTATCTTAGCAAAAAAGCGTGAAAGAGGGGTAAAAGCCGCCAGAAACCGTCAAATACATGAAAAGACGAAAAATTTTAAGGCGCCTCTCTGCCATTTCTTTAAGGCGCGGCTTTGCCACTCCGTTTAAGGCGCGGCTTTGCTGCGCTGGATTTGGCGCCAGCGCTGGACGTTGCGGTTATGCTCTTGCAGGGTTTTGCCAAAAGCATGGCCGCCCGTGCCGTCGGCGACAAAAAAGATATAGTCATGCGTTTCGGGGTTCAGCGCCGCCGCGATGGATTGATAACCGGGGTTGGCAATCGGCCCCGGCGGCAGGCCTGCATATTTATAGGTGTTATAGGGGGAATCGACATCTTCCAGATCGCGGCGCAAAAGCGGGCGGCCAAGCCGCGTCTTGCCCTCGGTGATCGCATAGATAACGGTGGGGTCGGTTTGCAATTTCATGCCAAGGCGCAGGCGATTGACAAAAACGCCGGCCACGCGCGGACGTTCGGCGGCGATGGCGGTTTCTTTCTCGACGATGGATGCAAAAACGATGGCTGCCTCCGGCGTGGCAAAGGGCAGGCCTTCGGCGCGTTTTTCCCACAGTTCAGAGAGCGCGGCCGTCATTGATTTTTGCATGCGCGCGACGATATCGCTGCGTTTGGTACCGCGGGTATAGTGATAGGTTTCGGGCAGCAGGCTGCCTTCGGGCGGAATATCGGTGATCTCGCCCGTCATGGCATCGGCGGCGTTGACAAGCGCGATGATTTCAACGGCCATCAATCCTTCGGGAATGGTGATGCGGCGTTGAAAGGTTTTGCCCATTTGCAAAATGCGCAGAATATCGCGCGGGGCGGCGGTCACGGGCATTTGATATTCGCCCGCCTTCAGCCCGCCGCGTTCCGGATAGCGCAGTTGCATATAGCGCGCGCCAGCTTCAAAAACAAAGGCGCTTTTGACAAAGCCTTGGGTTTCAAGGTCGCGGGCGATTTTGGCAACAGGGCTGCCCGGCTCCACAAACATCATCGTGTTTTCAGGCAGGACATGCACGGCGTGAAAGGCGCGGTCAAACCACACAGCGGCAGAGATCAGCACCAGCAAACCCGCCAGCGCACAAAGGCCGAGAAATTTGATCGCCTTCACCCGTTAAACCTTGCGAAAGACAAGCGAGGCATTGGTGCCGCCAAAGCCGAAAGAATTCGACAGGGCGACATCGACTTTTTTCTCTTTCGCCTTGTGCGGCACAAGATCGATGCCCGCGGCAACGTCCGACGGATCGTCAAGGTTCAGGGTCGGCGGCAGGATGCCGGTTTCGATGGCTTTGATGCTGTAAATCGCCTCGACCGCGCCCGCCGCGCCGAGCAAGTGGCCAATCGCCGATTTGGTCGAAGAGATAGAGGTTGTCTTGATCGCCTCGCCAAACAGGCGTTTGACGGCGGTCAGTTCGATATCGTCGCCCAGCGGCGTCGATGTGCCGTGCGCGTTCACGTAGTCGATCTGCTCCGGTGCGATTTGCGCGCGTTTCAGCGCGGCCTTCATGGCGCGGAAACCGCCGTCGCCGTCTTCGGCAGGGGATGTGACGTGATAGGCATCGCCCGACATGCCATAGCCGATGACTTCGGCGTAAATCTTCGCGCCGCGTTTTTTGGCATGTTCGTATTCTTCCAGTACAACAACGCCCGCGCCTTCGCCGATGACAAAACCGTCGCGGCCTTTGTCAAACGGGCGCGATGCTTTTTCGGGAGCGTCGTTATAAGACGTGGATAGTGCGCGGCAGGCGGCAAAGCCGCCCACGCCAACGCGGCAGATGGCGGCTTCGGCGCCGCCCGCGACCATGACGTCGGCATCGTCAAAAGCGATCATGCGTGCCGCATCGCCGATGGCATGGCTGCCGGTAGCGCAGGCGGTGACGACGGCGTGGTTCGGCCCCTTGAAGCCATAGCGGATAGAGACCTGCCCCGAAATCAGATTGATCAGCGAGGAGGGGATAAAAAACGGTGAAATCCGGCGCGGGCCTTTTTCGGCCATCAGCAGCGAGGTGTCGTGAATGTTGGAAAGCCCGCCAATGCCCGAGCCAATAAGGACGCCGGCGCGGCAGCGCGCTTCTTCGTCCGCGGGCACATAGCCGCTGTCTTCGACGGCATCAACGGCGGCGGCATAGCCGAAATGGATAAACTTATCCATTTTCTTCTGCTCTTTCGGCTCGATGTATTTATTCACATCAAAGACCGCTTCCGCGCCTTCCCAGACGGGCACTTCGCCCGCAACCTGCGATGAAATGTCCGAGGCGTCAAAACCGCGGATCTTGCGGATACCCGACTTGCCGGCGGTGATCGCCTGCCAGTTGTGATCGAGCCCGATGCCCAGCGGGCTGACAATGCCCATACCTGTTACGACAACACGTCTCATGCCTTAATCTATCCTGTGTTTAGGTGGCCGGTTTGTTTGATGCGGCGTGGTGGTTTTGCGAAGAACCCAAATGATGTGGGCGGGAGGCGGTAAAAGAACAGCCCCTCTCCTTTGTGCAAAGAGAAGGGCTGTTCAAATCCGTGCCGGAACGGCGGGCCTGTTAGGCCGCTTTCGCGTTCTGCTCGATAAAGCTGATCGCGTCTTTGACGGTCTGGATTTTTTCAGCCGCATCGTCGGGGATTTCGATACCGAATTCCTCTTCGAAGGCCATAACCAGTTCGACGGTATCCAGGCTGTCTGCGCCCAGATCGTCAATGAAACTTGCTTCGTCGGTCACTTTGGCGCCATCGACGCCCAGATGTTCTACAACGATTTTCTTGACGCGTTCGTTGATGTCGCTCATTTAAAACCTCGTTTGGTTACGTTAAAATTCTGACACTCTTGTGCAGAGAGGTGCATTAGGTAACATAAATTTTTGGCCTTGGCAAACACCTGCTTTACGGTAAATATTACGTAAAATCAATGACCGCCCGACCAAACCTTGACGAAAAACGACAGGTATGAGAAAGTATTAGTGTTTTCATAAGTTAAGAGCCTGAGGGGGCATTTGTTGTGTTTGAAGGAATAAGAGACAAGGTAGAGGGATTAGCCGATACCTTTAACAAAAAATCCTTTCGTCGGGTGGTGCTTGGCGTTGCGCTGCTTGGGGCCGCCGGTTTTGGCGCGAACCTATACGTAGACCATCAAAATGCACCGCATTCAGCAGACTATGGCCCGCGCGCGGACTTACGGCCTGTGCTCGTGGAAGCCGCCCGCCAGCAAGCGGCGCTGCAAGAATGGAAAGAAAACTGGCAAACGGTTTGTTACGTTGCGGGGCAACCTGTGGAAACGGCCTCTGCCCGCGGCGCAAATCAGGCGCGTGAATTTTTGCAAAAAATGGCGCAAGAGGAATTGGTCGGCGGTCAGGCCGTCAAGGCGCTCGAACAATTGGGCACGGCTATATGCATCAATGACAGCCGAAATGCGTGGGATGCTGTTTTTATTGACGCCACAAATTCGCTGACAGTCAGATCAGATCTCGCGGCTCCCCGCCAGATGTTACATGTCCTTGAAGAATCCCGGCACGCTGTGCAGAAAACCCAAGGCATGGTTGGCACCATCAATACGACATTTCAAGAAACGCTGCGCGCAGCCTTTGCGCTTGAGGCGGATGCAACAGCGACAGCAATGCTTGCCGCCTACCGTTTACAGGCCAAGGGGGAGACTTCCGTTTGGCAAACGATTGCCTACGATTTAAGCTATATTGACATGAAAGCGGCGTTCTTGGGAGAGATGCTCAAGAGTGGCGATGAAATGAAAGCGACACGCGCTGTCTTCGATGCATGGTATGACAGCCCCATGCGTCTACAGCAAACGTATTCTCAGACGCGGGCCCGGTTTGAAAACGAAAAACGCTGGCCGGTCGAGCGCCCCTATCTTGAGAAACTGCCGTCCAACTTTTTTGACAGGCTCGGCGAGATGGGCGACGGCAGCAATTATGGCGCCAATCAATCCAAGAATATTTCCAAGCACCATCATAAGTTCTAAACTCTTGGAGATTTCCGCAGTGCCGAAAACAAAAAAGCCCCGCAAACAAGCGGGGCTTTTTTGTTGCAGCTTCCTGACGACGCTCAAATCATCGCCATCCCGCCGTTAATGTGCAGCGTCTGGCCGGTCATATAGCCTGCTTCGTCGGAGGCGAGGTAGACCACGGCGGCGGCGATGTCTTC
>JAUXOC010000080.1 GCA_030682495.1 Alphaproteobacteria bacterium | reverse complement strand
GCTGCTGATCAGGCCAAAGGCGTGATGCGCCATGCCTTTTTCGCGCAAGCTTTGCAGCGGCAGCAGAGTGCTCAAAGCTTCGGGTGCTTTCCAGTCCTGCCAGTTTTTGGCATCGCCGAGGAAGCGGAAAAAGAAATCCGACATCCATGCCAGCGCCGCACCTTTGCCGTCCAGCAGATCGGGCATCTGCCCCCAATCGAAAATCGAATAGCGGTCGGAAAATTCAAAGATATAGGGCGCTGCGCCCGCCGTGCCGCGCACGTTTTTAACAGAACCTTCGTAGATCATCGGCGGCAGGTTATTGTTTTGCACGGCCGTTTTGCCGGCGGCAAGGCGTTTCATCGCGGCGGCGGCATTGCGCAGGTTGTTGGCGCCGACCCAGAGCCCACCTTTTTGCGCCATCGCCAGCAGCGACAGGTATTTTTCGGGTGCGCCGATATCGGCCTTGGGAACAAACGGCACATGCAGGCCAAAGGCCTCTGCGCGGACATCTTCGGGCTTTTCGGTCAGATAGACGTTAAAGCGCGCGGCAGCGGGCGCAAGGCTTTTGGTGATGTCGGTGTCTTTCACCTTGGCAATTTCTGCGGCAAGCTCGGGATGGTCAAGGACGGCCTGCGACGGTGCAACGATATGCATCTGCGCGGGTACGGCATTTTTCAGCGCGGCGGCAAAAGTAACGATGGCATCGATATTATCGGGCCCCGCTGTCAAAACTGGTACACCCGGCGGCATTTGCGCGACGGAAGCAAAAGAGTCAATGCCGCCGAATTGCGAGGCAACCGGCATGCCAATCACCGGCAGCGGCGTCATGGCGGCGACAACGCCGGGCAGCGCGGCGGCAAGGCCTGCCCCTGCGACAATCAGATCGCCCTGCCATGTCATGATTTTGCGGCGCAACGCTTCGAGGTCGCGGTGCGCGGAGAGGACGATGTTTTCCACCTCGGCATGTGCCGAAAGTTTTTCGGCAAGGGGGGAGGAGACGTTTGCGTCGGATGTGCTGCCAAAAACCACCAGAATTTTCATGTCATGCTCCTCGTTTGATGATGAAAGAAGTTTTCTATCCTGCCGCCCGCAGTCTTTTGCGGGCTTGGGAAAATTCTTCGGCGTCTTGCGTGGCCGTCGGGTATTTGCCGGTGATGCAGGCCATGCAAAGCTGGGTCAGGCCGATGGCCTGCCGCAAATCTTCTTCGTCCAGATAAATCACTTTGTTGACGTCCAGCGTTTCGGCAATCTGTTCGACGGTTTTGCCGTGCGCGACAAGGTCGGCGGGGTCGGGGAAATCGATGCCGTAAAAACACGCATGGCGGTGCGGCGGGCAGGTGATGGCCAGCGTGATTTCTTTGGCGCCGTATTTGCGGAGCAGGCTGATGATGCGTTTGGATGTCGTGCCGCGCACAATGCTGTCGTCGATGAGCAGAATGTTTTTGCCCTCGATCTCGCCGGGGACGGGGCTGAGCTTCAGCTCCACCGCCCATTCGCGTTTGTCCTGCCCGCTGAGAATAAAGCTGCGCGCGACATAGCGGTTTTTAATCAGCCCTTCGCGGTACGGCAGGCCGAGCGCTTCGGCGGCGGCAATCGCGGCGGGGCGGCTGGTATCGGGCACGGGCATGACGACATCGGGCGTAATCTCGCCCGCCGTGATCGCCGCGCGGGTTTTATCGGCCAGACGTTCGCCCAGACGCAGCCGCGCGCCATAGACAGGCTGGTGGTCAATGGTGCTCTCGGCACCGGAAAAATAAACCCATTCAAACATGCAGGGCGCTTTTTCTTTTTCCTGCCGCACCTGCGCGCTGTGCAGGTTGCCGTCCATATCGATAAAAATAACTTCGCCCGGCGCAACATCGCGCTGATAGGCATAGCCAAGGTAATTGACGGCGATACTTTCGGAGGCAAGGCACCATGCCTTGCGGCCGTCATCCGTCTCGCGCATGCCGATGACCAGCGGGCGGATGCCCTTGGGGTCGCGGAAGGCAACCATGCCTTGCCCTGCGATCAGTGCCAGCACGGCATAGCCGCCGGTCAGCACGCTAAACATTTTTTCGGTCGCGGCCTGAATATTTTTGAAAGAGAAGGTGTCATCCGCGGCAAAGGTGCGTCCGTCCATCAGAAAATCGGCGAAGTAGTGGATCATGACCTCAAGGTCATTGGCGGTGAGCAGCTGGCGGCTGTAATCGGTGGAGAGTTTCTGCGCCAGTTCCGCGTAATTGAGGATATTGCCGTTATGCACCATGCCAAGGCCGAAAGGCACGCCCGTCATCATCGGCTGGATATCACGGCGGCCATCGCCGCCCATGGTGGCATAACGTGTATGGCCAATGGCCATGCCGCCGGTCAGTTTGTCGATTTTTTGCTGGTCAAAGACGTTGGTGACAAGGCCGAGATCTTTTTCGCATACAAACATGCGCGTGGCGCCGTCATAGCTGAGAATACCTGCGGCGTCTTGCCCGCGGTGCTGAAGCGCCAGAAGACCGCGGAAGGCATCGAATGCCGCAGCCGCTCCTCGAGTCTCGCCGGACTGAGGATGGATAACGCCGATAACACCGCACATTTATTGGGGCTCCAGAATCGCTCGTGGATCAGGAAAGAGGTAAGCGGATTATCGGGGTTTTGATTTTTTTCGCCAGCAGTATTTTGCCGCAGCGCGCAAAAAAGACGCACGGTTTTCCGAAAAGGTTGGAGCATACGCAGGGGCCGCGGTCACACCGGCAAGCGGATTATGATAACCATACCAAAAGGATGTTCAACAAAACCGGGGCGTTCCCGCGCCATATTTTCTTTGAAACAGCCTGCATACGGGCGTAAGCTCGAGATGCAATGGGATATTTTTTTATTTTTAAATACGTAACGTCTTTTCCCCCTCTGTCTTCATGCAAATATTTGTTGCGTGGAGGGGTGTTGTTGTGCGCCTTGGGCTTTTCTGTTTTGGGCGCAGCCTCTGCCCGCGCCGAAGCCTCTGTCCGATCACCAGCTGCGCCGTCTGTGCCTTGCGCCCACTATGATCCCTATATTGATTTGCAAGGCAAGGTCGGTAACAAGCGCAGTATCGGTGAAGCTCTCCTGTTCGCGCCGCTGGCTTGCTCGGAAAGCCAGCTGCTGTTTCTGGATGTGCGCCCGAAAATAGATACCCGCGACAACTATGAAGGTAACATAGGTCTGGGTTACCGGAGTATGCGCGAGAGCGGCATCTGGGGCGGCTATGGCTACTTTGACCGCCGCCGGTCAGGTGAAACCGGCCTGTTCCACTCTCAGCTTGCCTTCGGCACGGAATGGCTGACCGAAGACTGGGAAGCGCGGCTGAACACATACATTCCGATCACGGGTAAAAAGGCAACGGGCGCTGCCGTCTCTTCGGTGCCCTATCTGGCGGACACGGGTATTTTTATCGATACGGGCGGACAGACGGTTGAAAAAGCGCTGTCGGGTGCGGATATAGAATTCGGCAAAAGATTTTCGCTTGGCCCGCAGATAGGCGATGCGTGGCTTCACAGCGGCGTATATCATTTTCATAGCAACGATCTTGGTAATACGAACGGCGGGCGGTTCCGCGCCGAAGTCGATCTCGGGAAATCTACCGGGCTGTCATTGGTGGCCGAAGCACAGTACGACAACAAGCGGCATGAGCAGGGCTGGCTCGGCCTGCGTTTCCGGATCCCGCTGGGAGGGACGGACAAGCCCGCCACGTCGCAAGGTTTGCGCGCCAGAATGACCGCACCGCCCGTGCGGGATGTGGACATCGTGACAGCGGGCGTGGCAACGGCACTGGAAACCGTGCCCGTGGTCAGCAGTGCTGATTCCCAGCCGCAGCGCGTTTTCCACGTCGATAACAGCGCGGCGTCAGGCGGAAACGGCGCGCTCCATGCCCCGTTTGATACGCTGGCGGCAGCGCGTGTGGCTGCCGATCGTGTCGGCGACGTCATCTATGTCAACCGCGGGCTCGGCGATAGCACGGGGATGGCATCGGGGATCGACCTGGCGATTGCGCGGCAGGCCCTGCTCGGCGCGGGTGCGGACTTTGTTTATGACAGTGGCCGTTTTTCCGCCCCTGTCGCGGGTGACTTCGCGGGTACGGTGCTGCGCGCGGCATCGGCGGCACCGGTATTGACAAGCACGGCGGCCAGTACCGATGTGGTGCGCGTCCTTGCCGATAATATCTCGATAGCCGGTATCGATATCGCCGGGGCGCAGCGTGACGGGATATCGATTGTCAATGCACATGGAACGACGGTTTCGAATGTAAATATCTCCGGCAGTACGCGGTACGGAATCTTTGGGCAATCGACCACAGTTGGTGGCAAAACTTTGCGGCTGGAAGACGTTACGTCTTCGGGCAACAGCAATATAGGCATTTTCGTACAGGCCAGCGGCGGCGGACGTTGGGATGACATCACCCTTGCCGGCGTGACGGCATCGCAGAATACAGGCCGCGGGGTGCTGATACGGGCGGCAACGGGCGGCACCATCGGCACTGTGGATATCAGCGAGACGGATGTCCGGCAGAATACCGGCACCACCGGACGCGGTATCGAGTTTGAAGCCACCGGCGCCGGATCTTCCATCGGCAGCATCAACATCGCAGATATGAATGCAGAAGAAAATGCACAGGCCGGTATATATTTTTTGGCGCAAAGCAGCGGCGTTTACGGTGACGTCACGGTGCAGAATAGCGTAGCGGCGGCCAATGCCAACGCGGGTATCAGTATTCTCGCGCAGACGGGCGGCGCCATCGGCAGCCTGACGCTTGACGGTGTGACCGGACGTGCCAACACGGGGAGCAGCGGACGCGGCACCTATGTGAACGTGACGGGTGCCGGATCATCGCTGGGGGCGCTGGTGGCGCGTGACAGTGTTTTCGAAAATAATGCGCTGCAAGGGTTTTATGCAATCGCACAGAGCAGCGGCAGCATTGGCGATGTCACGGTGCAGAATAGCGTAGCGGCGGCCAATGCCAACGCGGGCATCAGCCTCCTCGCGCAGTCGGCCGGCACCATCGGCAGCCTGACGCTTGACGGCGTGACCGGCCGCGCCAATACGGGGGGCAGCGGGCGCGGCGCCTATGTGAACGTGACGGGTGCCGGATCATCGCTGGGGGCGCTGGTGGCGCGTGACAGTGTTTTCGGGAATAATGCGCAGCAAGGGCTGTCTGTCGTCGCACAGAGTAGTGGCAGCATTGGCGACATCGATATAATACGTAACGAGAGTGCCGGCAACACCGGCGTCGGGCTGCAAGTGACGGCGCAGACACTCGGACAACTGGCAGAGGTGCGGCTGCAGGATATAACGGCGACGGGCAATGCCTCTGCCGGTGTTCATGTTCTCGCGCAGTCGGGCGGCATCCTTGGCGGGACACTGGATATGCAGAATGTGACGTCTACCGGCAATACCGGCGGCAGCGGGCGGGGAATCTATGTCCTTGTCAGCGGGGCAGGCACTGCCGTGCAGGACATGAGCATTGCGGAGAGTGTGACTTCCGGCAATGCACAGCAGGGAACCTATATCGTCGTACAGAGCGGCGCGACCGCGCAGGATATCACGCTGTCGGCGAATACGTCCAATAACAACGACCATACGGGCACGTATTTGCTGGTGCAATCGGCCGCAACGGTCGGCACTGTCGACATCAGCGGCCTGACAGCCAGCGGCAACAATACGACGGCGAACGGGCGCGGCCTCAACGTGACGGCAACGGGGGCGGGCAGCACCATCGGTGATGTGGACGTGCGCGGTTCGGTTTTCGAGAACAACCAGTCATATGGCGCCTATGTCGTTGCGGGTACCAGCGGGATTATTGGCGATGTGACTTTGTCCGATATTCTGACCCGTCAGAATACCAGCACCGGTACCTATGTCGTGGCCCAAGGCAACGGGCAGATCGGAAATGTTTCTGCAACAAACATCACGGCGCAGAATAACACCCATGCCGGATTTTATCTGCTGTCGCAATCCGGCGGCAGTTTAGGGCTGGCTTCTTTTAACAATCTGGTCTCGGAAAACAACACCACCTCTAACGGCCGCGGGCTCTTTGTCAATGCGACGGGTGCCGGATCTTCCCTTGCCGGCGTGACGGTGACGGACAGCCAGTTCAGCGGCAACACGGTCGATGGTCTTTTTATACAGGCCACCAGCGCGGGGACCCTCGGCGATGTCGCGCTCACCGGCGTGTCTTCGACCGGAAATACACTGCGCGGAATCTATATTTTGTCGGGCACAGGGTCTTCTATCGCCGATATCTCGGCAGACGACGTGCAAACCAGCAACAACGGCCAGCAGGGTTTTTACCTTCGCGCGCAAGGCGGCACGCTGGGGGCGACCGGCATCCGGAACCTGCTTGCGCAGGATAACGGCTCGCAGGGGCTGCGCATTGAAACATCCGGCGCGGCGGGTCGCCTTCTCTCTGTGGAGGTGTCAGATGCCGTGTCTTCAGGAAATGGTGCGACGGGCATATATCTTTACAGCACGGACAGCAGCGCGATTGAGGCGGCCTCTTTCGTGCGCGTGACGTCGACCGGCAACCTGTTCCACGGCATTTATATTGACGACGATACAACAGGTAACTTCGTGGCCGACCTCGGCGGCGGCGTTCTGGGCAGTATCGGCCAGAACCGTATTTTCGGCAACACGGGGCGCGATCTGCGTGTCGATCTGGACGGGCTGCAACTGAAAGCGGAAAATAACTGGTGGGGTACGTCCGCAGGATTGCTGGCCGCGCAGTTGCAGCTTGATGCCGGCAGTACGGTGGATACGGCGCCCTTCCTCGCGGCTGATCCGAACCCGTGATCATATCTTTTCGTGCCTAGAGATTAAAGACGGATATGCCCATCGCCGCGCACGATCCATTTATAACTGGTCAGCGCTTGCAGCCCCATCGGGCCGCGGGCGTGGAGTTTTTGGGTGCTGATGCCGATTTCCGCGCCCATGCCGAATTGCCCGCCATCGGTAAAGGCGGTGGAGGCATTGGCATAAACCGCCGCCGCATCGACAGCGTTCAAAAAAGTATCAATGGTGGCGGCATCTTCGGCGACAATCGCTTCGCTGTGGCGCGATGAATATTGCGCGATATGGGCGAGGGCTTCGGCCAGATTTTCCACTGTGCGGATCGACATTTTATACGACAGGAATTCACGCCCGAAATCTTCGTCCCGCGCGGCTTTCAAAAGCGCATCGGGATAATGGCCGGACAGTGCCTTGCGTGCGTAAGGGTCGGCAAATATCTCGACATTCTGCGCCGCCAGCGGCGCACAGAGAAACGGCAGGTCGGCCAGCCGCGCGCGGTGGATGACCAGCGTATCGAGCGCGTTGCACACGCTGACGCGCCGCGTTTTGGCGTTTTCGATGATCTTTTTTGCTTTTTCGGCATCCGCGCTTTCATCGACATAGGTATGCACGATGCCTGCGCCGGTTTCGATCACGGGGATATGCGCGTTGTCGCGCACATGGTCGATCAGCGCCTGACTGCCGCGCGGGATGCAGATATCGACCAGCCCGACGGCCTGCAGCAGCGCCGTGGTGGCCTCGCGCAGCGGCGGCAGCAGATAGACAAGTTCGGCGGGCAGGCCGAAGGTGGCCAGCGTTTCGTGGATGACCTTCACAAAGGCGCGGTTGCTGTGGTCGGCTTCCTTGCCGCCCTTCAGCGCCACGGCGTTTCCGGCGCGGAAACAGAGGGCAAAAACATCGACGGTGACATTGGGGCGGGATTCGTAAATCACGCCGACGACGCCCAGCGGCACGCTGCGTTTTTCAAGCTTGAGGCCGTTCGGCAGGGTTTTTTGTTCAAGCGCAATACCTGTGGGCGCGGGCAGGGCGGCCACCTTGCGCACGTCACCCGCAATGGCGGCGAGTCGCGGCGCATCCAGCAGCAGGCGGTCATGGCGCGGGTCGTCCTTGGGCATGTCGGCAAGGTCGAGGGCATTGGCCGCCAGAATATCCGCCGCCGCAGCATCGATATGATCCGCGAGCGCATTCAGGGCTTCGGCCACGCGATGCGGCGGCAGGGCGGCGAGCGCGTGGCTGGCGGTGCGGGTTTTTTCGAGGCTGGCGATGACGTCTTGCATTTCTTTCATCCTCCTGTGCGGATATGAAGGTGGTCGTAATGGATAATCTCCGGCTTGCCTTTTTGCCCGATGTATTCGCGCAGGCGGTCCGCGCCATAGCGCGCGATGCCGATGCCGATTTTAACGCCCTCTGGCGCCAGAATATCGATCAAATCGCCTTTTTTGAAATCTCCGCCGATGCTGTCGATACCGATAGGCAACAGGCTCATGGCCGTGCCGCCGGTGCGCAGCATTCCGGCCAGTTTTGTATTCACGGTGATGCTGCCGGTCTGCGCCGCGCCGCCGGTAAAGGCCATCCATTTTTTCAGGCTGGATTTGCGCGCGCGCGGCAAAATCGTGGTGCCGAGCCGCTCGCCCGCCGCCAGCCGCAGCAGCACGTTGTCGTCTTTCAGGCTGGCGATATGGGTGGTGATGCCCAGTTCCGACATTTTGCGCGCCGTGCCGAGTTTGGTCGCCATGCCGCCGCGCCCTTGCACGGTTTTGCCGGTATGGGCTTCGGGCCAGCTGTCTTTTTGCGGGTCGATGACATCGATTTTTTTTGATTTTGCATCATCGGGGTGGCCGTCATAAACACCGTCAACGCTGGTGAGAATAATCAGCCTGTCGGCATTCATCTGCGCG
>JAUXOC010000061.1 GCA_030682495.1 Alphaproteobacteria bacterium | reverse complement strand
AAAGATTATTGTGCTTGTTCCGCTTTTCTTGCGTACTCAATTTCCCCTTTTGTCGTGCCGCCATAGCCGGTTATCCAGTATTTTTGCGCAATAAAATATATTGTGATGTATATAACGATAAAAGACACCAACACTATTGTTAATGATATAAGTACATCTTTGTACTTCGTGACCAACTTCATGTGCGTTCCTGTTTTTAACGAGTGATTACCCATTGAAGCACGTATTCCCCTTTTCGTCATGCCGGAGTTCTGGGGACACATACCTAAATTGCCTGACCGTCATTATTCACAATTAGGTGCGTGTCCGCAGAACTATAAACAATAAAAGATGCGAGGTATGCATGTCTATGAGCCTGACTAAAGCAGAAATTGACGAGCTGCAACGAAAGTATGCCGATTTGATAAACTATGAATCGAACGATCCATGCGACCCGATTGACCCTCTTACCTATATTGAACCCGGTGGTGACCACCTGTTGCATATCGCCGCCTTTCGTGGAGATTTGCGCGCAGTCGAATTGCTGGTAAAAGCGGGCATAGATGTGAATCGACTTGGCGACATGGGGTACACCCCACTTCATTATGCGAAGATGAAAGGGAACGATGACGTAGTAGAATTTCTTCTTAGCCATGGAGCTTCGGAAAACATAAAAAGTGAATTTGGTACTCTGCCTTAGTCTTAAGCATCTCTTGCGTGTTCGTTGTGTACACAAACAAAGAGAGTGAGTCTTAAATATCAGAGAGCGTTTGCTGCTCAATCTCTTTAGAAAAAGATGGCGCGCCCGGCGGGATTCGAACCCACAACCTTTAGCTTCGGAGGCCAACACTCTATCCAGTTGAGCTACGGGCGCCTGAGAGATTTGTCCGCGCGGAGAAAATCCGCCGGAGCCTGACCGGCCTCGCCCCTTTATCGCGTATCGGCCGGCGTTATAAAGGGCTTGGCCTGCGGCTGCTTTGTTATCCTTTCTTGCGCGTTATCTGTCAATCATATTATCAAGGTCTTGAAAACAAAGGTATTTGCAGCGGAGGGCGCGATATGCACCCCTTGTTTTTATTCGATTATTTATCATAAGCGGCAAAAAGCGGTTGACACAGGCGGGGGCGGAGCCCTATACACCTAGGTCTTGAATATTCAGATTCTATTTGTCCGCAATGGAGACCGACTGTGAAACGTACTTATCAACCCAGCAAGCTGGTTCGCAAACGCCGCCACGGCTTCCGCACGCGCATGGCAACCCGCAACGGCCAGAAAGTTCTGGCTGCGCGCCGCGCCAAAGGCCGCAAGCGTCTGTCCGCCTAAGCACAGGGGTTTACCCTGTCATGTGCGCGGGCGTGCCGACACTTAAAACGTCGCATGACTTTCGCCGCATCGCACAGACGGGGCAAAAGTGGGTGACGCCCGCTTTTATTATGCAGCTTTCAAAAAATGACAGCACCGGCTTTCGGCTCGGCCTCACGGTCAGCCGCAAGGTCGGTAATGCCGTTGTGCGCAACCGCGCCAAGCGCCGCCTGCGCGAAACGGTGCGCTTGCATCTGAAACAGCAATCGCTGGACGGGCTTGAAATTGTGCTGATCGGCCGCACTGCCGCTGCCGATATCGATTTCATCAAACTGCAAAAAGATTTTCGCTGGGCGCTGAAATCGCTCGGCGCCTTGCCCGCAGAATCTGTGTCATGAAAATCTGTGTCAGGAGCTTGCCCGCAAAAATCATGCTTGCGCTGATCCGCGGCTATCAACTTACCTTCTCGGCCCTTATGGGAAAACAGTGCCGGTTTTATCCCAGCTGCTCCCATTACGCCGCCGATGCCATTCGCCATTACGGCGCCCTGCGCGGCGGTTTTATGGGCGCGCGGCGTATTTTGCGCTGTCATCCGTGGAATCCGGGCGGCTATGACCCTGTGCCCCTGCCGGCGGACACGGCGGACAAGTTTTGCACGCCCGCGGCGGCGGGCAAGTTTTACTCTGAAAACGCCTGTACTTGTGCTATTGATGCGCCCGAAGCTAAAAACAGTGATGCCGCGCACCCTGCGGCCGCCCATATCCATACCCCGTCGCAGACCGAGAGATAGAGAGCAAGGCCATGAAAAAATTTGATCCGCATGAGGCAGATGACCGCGCCCGGCTGATGATGGCGATTGTGATTTCGCTTTCGATTTTCCTCGGCTTTTATTTTTTCGTCGAAAAGCCGAAAATGGAAGAACGCCAGGCCGTCGCCGAAAAAGCGCTGCGCCAGCAAGCTGACCGCAAAGCCGATATCGTCAAGGGCGTCGATGCCATCCGCCCGCGCCACGAAGTGCTGGCCGAGACGGGAGATCGTATCCAAATTCGCGGCACACGCGTCTTCGGCAGTCTGTCGCTGAAGGGCGGCCGCCTTGATGACCTGTCGTTGCAGGAACATCGCCAGCTTCTTGGGGGGGATGAAAAAGTCGCGCTGCTGACGCCCGTTGGCGTAGAGCGCGCGTTCTATGTCGAACAAGGCTGGCTGGCATCGCGCAGCGGCGTGACCTTGCCGGACGCCAATACCGTCTGGCGTCTGGCGCCGGACAGCGCGCGCGAAATCACCAGCAGCGGCAAGCCGGTCATTATGGAGTGGGACAATGGCGCAGGCCTGTCGTTCCGCCGCACCCTGCGCCTTGATGAAAATTTCCTGTTCACGCTGACGCAGAGCGTGACCAACAAAGGCGAAGCTGCGGTCGATCTTAACCCCTATGAACTGGTCGCGCGTCACGGCAAGCCGGTCGATTACAGCGGCTTTTTTGTGCTGCACGAGGGCCCCGTTGCTTTCATGGGCAAAGAGGGCATCGAGCCGAGCTATAAAACCCTCGAAAAAGGCGAAAAGATCGAATACGAGAATACATCCGGCTGGCTGGCGCTGACCGATAAATACTGGATGGTCGCCCTGCTGCCAACGCCTGATGCGCGGTTTAACGCGCGCACCATCGGTACGCGCGCCGGCGATAAATTTGTCTACCAGTCCGATGTTGTCGGCACAGGCCGTAGCGTTGCGCCCGGCGAAACCGCCGAAGTGACCAGCTATGTCTATGCCGGTGTCAAAAGCCTGCCGGTGATCAAAAGCTACGAACAGCTTTATAACTTCAACAACCTTGAATACAGCATTGATTTCGGCATGTGGCATTTGCTGACCAAGCCGCTGTTTATGTTGCTGCACTGGCTGGCGGATGTTTCCGGCAATATTGCGATTGCTATTTTGCTGCTGACAGTTGTTGTGCGCACCCTGCTTTTCCCGCTGACCAATAAATCTTTCCGCTCCATGGCGAAAATGCGCCTGATCGCGCCGCAGATGAAAGAGATTCAGGAGCAGTACAAACAAGACCGTGCCGGCATGCAAATGGCGATCATGGAGCTGTACAAAAAAGAAGACGTAAACCCGTTCAGCGGCTGCTGGCCGATGCTGCTGCAGATCCCGATCATGTTTTCGCTCTACAAGGTTATTCTGATCTCGGTCGAGCTGCGCCATGCGCCGTTCTGGGGCTGGGTCAAGGATATGTCCGCGCCCGATCCGACGACGATTTTCAACCTCTTCGGTCTTATCCCGTGGACACCGCCGCAGGTGCTGATGTTCGGCGCCTGGCCGCTGCTCTTCCTGCTGACGATGGTTCAGCTGAAACGTATCAGCCCGCCGATGACCGACCCGATGCAGGAACGCCTGCAGGCATGGTTCCCCTATGTCATCGGGGTGCTGCTGGCGCATTTCGCCGCGGGTCTGGTGATTTACTGGACATGGTCGAACTGTCTGACGATTTTGCAGCAATATTACATCCTGAAAAAAGTCGGCAAGGAAGATACGTCTTTGCTGCGCGGGCATAGTGGCCGCCGCAAGAGCAAAAAGAAAGCCGAAGCCGCCGATCAAGCTGTCGAAGGCGCTCAGGAAGTCAAAGAAGCTCAACAGA
This sequence comes from Alphaproteobacteria bacterium, assembly GCA_030682495.1. Classification (GTDB taxonomy): domain Bacteria; phylum Pseudomonadota; class Alphaproteobacteria; order Micavibrionales; family UBA2020; genus UBA2020. Next base: position 34,758 of record JAUXOC010000061.1, on the reverse strand, counting down.
GTAAACAAGCCAAAGAGCTCAAAGACACCAAAGACCCGAAAGAACGCAAATGACCGGCATAGACGGCGATAGCGGCAGCGAAGACGGCTTTAAGCTGGACGCCGAAACGCTGAAGGCGGCAGAGAAAGTCTTTCGCCGTGAATGCCGTTTCATCGCCGGTGCGGATAGTTTTGCGCGTATCCCGCCCTCGCCGATTGCCGAGGTGGCCTTTGCCGGACGCTCCAACGTCGGCAAGTCGAGTCTTATCAATGCACTGACGGGACGTAAAAACCTCGCGCGGTCATCCAACACGCCGGGGCGCACGCAGCAGATCAATTTTTTCGATCTGGACGGTGTGCTGCAACTGGCCGATCTGCCGGGCTATGGCTATGCCAAGGCAACGCGATCTAAAGTGCATGCGTGGAATACAATGGTCAGCCGCTACCTCAAGACCCGCAACAACCTCAAACGTCTTTTCGTGCTGATCGATGCGCGGCACGGGCTTTTGACTGCGGATTTCAAGGCGCTGGATATTATCGACGGCGCGGGCATACCCTATATCGGCCTCCTGACCAAAGCCGACAAGATCAAAAAAGCCGAGCTGGAAGACGTCAAGGCCGGCGTCGAAGAAATCATGCGCGGACGCAAAACGTCCTTTCCGCGCGTCTATCCCACCAGCGCCGAAAAAGGCTGGGGCATCCCCGAGCTGCGCGCGATTGTTCTGCAGGCCTGATTCCCTGTTTTGGGGCAGCCGGAACAGCGGTACTTAAATACCTGACATTCCAGTGTGTTTTCAGAATCTTTTGACCGGTGGTCAAAGGCTGCTAGAATTTTGCCATAACGTATAAATTGTTCATTTTCAGAGGTAGCGCATGTTTTTGAGCCGCGATTCCCTGCACAAGGTTTCCACGCATTTTATTGCCGCTTTGGGGCTCGACCGTGTTTTTGACCGGTTTATCGAAAGCGAAATGGAGCGGTTCTGCCACGATGCGCTCAAAGCCTATAAACGCGAGGTGCAAAACGAACGCGGACGGCTCTTGATGGCAAATCCCATGGATTACCGCGCGGTGCGGGCGCTGGACCACGAAATGGACGATATTTCCACCCGCCTGCATGCGCTGGAGGCGGGGCGGCGCAGAAGGCACGACTGACCGACCCTGCCCAAATAACCCCTTCATAAATAAGCGGCGTTTCCCAGCTTACGGGAATGAAATATTCTTGATCGCCGCTTCAATTTCCCCCCCCGAAATGCTATATCATCAAAAACCCGTGGGGCCAGACTCGGTTTTGCGGTGTTCCTTTCATTCAGGCATGCGCGCAAGGCTTCCGCTGCGCATGCCGCGCAACGGATCAGGTATCATGACGACAACACGCCTTTTTTCATTCTTTGCCCGCCGCAGCCATGCGCTGGCCGCTGCCGTTTTTGGGGCGCTGGCTTTTGCCGCACCTGCCGCCGCGGAAACCGCCGACCTGCCGATGGTGGGCGTGCCGAAGAACTGGGGCATTGGCTTTCAACCTTCCGCCTCGCCGGTGAAACATGAAATGGTGTGGTTCCACAACGACCTGCTGATGCCTGTCATCACAGTGACCACGATTTTTGTGATGATGCTGTTGCTCTATGTCATGATCCGCTTCAATGCCAAGGCCAATCCGAAGCCGTCCAAGACCACGCACAACACGCTGCTTGAATTCGTCTGGACGCTGGTGCCGGTAATTATTCTTGTTATCATCGTCGTGCCATCGCTGAAACTGTTGTATCTCGCCGACAAAACCGCCGATGCGGAAATGACGCTGAACATCAAAGGCTATCAGTGGTATTGGGGCTATGAATATCCCGATCACGGCGATATTGAATTCAGCTCCTATATGATCCCCGAAAAAGATCTGCAAGAAGGTCAAGTGCGTCTGCTGTCGACGGATAACCCCGTCGTGTTGCCGGTTGATACCAATATCCGCCTGCTCATCACCGCAAACGATGTGCTGCATTCATGGGCGATGCCGGCGCTGGGTGTGAAAATGGATGCCGTGCCGGGCCGGATGAACGAAACCTGGACGCGCATTGAAAAAGAAGGCGTCTACTTCGGCCAGTGTTCCGAAATTTGCGGCACCAACCATGCCTTCATGCCGATCGAAATCCATGCTGTCTCCAAAGAAGCTTTCGCCAAATGGGTGGAGAAGCAGGGCGGCAAGATGCCGGAAAAAACCGCCGAGGCCGCCGTGACAGACGCGGCGCCGACGGCTGAAAACTGATCCGCTTCAAAATATCATCAAGAAGAATAAAGATACCTCAACGGGAGAGATAAAATGGCAGGCTCCAAAGCAGCAGCACACGGACATGATGACCACGGTCACGACGACCACCATGACCATACGCCCGGGTTTTTCGTCCGCTGGTTCTGCTCGACCAACCACAAGGACATCGGCACGCTCTATCTGATCTTCTCCGTTCTGGCGGGGCTGATCGGCGGTGCGTTTTCGGTGATGATGCGGATGGAGCTGCAAGAACCTGGTCTGCAATTCGTCTCCGACGGCCAGCAATGGAACGTCTGGATTACGGCGCACGGTCTGATCATGGTCTTTTTCGTCGTGATGCCTGCGCTGATCGGCGGTTTTGGCAACTGGTTCCTGCCGCTGATGATCGGCGCGCCCGATATGGCCTTCCCGCGTCTGAACAATATTTCTTTCTGGCTTCTGGTGCCTGCCTTTTTGCTTTTGCTCGCTTCGGCCTTTATCGGCTCCGGCGCGGGGACGGGCTGGACGGTCTATCCGCCGCTCTCGGACAAGATCGGGCATGACGGTATGTCGGTCGATATGGCGATTTTTGCCCTACACCTTGCGGGCGCATCGTCCATTCTGGGCGCGGCAAACTTTATCACCACCATTTTCAACATGCGCGCGCCCGGCATGACGCTGCACAAAATGCCGCTGTTTGTCTGGGCGATGCTGGTCACCGCGTTTCTGCTGGTGCTGGCTGTGCCGGTTCTGGGCGGAGCGATCACCATGCTGCTGACCGACCGTAACTTTGGTACGAACTTCTTCCGCCCCGAAGGCGGCGGCGACCCGATCCTGTTCCAGCACTTGTTCTGGTTCTTTGGCCACCCCGAAGTTTACATCATGATTTTGCCGGCTTTCGGCATTATCAGCCATATCGTTTCGACCTTCTCCAAAAAGCCGATCTTCGGCTATCTGGGCATGGCCTATGCGATGGTGGCCATCGGCTTCGTCGGCTTCGTTGTTTGGGCACACCATATGTATACGGTGGGGATGAGCGTGAATACCCGCGCCTATTTCACCATTGCCACGCTGATTATTGCGGTGCCGACGGGGATTAAAATCTTCTCGTGGATCGCAACCATGTGGGGCGGGTCGATCAGCTTCAAAACGCCGATGCTCTGGGCAATGGGTTTTATCTTCCTCTTCACTCTTGGCGGCGTCACGGGCGTTGTGCTGGCGAATGCGGGTATGGATATCGCGCTGCATGACACATATTATGTCGTCGCGCACTTCCATTACGTTCTGTCACTGGGTGCGGTCTTTGCGATTTTTGCGGGCTGGTATTACTGGATCGGCAAAATGTCTGGTCGCCAGTATCCGGAATGGGCCGGCAAGATCCACTTCTATACGACCTTTATCGGCGTGAACATGCTCTTCTTCCCGCAGCACTTTTTGGGTTTGCAGGGGATGCCGCGCCGTATTCCGGATTATACGGATGCGATGGCGGGCTGGAATATGATCTCGTCTTACGGCGCGTATATTTCCTTTGGCTCGACGCTGTTTTTTGTCTGCGTGGCGATTTATACGCTGGTTGCTGGCAAAAAAGTCCCCGCCAACTATTGGGGCGAGGGGGCGGATACGCTGGAATGGCATGTGTCTTCGCCGCCGCCATTCCACCAGTTCGACATCCAGCCGGTGGTCAAGTAAATGGCCGCACCGCTCGCCACATATGCGCATGACACCACCGCAGGTTCTGCACCTGCGGTGGAAGCACGTATTTGTGATTTCATCGCCCTGCTGAAACCGCGTGTCATGACGCTGGTGGTTTTTTCCGGCGTGGCGGGTCTGGTGCTGGCGCCAGGCGGTATTGGTTTTGCGCCCGGGGCGCTGCATCCCTTTCTTGCGCTGGTGGCCGTTTTCTGTATCGCAGTAGGGGCTGGCGCGGCGGGTGCGATCAATATGTGGTACGAACGTGATATCGACGCCATCATGCTGCGCACGCGTGGACGTCCGTTGCCGATGGGCAAAATCGATCCGGCAGAGGCGCTGGGCTTCGGGGTTGTCCTCACGGTGTTGTCGGTCGGGCTGATGGGCGTGGCGCTCAACTGGACGGCTGCCTTCCTGTTGGCCTTTGCATCGTTCTTTTATGTCTTTGTCTATACCATCTGGCTGAAACGCCGCACCCCGCAAAATATCGTGATTGGCGGCGCTGCAGGAGCTTTTCCGCCCATGATCGGCTGGGCGGCGCATTCCGGCGATGTCTCGCTGCTGTCGGTGGCGTTGTTTATGATTATCTTTATGTGGACGCCGCCGCACTTCTGGGCGCTGGCGCTGTACCGCAACGATGACTACAAACGCGCGGGTGTGCCGATGCTGCCCGTCGTCGCGGGCGAACGCGCCACACGTTTGCAGATGCTGCTGTATACCCTGCTCATGACGCCTTTTGTCGCTGCGCCCTATCTGATGGGGGCTTGCGGTCTTGCCTATGCGGCGGGCGCTGCGGTGCTGCACGGTATTTTCATCCTGGCCGCGCTGCGCGTCTGGCGCGATACCGACCACAAAAGCGCGCGCGCCATGTTTGGTTATTCCATCGTTTACCTCTTTGCCCTGTTCGCCCTGATGATGGCGGACAAGGCGGCATAAGGAGAACGTCATGCCCAGAAGCGAACTGCACGACAAGAAAAAGAAAAAGAACTACGCTGTGTTCTTTGCGCTGATCTGCTTCATGCTGGTCATTTTTGCGGTCAGCATCATTAAAATGAAAATCGGGATGGGGGACTAAGGCATCCATGTCCGACCTCAAGCAAAAAAACGCACGCGTCTTGCTGGCCACCTTCGGGGTGGTTTTCGGCATGGTGGCGCTGTCTTTTGCTTCCGTGCCGCTGTACCGGCTGATCTGTCAGGTCACGGGCTGGGGCGGCACAACGCAGATGGTCGCGGAAAACACCAGCGCGCGCATTTACGACCGCGAAATCACCGTGCGGTTCAATACAGACGTCGCGCGCGGCATGCCGTGGGATTTCAAGCCGGAGTTGCGCAGCGTCAAGGTGAAGGTCGGACAGGATGGGCTGATCGCCTTTGTCGCCAAAAACACCTCGGATGAAAATATCACCGGCACGGCGGTTTATAACGTCACGCCGCTCAAGGCCGGAAAATATTTTTACAAGACGCAATGTTTCTGCTTCGGCGAACAGACGCTGAACCCGGGGCAGGCGCAGCATATGCCCGTCACCTTTTTTGTCGATCCTGCGATCTTGCAAGACCGCAACATGGATGACGTCAATACCATCACGCTGTCTTACAGCTTTTTCCGCCATGGTTCGCGGGAGCTGGAGAGCGCGATCGAAACCTATTATACCAAACAAGGCGGCGGCAGCTGACCACCGCCGAGAGCCTACGACCGGAAGGAAACAAGACCATGGCCGATACACCCGTTTACGACCTCAAAGGCGGCAGACCACATCCGTTTCACCTTGTGAAGCCGAGCGTCTGGCCGCTGGTGGGTGCTTTTGCCGCAGGGCTGCTGGCACTGGGCGCGGTGCTTTATATGCACAAGGTTGAATTTTCGGGCTGGAGCGTCGGGCTCAAGGGCGTCGTCCTTGGTTTCGCCGCTGTTCTTGCGGTCATGTGGTATTGGTGGCGCGACGTGGTGAAAGAAGCCGTCGTCGAAAAAGCGCATAGCGACGAAACCAAAATCGGTTTCCGTTATGGTATGGCACTGTTCATCACCTCCGAGGTCATGTTCTTCGTCGCCTTCTTCTGGGCGTTCTTCTGGGGCGCGCTGATGCCGACCGAGGCGCTGGGCTTCCAGTGGCCGCCGTCTTTCGTCGAGCCGATCCCCGCCTTTGACCTGCCCTTCATGATGACGATGATCCTGCTGCTGTCCGGCTGCACCGTCACCTGGGCGCACCACGCGATCATCGAGGGGCATCAGGAAGAAGCGGCAAAAGCCCTGGCGATAACCGTCGGTCTGGGCGTCCTCTTCACCGGCTTTCAGGCCTATGAATACGTGCATGCATCCTTCCCGTTCAAGGAAAGCGTTTATTCCGCTGCCTTCTATATGGCGACGGGTTTCCACGGTTTCCACGTTCTGGTCGGCACGATCTTTTTGGCCGTTTGCTACTTCCGCTGCAAAAAAGGCCATTTCACGCCCAAGAGCCATTTCGGTTTCGAAGCCGCTGCATGGTATTGGCATTTTGTTGACGTGGTGTGGCTCTTCCTCTTCGTCGCCATCTACTGGTGGGGCAACGCGTAATTCTAACTGGGCTGGCCGTCTGCGGCGCGTTTCTGCGCTTCCGGTGCTCACGTACCTCCGGTACGCTCCGCTCCGGTTCTCGAAACCCACCGCAGCCGACTCAGCCCAGCGAATGACTGTTTTATAAATTCTAACTATGCCGGACGCCTATCGCCTGTTTTATGCGGTTCGCTGCTCACGTACCTCCGGTACGCTCCGCTGCGATCCTCTAAAACAGGCGATAATCGTCTCGGCCTAGCGAATTTATCTTTTGGGTGTCTCTATGTCCCTTATCGACGATCTTGTTTTTTGTCTGAAGCCGCGCTGCCCGCTGTGCCGCAAGGGGCGACTGTATCGTCCGTGGACGGTCAGCGTGGTCGAAAAATGCGCTGTCTGCGATGCGCCGCTGGGGCAGCATGACATCGGCGACGGGGCGGCGGTGTTTCTGATTTTTATTCTCTGTTTTTCCATTGTCCCGCTGTCGTGGGTGCTGGAGCTGATGATCTCCCCGCCGCTCTGGGCGCAGGTGCTTTTGTGGACGGCGGTCGGTACGCTGGCGATTGCAGTGATGCTGCCCGCGACCAAGGCCTATATCGTTATGCTTGAATGGCGGCATCTGAAAAAAGACGGTGCAGAAAAAGCCGATTAGGCCGCGGGCGGTTTCGGCTGGTGGCGGCGCACAGGGCTTTTTGCGGCGTAAAACGGATTTTTCAGGAACTTCGCCAGCGTTTTTTCATACAGGTTTATTTTCGCATCCAGACTGCCGACGTTTTTGCAGTGGCCGCGGTGGCCGTGCTGGCCGCAATGTTTCAGCATGAAATAATCCTGCACAATGCTGGCCTGCTGCTCCATGTTGTAATCCAGCAGATCTTTGCCACCCTCCAGCCGGTAATCATAGGCGGCGTTGTAGTTGAAGCGGAATTTGACGCTCAGCTTCACCGCCTCGGCCACGGGGTTCAGAATCCCGTTCTGCTGTTGCCAGACATGGGTCATTTCGTGGATGAAATGGCTTTTCCAGCCGTCATTCTCGCAGCTGTAATCGGGTTTGTAGCAGCCGTGCATGTAAAGCTTGCCATCGGGTGCCATCGCCGTGCCATAGGGCTGGAAAGCGATGAATTTGCCCTCTGTCACCGTGACGCGATCATAATCGATGGACGCACCGAAAACAGAGCGGGCGAGGGCGGTTTCACCTTCGGTCAGCGGGCGCGGTTTTGCGGCGGGCATGGGGCGGCTCCGTTTGCGTTTCGTAAAAAGGCTGTGATTGAAAACCTAACCCGTTTTGGCTAGTGTGTCCAGACGGTGGGGACATGGTAATTAAATTCCATAAAAAAATAAAAATACGATTGATGCTCACGCTGATGCTGGCAACGCTCATCGCGCTCGGCGTCTGGCAGATGCAGCGGCTGGCGTGGAAAACCGAGCTGCTCAGCCGTATCGATGCGCAGATGCAGCAGCCGCCAGAGGCACTGCCCGCCGAGATCGCCGTACCCGCCGATTGGGAATACCGGAATGTGGACATGGCCGGCGATTTCGACCCCAAGACTGTCTTCTGGATCAAGCCCCGCACCGAAAACGGCAAGGTCGGGGCGCATATGCTGGCAGGCTTCCGGCGCACGGACAGCGATCTGCCTGTTTTCGTCAATCTTGGCTTTGTACCGGATCATCTTATGGACAAAGCAGCCGTCCCCGAGGCCATGCAGGAGGTCAGAGGCGTGGTGCAAATCCCCTATCCATCCGCCTTTACGCCCGACAACGATCCGGTGCGGGGGGATTGGTATTGGGCGGATATTCCGGCGCTGGCCAAAGCCGCAGGTTACGCCGCCGTAACGCCCGTGATTGTAACCGTACCGCCGCACGGGCAGGGCTATCCGGCGGGCTTTGCGGTCACGGCGAATATCCGCAACAATCACCTGCAATATGCGTTGTTCTGGTTTAGCATGGCGGCTATCCTGTTGATCGTCTTCACGCTCAGCCAGCGCGAAAAACCCGCAAACCCCGCAAAAACGGAGTAAGCCCATGCAGACCTACAAAAACCTCGAAGACCGTTTCGGCCAGATCATGGCGCTCAAGCAGATCGACTCTTTGCTTGATTGGGATCGTTCTGTCTTGATGCCCGAAGCAGGGGTGGAACAGCGCGCGCGGCAGGTGGAAGTCCTCAACCTCAAAATCCACGAAATGCAGACCGACCCGCAGGTCGGCGAATGGCTGGCGGGCGTTGACGCAAAATCCCTCGCCCCGTGGCAGGCGGCAAATCTGCGCGTGATGGAATGGCTTTATACCCATGCCACGGCCGTGCCTGCGCATCTGGTCGCGCGTAAAATGAATCAGGAGACGCGCACCGAAGTCATCTGGCGCAAGGCACGGGCAGAAAATGATTTCTCCCTCGTCGCCGGTGAACTGTCGACCTTGCTGTCGATTGTGCGCGAACATGCGGCGGCCAAAGCGGAAAAACTCGGCCTGTGCAAATACGGCGCGCTGATGGACAGCTACGCCCCGGGCATGCGTGTGGCCGATGTCGATACGGCTTTTGACGATGTCGCCGCCTTTTTACCGTCGTTTATCGACGAAGTGCTGGCTGTGCAGCAAGAACCGCTGCCGCTGGGCGCGCCGTTTGATATTGGCGTGCAGCAAAAGCTCTGCCAGCAGGTCTGCGAGCTGATCGGCTTCACGCCGGACTGGGGCCGCCTTGATATTTCGCTGCATCCTTTCAGCAGCGGCATCGGCGATGATGTGCGCATCACCACGCGCTATAAAGAAGAAGACTTTACCGATGCCATGCAAGGCGTCGCGCACGAAGCAGGTCACGGATTTTACGACCGCTTTACGCCCAAAGAATGGCAACACCAGCCTGTGGGCGCAAGCCAGAACATGGGCATGGCTATTCATGAATCTCAATCGCTCAGCATCGATATGCAGCTGGGGCGCAGTCTTGAATACTGGCAGTTTATGGCACCCCATGTGCAAAAAGCTTTTGGCCGCAACGATGCGGCGCTGTCGGCAGAAAACCTGCACCGTCATGTCACGCGCGTCTCGCGCAGCTTTATCCGCGTCGAAGCGGACGAGGTGACCTATCCCGCCCACGTTATCCTGCGCTACCGTCTTGAAAAGGCGATGGTGGAGGGCAAGCTGGAGGTGAAAGACCTGCCCGAGGCCTGGATGGAGGGCATGCGCAGCCTGATCGGCGCCGTACCGCCGAGCGACAAACTCGGTTGCCTGCAGGATATCCACTGGTATTTCGGTGCTTTTGGTTATTTCCCCGCCTATGCGCTCGGCGCGTTTATCGCCGCGCAGATGGCCGATAAAATGAAGCGCGATATTCCGGATGTGATGCCGCAGGTAGCGGCGGGCAATATCGGCGCCTTTACCGGCTGGCTGAAAGACAACGTACAAGCCAAGGCCTGCCTGATGACGCCGCCCGATCTGGTGCGCGAAGCAACCGGCAAGCCGTTTTCGACCTATTATTTCAAAAAACATGTGACCGAGCGTTATCTCGGCAAAAACTACGAGGGGAGTGACGCATGCCCGGCTACATCAGCACCCGGGGCGCAGCGCCGCGCCTGAGTTTTGCCGATACGGCGCTGGCAGGGCTGGCGCGTGACGGCGGGCTTTATGTGCCCGAAGCCTGTCCGCAAATATCGGCGGAAGAATTTCGCAACATGGCAAGCCAGAATTATCTGGAGATTGCCTGGCGCGTGATTGCGCCTTTTGTCGGTGACGATATCACGGCGCAGCAGCTCATTGTCCTTTTGCAAAAATCCTACAAAAATTTTGCGCATCCTGAAAAAACGCCGCTGCGTAAACTGGAAGACGGTTTTTACGTGCAGGAATTGTTTCATGGCCCGACGCTGGCGTTTAAAGACGTCGCGCTGCAATTCCTCGGCCAGATTTTTGATTTTATCCTCAGCGCGCGCGGGCAAAAGGTGACGATTGTCGGCGCAACGTCCGGCGATACGGGCTCTGCCGCCATCGACGCCTTTAAAAACAGCCCGCATGCGAATATCGTGATTTTGCACCCCAAAGGCCGCGTGTCTGACGTGCAGCGGCGGCAGATGACGACGGTGGATGCGCCGAACGTGCGCAATATCGCCATCGAAGGCAGCTTTGACGATTGTCAGGATCTGGTCAAGGCGATGTTCGGTGATCTGGCTTTCCGCGATTCTATGCAGCTGTCGGCGATCAATTCGATCAACTGGGCGCGCATTCTGGCGCAGGTGGTCTATTACGTTTATGCAGGTGTGCGTGTGCAGGCCGAAACCGGCAGACCTGCGACCTTTTGCGTACCCACGGGCAATTTTGGCAATGTCTATGCGGGCTATGTGGCAAAATCGATGGGGCTGCCGGTTGAAAAGCTGATTGTCGCCACCAATGCCAACGATATTCTGCACCGCCTTTATACGACAGGCCGGATGGAAAAGCGCGGCGTCGTGCCGACCATCAGCCCCAGTATGGATATCCAGATTTCCAGCAATTTCGAACGTCTGTTGTTTGACCTCTATGGCCGCGACGGCGCAAAGGTGGCCGCGACCATGAAACATTTCCGCGAAACGGGGCCTTTTGACCTCGATGAAACGTTGATGGCGCAGCTGGGCGGCATTTTTGCCAGCGGGCGCAAGGATGATGCGGAAACAACGCAGATCATCCGCGATATTTACCGTCTGCATGATTATGTGGTCGACCCGCATACGGCGGTCGGCATCGGCGTGGCGCAGGACTGGAAACGCGCGCATCCGGAGGCGGCGATGGTCACACTGGCCACCGCGCACCCCGCCAAATTTCCCGATGCCGTCAAGGCGGCAACCGATGTTGCGCCGGAATTGCCTGCACCTCTTGCCGGTTTGATGACGCGCGCTGAACGCTATGATGTTTTGCCTGCCGATTTGCCGCGTGTGCAGGATTATATCCGCGCCGCTTTTGGCGGTGCGGCATGATTAATCTATACCCTGTTCTCAAGCCCTTCCTGATGGCGGTGGAGCCGGAAGCGGCGCACCGCGCGGCGCTTGGGCTGCTCAAATCCGGCCTTGCCCCGCGTTACCGTCATGATGATGCGGCGCTGCGCTGCGAAGTTTTCGGGCATGTCTTTGCAAACCCGCTCGGTCTTGCCGCGGGTTTTGACAAGGATGCCGAAGTGATCGCACCGATGCTGCGCATGGGCTTTGGCTTTGTCGAAGCGGGCACGGTGACGCCGCTTGCGCAGGAAGGCAACCCTGCGCCGCGTCTGTTCCGCGACGTCAAAAACAAATCGATTATCAACCGCCTTGGCTTTCCCGGCCGCGGACTCGAATATTTTGTGGCGCAGGTCAGCGATTTTCGCGTGGCACAGGGGGCGGGGGCTGCCGCGGACGGCATGCTCGGCATCAATATCGGCATCAACAAGGAAACGGCATCTGCGTTTGAAGATTACAGCCGCTGCCTGAGCGCACTGGCGCCGATGGCGGATTATATCGTTGTCAATGTATCGTCGCCCAATACGCCGGGTCTGCGCGATTTGCAGTCCGAAAACATGCTCGATGCGCTACTGGCCGGTTTGATGGCGGTTTTGAACAGCTTGGATATTCCGCCCGTGGCGCGTCCGGTGCTGCTGCTGAAAGTCGCGCCGGATTTGACGTCCGACCAGCGCGCCGCGGTGGCGCAGCTGGCGCTGCGGCATCATATCGGCGGTTTGGTGGTGTCGAATACCACGGTTGCACGCCCTGAAATGCTTGCGCCGCATCTGCGTGAAGAAGCGGGCGGGCTGAGCGGCGCCTTGCTGAAAGATCACGCCTGCGCGGTGCTGGGTGATTTTTACCGGCTGACCGATGGCAGGCTGCCGCTGATCGGTGTTGGTGGTATTTCAAGCGCCGAAGATGCATGGCAGCGTATCCGCGCGGGTGCGTCGCTGGTGCAGGTTTATACAGGGTTGATATACGAAGGGCCCGCGCTGGTGCCCGATATTCTGCGCGGCCTTACGGCGCGTGTGCGTGCGGCGGGTATGGCGCATATATCCGAAGCGGTCGGTGCCGATATCGACCTTGCGGCGCCTCGCGCCGAGGCTGCGGCATGAGCCCGCGGCACGAATACGATTTGCAGCATGATGACGCCGACGCACCGGCGCGCACGGCGGTGCATTTTGACTGGCGTGGGCTGATGACGTTTAAAAATATTGTCGGCCTGCTCGGTCTTTTGACGTTTTTGATTGTGCTGGGTAGCGTGGCTTCGGCGCGGGTGGCGTTTCTGGTGACGGCGATGCTGGCGCTGGCGGGGTTTGTCGCTGCCGAAATGGCGGCGCGCCGCCGCTGGGAACGCGGCATGACCGAACAGCTGCGCCGCATGGACAGCGATTACGACCGCATCGTGCGCGAAGTGGCGCGCAACCGCAACGACCTTGCCGATATGCGCCGCACCCTGGCCGATGCAGGTGAAACGGCCCGCCGTTTCAGCCGCCAGCAGGAAGCCGAAGGCGGTACCGCAGCGGGGGCGGGCGGCATCGAGCAACGCATGATAAAATCGATTGCCGAGCAGCTGTCACGCATGGATGCGCCCAGCGCGCCGCGTGACGTTGCCGCCGAAGAAATCCGCCTGCCCGCTATCGACGGGCTGACGGCCGAAAATGCCGCGCGTATTCTCAGTGACGATCAGGTCATGACTTTTGTGCGCCATGCCGTGCAGCAGGACAGTATCGATCTTTTCCTGCAGCCCATCGTCAATTTGCCGCAGCGCAAGCCGCGGTTTTTTGAAATGTTCTCGCGTATCCGTATCAAGGACGAGATCTATCTGCCGGCGGAGCGTTATATCGCTGTCGCCATGCGCCACGATATGGTGCCGGTTATTGATAACCTGCTGCTGCTGCGCGCATTGCAATCGATACGCGATGCGGGCGAAGATGGTGCGGGACGGGCGTGGTTTTGCAATATCACCAGCCTGACACTGAACGATCCGAAATTTATGGGCGACCTTGTCGAATTCATCGCGCAGTACCGCGTGCTGGCGCCGCGGCTGGTGTTCGAACTGGCGCAGCAAGACCTTGCCACCATGCGCGCGGACAGCCTGCCCGTGCTGGACGGTCTGTCGCGCATCGGTTGCCGTTTTTCGATGGATAAAGTGCGCGAGCTTTCTTTCGATTTCGCACATCTGGAAGCCCGCCACATCCGTTTTGTCAAAGCCGATGCAGCGCTGGTCATTTCCGAGATGCGCGAAATTGGCGGCATCAAGCGCATGAAACGCCTGAAGGCAGAGCTGGACAGCCGCGGCATCGACCTGATCGTCGAAAAAATCGAATCCGAAAAGCAGCTGATCGAACTGCTTGATATTGAAATCGACTATGGCCAGGGCTATCTGTTCGGCAAGCCCGCGCGCGACGACATCCTGCATCCGGAGACCTGAACATGCATGCCCCCCATAGAACGCTGCCCCGCTTTATTGACGGTCTTGGCGAAATTGCCGGTTTTTACGAAGGATACATCCTCGACCTCTGGGGCGTGGTGCATGACGGCGAAAAAGTTTTTCCCGATACGGTTGCGACCCTGCGCGAAATGAAACGCGCCAAGCGCTGTATCTGGCTGCTCTCCAACGCGCCGCGCCGCGCCCATACGGTTGTGCAGAAACTCGCCGACATGGGTGTGACCGAAGATCTTTACGACGGCATCATGACCTCGGGCGAAGCAACGTGGCAGGCGCTGCAAGACCGTTATCTGCAAAAATGGGGGCGGCGCTGCTTTCACATCGGCGGGGTGCGCGACCACAGCCTGTTCGAAGAGATGGACATCACGCTGACGGACACGCCGGAGGAGGCTGATTTCGTCCTCTGCAGCGGGATCGAGGATTTCAGCCATACTGCGGATCTTTACCGCGACCGCCTTGCCGCCTGCGCCGCGCGGCGTTTGCCGATGATCTGCGCCAATCCGGACCGTATTGTGCATGTGGGCGATCATCTGGTGATCTGCGCCGGTACGCTCGCTGACATATATATAGAGATGGAGGGCGAGGTGACATGGTTCGGCAAACCTTACCGCCAAGTCTACAGCCATTGTCTGGCTGCGATGCCCGGAATGCGCGTTTTGGCCGTTGGTGACGCCATGCCAACGGATATCGCCGGTGCCACGGGGGCGGGAATCGACTCGATTCTGGTTACCGGTGGCATTCATAGGGAAAATTTCACCCCTTCCGCACAGGGGGATGCAGAGAATCAGCTTGAGGCGTTTTTTTCAGGCTTTCCCTACCGTCCCACCTATCTGGCTCGAAAACTGTTCTGGTGAAAAAGTTCAAATTTCTCTTTGTTTTCATTGAATTAATAGATGGTTAAAATTAGATAAAATTTGATGAAAATTTTGCATAAATGTCAATAAATTTGACGGTTTTAAGAAAAAGGCGTAAGATGAACTTATAAGCCTGAAGAAGGTGGTGTGGTATTTCTAGTCGGGGTAAAGCCATGAGCGATTCCAAGCATAACAAGGGTACTTCTGTAGCAGCCTTTATGTTCATGCCGCAGTTCCATCTATGCTTCCGCGGTGCCGCCCACATTGTGCCCGTTTTCATGCGAACGCTGGCACTCATGTTTGTGCAGGCCGGTCTGATTGACCGCAACCACCCGGCATCCCGCTACGGGATTGAAGGGGTCAAAAAATACTCCTTCGCCGCATTGATGGGCGAAGCCTGGTTCAGCCTCCGCAGCCAGCGCGCCGATGCCCGCCAATGGGGTCTGTTTATTTCTGTAATTATGATGATCGCTGTCTTTATCGCGGCGATTGTGACGTTCATGATGAACGTGTTTTTTGGCTTGGGGACGGCAGCCTACGCGCAGATTTTCTCGCACCCTGGTACCCCTTATGCGGGGGCTGGTAGTGATACCGATATCGCGAAGATGGGTGCAGCGATTGGCGGGGCCGGTTCGGCTCCGCTGTTTGACATTCGTACGGCCTACGAAGGCAACTTGATGGCGCCGAATACCAGTGCGGCCTCGGCGGATCTTGGCCTGATGCTGCTGGATAAGGTTTTGCGCCAGGCGACCGTCGGTAACGGCGGGGCGCTGCAAAGCGGCCTGACTGGTCTGATGCAGATCTACAACACGGGCGTCCTTGTTGTCGCCGCAGTGATGATTTTCTGGATGATCCTGTCCATCGTTGTCGATACCGCCAAAACGGGCACGATCGGCGGCGGTCGCCACAACATGGTCTGGACGCCGATTCGCGTTGTCTTCGCACTTGGTATCATGATTCCCTTGGGAACCACGGGTTTCAGTTCGGGTCAGTTTGCCGTTATGAAACTGGCGGAATGGGGCTCTAACTTCGGTACACGCGCTTGGTCGTCCTATGTTACGGGGGTGATTAATGGCGGTACTCCGCTGCTCTCGCCTTTCAGTGCAGAATCCGCGACTTCTGTTGTGCACGCTATGGCGCGCCTCAAGACCTGTCAGGTCGCCTGGAACGCCGAAGCGGTGAAGCAGGGGAACGCATCTCCATCGTTTGTGGTGGAACGTAAGGCGGTAAAAAATAACCGCGCGACAGGTACGCAGGTTGTTAGTTACACGAACAACACTGCGCCCAATCTCTGCGGTTCTCTTGAATATACGCAGGGCGGGCTTATGGCCTCTTTGAGGGACGTTAGCGCTCTCACCGCTGGCATGCAACGACGCGGCGGTGTGGCGGATAACCTTCATACGGCGACGGAGAACTTTCTTGACCAGATGAGAGACGCCGTGGCGGCTGATCTGCAAGAAACCTCCGTGTTTATGCGGACGGCGCACGGATTTGGCTGCGCCTTCGTGGGTAAACACATGGCGCCAAACGATGGCACGGCCAACCCGGTAGATGCTGCCGGGGTTGGATGCGGCGGTGCAGTTGCACCCCCGCCCGCTTGTCCCGTGAACGCTGAGGGATTCCCGACGCTTCAGTGCCATCAGGATATGGTCGGCATTCTGCGCGGCAGCGTCACAGCGAGATACGGAACTGCGCAAGCCGCGTTGACCGGCTATATCACCGGCCCTCTGGTTGCGGATATGACGAACAAGGGCTGGGCCGGTATGGGGGTCTGGACCTATTACCTCAAGGTGCTGAACGATCTTGCTCTGCAAGCGCGCAAAGTAAACGTGACGGTTTATGCGGGCGAGTTGTGGACCCAGCCGTCTCAGGACTGGCAAGGTGGCAACCCGCCGACGATCGAGGAGTTCGTAAAGCTTATTACGACGGACTATGACCGTTGGTGGGACGCCTCGATGACGACCAACGAGTCGCAGCAGGCGGCCTATGCTGATCGCAACGCTGCGCTGGATACGCGGGACGTCAACGTGGACGATTTCCACAAAGATACAAAATCGGCCAAAAAAGGTAAAGGTATTGTCCAAAAGGTCATGAAGAGCATTATGCCGGATCAATCGTCTGTGCTCGGCCTGTTCCACATTGCCAACGGCGACGATGTCTATCCCTTTACGCGACTGGTGGAAATCGGTCGCAACATCATGGGTCTGTTTGGCAGTATGCTGATTTTACTGAGCGTGTTGCAATACGGCTTGGGCTACTTCACGGGCGGCGTGAACAGTGCTCTGGCGAACCTGCTGAACTCCGGACTGATGATGGGGGTCATGGCAGGTGCGATGATCTCCTTCTATATCCCGATCCTTCCCCTGATCCGGACGACCTTCGCGGCGATGACCTGGATTATTTCGGTCTTTGAAGCTGTCGTGATGGTGCCGATCGCCGCACTGAACTTCCTGACGTCGGTCGGCGAGGGCATGGGCGCGCGTGAAGTCTGGATACTCTGGCTAAACGTGCTGATGCGCCCCGTGCTGGTCGTGATTGGCTACGTTGGCGCAACGCTGGTCTTCAACGCCTTCGCCATATACTTCAGCACGAACTTCGCCAACGGCATGGCGGCGTTGTATAGCGCGGGTGCGGACGACTCTGTTGACGCTCTTTTCATGGTCATGTCCTATCTTGCCTATACGGTCATTTATGTCGGCGCGATTTATACGGCGGCAAATACGACCTTCAAGATGCTGGACATGATCCCGGATGCGATGATGCGTTGGATTGGTGGCCGTGCGGATACAAGCTTCACGGATGATAACAGTGCCGGCATGATGTATGCTGCTGCTGGTCTCGCCCAGAGCTTCAAGACCAACAGCCCGAATGCGCCGAAGCCGCCGAAGGATCCGAAGGATATTACACCCAAGGCATAAGGCGTACATTCAAAGCCGCGTAGCCTACGGGCCAAGGCGGCAAGAAAAAGGAAAAACACCGGATATCAAATCCGGTGTTTTTCTTTTGGTGCCCCGCAAAGCTTTGCCATCAAGTGCTTGGGCTTGCAGGTCTGCGGCACAGGCGGTATAGTGAAAACCAGCTCTTCCGAGCTTAAGGTTTTGTATTTTCAGGGGATTTCATATGTTTCGGATGCCTGTTTCCGCGTTGTTCTCCGCCGGAGCCTTTGGGCTTGGGTTGTTGTGCGTTTTGGGTCTGCCGGCGCTTTCTTTGGCTTCAGAAACTGCGGACGCCAAACCCGCCGCGCTGCATGGTATTGCCATGCATGGGGAGCCTAAATATAGCCCCGATTTTTCCCATCTCGAATACGCTTATCCGGATGCGCCGAAAGGGGGCGAGCTGCGCCTTGCGGGCTTTGGCACGTTTGACAGCCTCAACCCTTATATCCTGCGCGGCCAAGATGCACCTGGTTTGAGGATAACTTTCCAGACTTTGCTGGTCAGCACTGAAGACGAGGCCTTCAGCGAATACGGGCTGATTGCCGAAAGTATCGAAATGCCCGAAGACCGTAGCCGCGTGACTTTCAACCTGCGCCCGCAGGCGAAGTTTCACGACGGCAAACCGATCACCGCTGCCGATGTGGTCTGGAGCTTCGAGACGCTGATGGAAAAAGGGCACCCCTCTTTTCGCGCTTATTACAGCAACGTCAAAAAAGCGACAGCCGAGACGCCGCGGCGCGTGACGTTTGAATTCAATATGGCCGGTAACCGCGAATTGCCGCTGATTATGGGGCAGATGCCGGTTCTGCCCAAGCATTTCTTTGAAGGCAAAGATTTCGCCACAACAACGCTGACGCCGATCACCGGCAGCGGGCCTTATAAAATCCGCAGTGTCGATGCCGGCCGGCGTATCGTTTACGAGCGCGTGAAGGACTGGTGGGCGAAAGACTTGCCCATCATGCGCGGGCAATATAATTTCGACACACTGTCCTATGAAATGTTCCGCGACGAAACCGTTTTATTGCAGGCGCTTTTTGCCGGCGCCTATGATGTGCGCGTCGAGAACATCGCCAAATCATGGGAATCGGAATACAGCGGCCAGCGCCCTGTCCGTGACGGGCTTATCAAGAAAGAAGAAATCCCGCACAGCCTGCCCGCCGGTATGCAGGCCTTCGCGATCAATACCCGCCGCGATGTTTTCGCCGACCCGCAGGTGCGCGCCGCGCTGAATTACGCGTTTGATTTTGAATGGTCGAACAAACAATTCGCGCATGGCACCTATGTACGCACGGGCAGTTATTTCGCGAATTCCGAGCTGGCTTCGAGCGGTCTGCCACAGGGGCGGGAGCTGGAAATCCTCGAAGCCTTCCGCGGGCAAGTGCCGGACGAGGTCTTTACCAAGGAATATAAAAACCCTGTCACCAGCGGAAACGGCAACGATATGCGCGCGCAGCTGACCACGGCGCGCGGCATGCTGGAAGCGGCGGGTTGGAAAATGGGTAAAAACAAATTGCTCGAAAAAGACGGCAAAGAATTCAAATTCGAATTTCTGGTGCAAAGCCCGACCTTCGCGCGCTGGATCGACCCCGTCATCGGCAACCTGAAACGGCTCGGCATTGCAGCCACGCTGCGCGTTGTCGATACCGCGCAATACCAGAAACGTATGGATGATTTCGATTTTGACGTCACGGTATATACCTTTGGCCAGTCACTTTCGCCGGGCAACGAGCAACGCGATTTCTGGAGCAGCGAAAAAGCCGGTGTCAAAGGCAGCCGCAATATCATCGGCATTAAAAATCCGGTCATCGACGCCTTAATCGATCAGGTTATTTCCGCCGCCGATCGCGAAGAACTTATTGCGCTTACGCGCGCGCTCGACCGTGTGCTGCTTTGGGGGCATTACGTCATTCCGCAGTGGCATGTCAGTTATCACCGCGTCGCCTATTGGGATAAATTCGGACGGCCGGAGATTGCGCCCAAGTACGGCCTTGGCATCGCCAGTACATGGTGGACGGATGCGCAAAAAGACGCCGCGCTGAAAAGGCGTGCAGGCGACGGACAAAAGAAAAAGTAAACAGGAAGAGCACGCAACATGGCCGCCTATATCATCCGCCGCTTGCTTTTGATGGTGCCGACGCTGTTCGGCATCATTCTGCTGAATTTTTTGATCGTGCAGATTGCCCCCGGCGGGCCTGTGGAGCAGATGATTGCCAAGTTGCAGGGCATGAACGTCTCGGCGACCGAACGTTTTTCGGGCGGCGGCTCCGATACAGGCGCTGCCACACAGATGATGCAACAGCAAATGACCGGCGGGGGCGGCAGCAGCGCGGGCAAATACCGCGGCGCGCAGGGGCTTGATCCGGAATTTATCAAATCGCTCGAAAAGCAATTCGGCTTCGACAAGCCGCTGGGCGAAAGATTTTTCCTGATGCTCGGTAACTATGCCCGATTTGATTTCGGGCACAGCTATTTCCGTGACCGCAGCGTGGTGGATCTGGTGCTGGAAAAAATGCCGGTCTCGATCTCTCTCGGTCTTTGGACGACGCTGCTGATTTATCTGATTTCCATTCCGCTCGGCATCCGCAAAGCCGTGCGGGATGGCTCCCCTTTTGACGTCTGGACAAGCGGTGTGATTATCGCCGGCTATGCCATTCCGGGTTTCCTGTTCGCGATCTTCCTCATTGTGGTTTTCGCGGGCGGCAAGTATTTTGACCTGTTCCCGCTGCGGGGCCTGGTGTCCGACAACTGGCACGACCTCAGCTGGCCGAGCCGTATCCTTGATTACCTCTGGCATATGACGTTGCCGGTTTTGTCCATGGTCATCGGCGGCTTTGCGGGGCTGACGATTTTGACCAAGAACTCTTTCCTCGAAGAAATCAACAAGCAATACGTGCTGACCGCGCGCGCCAAAGGCCTGCCGGAAAATACAATTCTTTACGGGCATGTCTTTCGCAATGCCATGTTGGTGGTTATCGCCGGTTTTCCGGCGGCCTTGATGGGTATTTTCCTCACCGGGTCGCTGCTGATCGAGGCCATCTTCTCGCTCGACGGGCTCGGTCTTTTGGGATTCGAATCTGTGCTGAGCCGTGATTATCCGGTTATGTTCGGGACGCTCTATATCTTCACGCTTCTGGGGTTCACGATTAAGCTTATCAGCGATATGACGATGACATGGGTTGATCCGCGCATCGATTTCAATGCGCAGGGGGCACGCTGATGGTCGCGCACCTCTCGCCTATCGCCGAACGCCGCCTGCTGCAATTCCGCCGCAATCGCCGCGGCTGGTATGCGTTTTGGATTTTTCTCTTTCTGTTCTTTGGCACGATGGGTGCGGAATTGATCGCCAACGACAAACCGGTTCTGGTCAAATTTGAAGGCGCGTTTTATGTGCCGGTCTTTAAATCGTACCCTGAAACGGCCTTTGGCGGCGAATTTGAAACCGAAGCTGATTACCGTGACCCTTATGTGCAGGAACTGATCGGCGAAAAAGGCTGGATGATCTGGCCGCCCATACGCTATTCCTACCGCACGATCAATTATAACCTGCAAGTGCCCGCGCCCGCGCCGCCCTCGGCAGAAAACTGGCTAGGCACCGACGATCAGGGCAGGGATGTGACGGCGCGGCTGATTTACGGCTTTCGCATTTCGGTTCTGTTTGGCCTGACGCTGACACTGTTCAGCAGCCTTGTCGGTATCGTTATCGGTGCGATGGAGGGATATTTCGGCGGCTGGTTCGATCTTTTGTCGCAGCGGTTTATCGAGATTTGGGGCGGCATGCCCGTGCTGTTCCTGCTGATCATCATGTCGAGCGTGATTACGCCCGGATTCTTCACGCTCCTCGGCCTGATGCTGCTGTTTTCATGGATGACGCTGGTTGATGTCGTGCGGGCAGAATTCCTCAAGGCACGCAATCTTGACTATATCCGTGCGGCCAAAGCGCTGGGCGTTTCGACGCCGGTGATTATGTTCCGCCACGCGCTGCCCAATGCGATGGTGGCGACGCTGAGCCTGATGCCCTTTGTGCTGACGGGGTCGATCACGGTTTTGACCAGCCTTGATTTCCTCGGCTTTGGCCTGCCGCCAGGATCGCCATCGCTGGGCGAGCTTTTGTCGCAAGGCAAAAACAACCTGCAGGCGCCTTGGCTCGGCATTACGGCCTTTTTCTCGATCGCGGTCATGCTCAGCCTGTTGACCTTTATCGGCGAAGCGGTGCGCGACGCCTTTGATCCGCGCAAGATTTTCCGGGAGTGACCGATATGACGACACCTCTGCTCGAGATCAAAAATCTCTCCGTCGATTTCGTGAACGGACAAAGCCGCACGCAGGCGGTTAAAAATATCAGCTTTTCGATTGCGAAGGGCGAGACGCTGGCGGTGGTCGGGGAATCCGGCTCCGGCAAATCGGTGACGGCGCTGTCGGTTTTGCAATTGCTGCCCTATCCGGTGGCGCAGCATCCTTCCGGATCGGTCATTTTTGACGGGCGGGAAATGATGGGGGCGAACAAAGAGACGCTGCGCAGCATCCGCGGCAACCGTGTGTCGATGATTTTTCAGGAACCGATGACCTCGCTCAACCCGCTGCATACGATTGAAAAGCAGATCAGCGAAGTTTTATTTCTGCACAAAAAAATGACGTCGCCGCAAGCGCGCGCACGGGTGATAGAACTTTTGGAGCTGGTCGGCCTGAAAAATCTGACCGCGCGTCTGGGCGCTTATCCGCATGAACTGTCGGGCGGTCAGCGCCAGCGCGTGATGATCGCCATGGCACTGGCGAACGAGCCGGATCTGCTGATCGCGGATGAGCCGACAACGGCGGTTGATGTGACCGTGCAGGCGCAGCTGCTCAAGCTGCTGCAGGATTTGCAAAAGAAAATGGGCATGGCGATATTACTCATCACGCATGACCTTTCGATTGTGCGCAAAATGGCCGACCGCGTTGCCGTGATGTACCGCGGCGAATTGGTGGAGCTGGCCGCAACGGCGGCGCTGTTTGAAACGCCGCAGCACGACTATACGCGCATGCTGCTGGCCGCGCAGCCCAAGGGCATACCCAATCCGGTGAACCAGAATGCGCAGCCGATTTTGCAGGCGCAGGATTTAAAAGTCTGGTTCCCGATTAAAAAAGGCGTTTTTCAGCGCGTGGTCGATCATGTGAAGGCTGTGGACGGTATCGATATTACCGTGCGGCGCGGCCAGACATTGGGCGTGGTCGGGGAGTCGGGATCGGGCAAGACCACGCTCGGCCTTGCGCTGCTCAGGCTTGTGCGCAGCGAGGGCACGGTCTTGTTCAACGGCCGGCAGATGTCGGATATGTCTGACAAGGAGATGCGCAGCCTGCGCCGTGACATGCAGGTGGTGTTTCAGGACCCGTACGGCTCTCTCTCGCCGCGTTTGTCGGTTGACCAGATTGTCAGCGAAGGGCTGGAGGTGCATTTCGGCGATCTCTCCCGCAGTGAACGGGAAGACCGCGTGGTGCAGGCGCTGCGCGAAGTCGGGCTTGACCCCGATACGCGCCACCGCTACCCGCATGAATTTTCCGGCGGCCAGCGCCAGCGTGTGGCCATTGCCCGCGCCATGGTGCTGAATCCGAAATTCGTGATACTGGACGAGCCAACCTCTGCTTTGGATATGTCCGTGCAGGCGCAGATCGTCGATCTTCTGCGCGGATTGCAGGAAAAACACCATCTGGCCTATATGTTTATCAGCCACGACCTGCGTGTGGTGCGCGCCATGTCGCACGCGGTCATGGTCATGCGCGGCGGCGTGGTGGTGGAACGCGGCGAAACGTCACAGATTTTCGATCATCCCAAGGAAGACTACACCCGCGCACTGATTGCCGCCGCCCTGAATATCGACGTGGTAGAGGCGGCATAGAGCCTTGGATATCTGAAACAAAAAAAGGGCGGGAAATTTTCCCGCCCTTTTTTGTTTATGCCGCCTGTTTATGCGTGGCGGGCGGGTTTTTGAATTGTGCCAGCAAACGCTGCTTTTCTTCTTCGGCTTTCTGTACGTTGCCTTCTTTAACGTGGCCATAGCCGCGGATTTGTTCGGGCAGGCGGGCGATATCGACCAGCGTGTCGTAATTCGCGGCGGTCAGCTGCGGCAGCAGGCTTTCCAGCATCTCTTTATATTCCCCGATCATCCGGCGTTCCATCTTGCGCTCGGTGGTATAGCCGAAGACGTCAAGCGGCGTGCCGCGCAGGGATTTGAATTTGGCGAGCAGGCCGAAAGCCTTCAGCATCCACGGGCCGAATTCCATTTTCTTCAAATGGCCGGTTTCGGCGTCGCGGCGCGCGAGCAGTGGCGGGGCGAGGTTGAACTTGAGTTTGATATCGCCATCGAACGTGTTTTTGATCTGTGCGAGGAAAGCGCCATCGGTGTAAAGCCGCGCGACTTCGTATTCGTCTTTATAGGCCATCAGTTTATAGAGATATTTGGCGGCAGCCTCGGTCAAATCGCCCGCCTTGCCGTGCAGTCGGACATCGGCGTCGCGTATCATGGTGACGAATTTCTCGTATTTTTCTGCATAGCTGGCGCTCTGGTAGGCCGTCAGTGACTGGCTGCGGCGCGCGATTTGTTCTTCCAGCGTTTGCGACAGGCGGCGATGCGCCAGTGCCGTATCGTCCACCGGCTTCGGCAGGGCGATTTCGACGGTTTTTTCAAGGTTCCATGCGGCGCGGCGACCCCAGATAAAGGCTTTCTGGTTCATCTTGACCGATGCACCGTTCAGCTCAATCGCCTGCATGATCGCATCCTGCGCAACGGGCACACTGCCCATCTGATAGGCAAAGCCGAGCATGAACATATTGGTCGCAATCGAATTGCCGAGCAGCGCCGTGGCAATGGCAGAGGCATCCAGCGTACGCAGGTTGTCCTCGCCCGTCAGGCCTTTCAGACGCTCGATGATCGACAGCACCGGAATATCCCAGTTCGGATTTTTGGTAAACTCGCCGGTTTGCAGTTTTTGCGTATTTAAAAAGACTTTCGTCGCGCCGAGGTCTGCCCCCAGCGGGCGGATTTTCGACAGGCAATCGCCATCGGCGGTGACGAGAAGATCGCAGCCGATAATCGCCGTTGCGCCCGCCGTGCCGATGCGCACGGTATGGATATCGTCCGTCTTGCGTGCGATGCGGATATGGCTGGTGACCGCGCCGCCTTTTTGGGCGAGGCCGGTCTGGTCCATGGTGGTCACGCCTTTGCCTTCGATATGCGCCGCCATGGCAAGGATTGCGCCGATGGTGACAACGCCCGTACCGCCGATGCCCGTCACCAGAACGGCCACCGGTTCGGCAAGGTCGCCGTAATCCGGCTCCGGCATATCTTTGAAGAACGCTTCGATGCTGTCATCGACGCCGGTGGCGGCGGGTTTCTTTAACTCGCCGCCAAGGACGGTGACGAAGCTGGGGCAGAAACCTTTGACGCAGGAATAATCTTTGTTGCAGGTCGATTGGTCGATCTGGCGTTTGCGGCCGAATTCGGTTTCGATGGGCGCGATGGAAACGCAGTTCGACTGCACGCCGCAATCGCCGCAGCCTTCGCAGACGCGCTCGTTGATGATAATGCGCTTGGCGGGATCTACCATCGTTCCGCGTTTGCGGCGGCGGCGTTTTTCGGCGGCGCAGGTCTGGTCATAGATCAGGATGGTCGTGCCTTCGACGTCGCGCATTTCTTTCTGGATTTTGTCCAGATCGCTGCGGTGGCTGACATCGACATCGGCGGGAATTTTGACGGAATCGTATTTCTCCGGCTCGTCGGTGACGATGCGGATTTGCTTGACGCCCTCGGCCGCGACTTGCGCGACGATCATCGGCACAGAAAGATCGCCATCCACATGCTGCCCGCCGGTCATGGCAACGGCATCGTTGTAGAGGATTTTATAAGTGATGTTGATTTTGGCGGCCACAGCGGCGCGGATCGCCAAAAGGCCGGAATGGAAATAGGTGCCATCGCCAAGGTTGGCAAAGATATGCTTTTCGGTCGTGAACGGCGCCTGACCAATCCAGGGTGCGCCTTCGCCGCCCATTTGCGTAAAGGGGCCGGTGTATTCGGGGCGGATCCATGTCGCCATGTAATGGCAACCGATACCGGCCAGGGCGCGGCTGCCCTCCGGCACTTTGGTCGATGTATTGTGCGGGCAGCCGGAGCAGAAATAGGGCAGGCGCGCCACCGGCGCAGGCTTGCCGCGCACCGAACTGTTGCGGTTGTAAATATCCAGCCGCGCGGCAAAAGGCGCGACATCGGTGATGGTTTTCAGCCGCGCGACAATCGCTTCGGCGATTTGCAGGACGGACAGTTCATAGTGCTCCGGCAGCAGCGGTGCGCCGCGGTCGTCGGTTTTGCCGGTTACGCGCGGGCGTTTGTCGGCATCCATGTGGTAAAGGTGGCTGCGGATTTGCTCTTCCATCACGCCGCGTTTTTCTTCGACGACCAGAATTTCATCGACCTGTTCGGCGAGATGCGAAATGCCTTGCATATCCATCGGCCAGACCAGCGCGACTTTGTAGACGGCAATGCCAAGTTCTTCGGCACGCGCAGGGCTGATGCCGAGGTCGCTGAGCGCCTGCATGGTATCCATCCAGCCCTTGCCGGTCGAGACGATGCCGATGCGTTTTTTGGCGGGGTTGATGGTATAGCGGTCAAGGCCGTTGGCGCGC
The DNA here is from genome assembly GCA_030682495.1 of Alphaproteobacteria bacterium. GTDB lineage: Bacteria > Pseudomonadota > Alphaproteobacteria > Micavibrionales > UBA2020 > UBA2020. The sequence continues at coordinate 8,511 of JAUXOC010000061.1, read as the reverse complement.
GCATAGGCGGTGGCGGCGGGTAGTTTGAAATGGATCAGGCGTTTTTCCTGCTCCAGTGGCGGATCGTACCAGCGGATATTCAGGCCATCGCGCGGCATGTCGATATCGGTCGGCGTGTTAAAGGTCAGCGCGAAGGGGTCGGAGAAAACCGAGGCCGAGCTATCGGCAAATTCGCTGATGATTTTAAAGCCCGTCCAGCAGCCGGAAAAGCGCGACATGGCAATGCCGTGCAGGCCGAGGAACAAACCGTCTTCAATGCCCGCCGGATGCAGTACGGGGACGAGCGAGTGAATGAAAGCATATTCCGACTGGTGCGGCAGGGTGGAAGATTTGCACGCATGGTCGTCACCGGCAAAGGCCAGTACGCCGCCGTGCTGGGATGTGCCCGCAGCATTCGCATGTTTGATAACATCGATGGAGCGGTCAACGCCGGGGCCTTTGCCGTACCACATGCCCACCACGCCGTCGTGCGTTGCGCCCTTGCCGAGGTGCAGCTGCTGGCTGCCCCAAACAGACGTCGCGCCGAGGTCTTCGTTGACGCCGGGGTGGAATTTGATGTCATGCGCGTCGGTGAATTTCTGTGCCTGCTGAAACGCGATATCGAGCGCGCCCAGCGGCGAGCCGCGATAGCCGGAAACAAAAGTGCCGGTCTTCAGCCCCTTGGCCGTGTCCAGCTGGTGCTGCATCATCGCCATGCGCACAATCGCCTGCAGGCCGTTCAGGTAGATTTTACCCGAGGCCTCGGTGTATTTGTCGTCCAGTGTGACAGCCTTTTGCATGGCGCGTCTCTCCCCTGTGGCGATGGCGGATGGTTGATTCTTGCAGACACGATTAAAGTAGTGTCGCACAGGGGCTTGAGCAACTTAATTTCCCGCCTTTATTTGCGATAAGGCATATATTTTTGCAAAATTAGCATGGAAAATCAGTATGTTGCGGCGCAGCACCTGCGCGCGCTGTCCAGCGGCGGCAAGTTTCTTTTGTTTTCAGAGACAGCCTATGGTACATCATACCCCGCCGGACGGAAAACAACCGTCGTCCGAGATTTTATTTGGAAAGGGGTGATTACCATCGTACAGGTCATCGTACGCGATAATAACGTCGATCAGGCTCTGCGCGCACTTAAGAAAAAGATGCAGCGTGAAGGTCTGTTCCGCGAGATGAAACTGCGCCGCCACTACGAAAAGCCTTCTGTAAAGAAAGCTCGTGAGAAGTCGGAAGCAGTGCGTCGCTATCGCAAGCTGGAGCGCAAACGCAAGGAGCGCGACGGCGAATAAGATCATCAGAATTCTGATGACCTATTCCAAATAAAAAAGCCCCCGCGCGAGACGCCGGGGGTTTTTTCGTTTTACGCGGGCGGGTTGGCTGCTTTACTTTGTCAGTCGACAGAGATACAAAAAAGAAAAATTGCAGAAATACTTACCAGGGAGAGATTAGTTGCGCCTGTTCATTCCGGATATAGTAGATTTTTTTCAGTTTATGGATGAAAGCAGCTACCAATACGCAGTTTTGAGACGGTTTCTCGACTTTTCTGCGGATTGGCCTAAAATCCCTGAAAAAGCCGAATTTGATGTGCTGGTAGAAGACCGCGCCTTGCCGGTTCTTAAAAAAAAATATGGCGCATATAAAAAGAAGCAGGGCGTAGAGTTTGACTTTTATACGCCGGAAGGAACCACTGTCGGCGGAGAGATGGGCGTTCTCTATTTTCCGCCGCGCCTGTCACGGAAAATTCTCGACCATCGATATAAGTGGAACGGTTTATTCTATGTGCCGGATGCGCAGTCCCACCTTTTGTCGTTGCTCTATCATGTCTGCTATAGAAAAACAGAGAGTTCGGGGATTCACATGGATGATCCGACGCTTTCAAATGGGTCGCGCTATCTTGCAGAGATCGAATGGCTTAAGTCTCAGCTGGGCTTAAATCTGGATGATACTCTTTTTGCTTATCATGGCTACCTCAGGGCACACGAATGCAATGCTACGTACGAAACTCTTGTTGCCTATGTGCAAAAGCAGTTTGCGAAAGATGTGAAGAGCATGTTTATGGCGCAATTGTTCCGCGAATTTAGCGGCGAGATGAATATGTTTGTGATCCGCGGTATTTCGGTCAAAACGGGACTGCATACAAATCTTATCAATATGTTGCGCGAGCATTTTAAAACAATTTTGGTCAAAGATATACCACTTGCCGCGCGATTGGTGGAAAGCGGCAAGATGCGCGGCGGCAAGTGGCGGCGCGGCGGACGCCCGCGTATTGTGGTGCTGGTTTTTGACCCGCATCCACAGGAAGCGACGGAAGAAGACCGCAAGATACAGGCCTATGTTTTCAACAGCCGGCAATTCGTGAAGCGCGAATTCCGTACGTGGTTCAGGACAACGACGAAATGCAAGCCTTCGGCCAATCCGCTGCATTCGACCGATAACGAAGCGGAAGCCGTGGGGCATTTTCCGCTGTTTTTCTCGGCGCATGAGCAGGAAGATATTTTCCTGCGCCTGAAAGAGCTGCGGAGCATTTCATCGTGAGGGCGCTGAAGCGCGCCTATGCCCGTATTCGCGGCGAAATCAAAATTGCGCCGCGCCGCCGCATCGTGGCGCGCACACTCCAGACGCATTTTGGCTTGCCTGCGGTGCCGGATCTGGTTTTGTCCGGCAGCCGCGGCCATGACAGTATTTACAAGGTCAGGGCAGAGGGCCGCACACTGGGCATGCTGCGGCTGGTCAATCCGTACCGGCGCCGCAAGACGCCTGCGCCGGATATGCCGTTTATCTCTGTGATTGAACCGGAGCGTGCGGGACGCGAGGCGGCGGCTTATCAGGCAGGTAGCGCTGCAGGCCTGACGCCGCAGCCGCTCTGGCAGGATAAAGACGCGCTGTGCTGCGCCTATCTGCCCTTATCGCCGCTGCATGATGCTCTTTTGGCGCAGGGCGATCAGGCGTGGCGGCTGGTCATGGCCACCAGCGCGGCGCTGCAACGCCTGCATGCGCTCGGTGTGGTGCATGCCGATGCATCGCTGGCCAATACGCTGGCGGATGACAAGCTGACGCAGATCGTCTTTGTTGATTTTGAATACCTGCCCGCGCCGCATATCAGCGCAGCCGCAGCAAGGCTCTATGATTATCTGCGCCTGCTGGAAAGCACGTGGAAATTCATGCCGGAAAATCTGAAAACGGAATATGCGGACTGGATCGCATTTATGGCGGAGGTTTCTGCGGCTGAGGGCTTCTCTGAGGGTGATCTCGCGCCGCTGCTGCCGGCCTTGCCGCAGTTATCGTCACAAACCGGTCTTTTCACGGCTTTGCGGCGCGTGCTGTCCGGCGCGTCAGCCTAACGTTTTCTATGGTTGTGATGTTTTGCGCAGGGCAGGCTTGCCGGGCAGGTTGTCGTTGACTGTACCCCCCTGACGCTGTAGCTCGGCCCCTGCGGTTTCGATGGCGGCGCGGTCGATATCGTCAAAAGATTGCGGCGGCAACGTGACCTCGGCACCGGTTTTGAGGTTCTCCGAGATGGTCATGCGCTCGCGGCTTTCGAAATTGAACAGATGCGTGATGCGGCGGTTCAGCGGTGCGAGAGTTTGCACCTGCGCGATGCTATGCGCACCCACACGCAGCCAGTTTTCGTCCGTTGCTGCGCCCTGCGGTGCTTCCTGCGCGACGGGCTTTTGTACGGGGCGGGTGTCTTCGGCGGCGCGGATGGCTTTGGCGCAATGCCGCTTGTCTTTTTTGAGCGCGGCGGCTTCGGCGGTCAGGCCTTCGTTGTTTTCAAGATCGCGGCGCGCACCGGCGGCCAGCAGGATTTCAACCATGCCAACATGGCCGTTCACGGCGGCCATATGCAGCGCGGTATTGCCGTCACTCGTCAGCCGCGCATCCAGATCGGCAATGCCGTTCGCTGCCTGCAGCACGTTGAAACCTTCGACGCTGCCGTGCTGCGCAAGGTAATGCACGGGGTGATAGTTGTATGAACCCTGCACGACCTTCGTATTCGCGCCGCGTTCGATCAGCAGGGCGATGGTTTTAACGTCGCGGTTGGAACAGGCATGCATAAACGATTTGTCGTCATCGATTTCAGCACCTTGATCCAGCATCAGGCGCGCGACTTCTGTGCGCTGGTGATAAACGGCATGGCCAAAAACCGAAAGCCCGTCGTTGTCTGCGGCCTTGGGGTTTGCGCCGCGCGCGATCAGCAAATCGGCGTGATCTGTGCTGTGGTGTTTTGTGGCCAGCATCAGCGGCGTGCGGCCACTGCGCGTACGGACATCGACATCTGCACCGTGGTCAATCAACAGGGGGATAAGGGCGATCTGGCGATGCTCGACGGCGATATGAAGCGCATGAAAGCCATCGTCATTCAAGGCGCCCAGCCATTCGTCCAGTCGTTCGGCATTCATCAGATGTTCGCGCACCAGTGCTACGTCACCCTCGCGGATGGCGCGCAGCAGCTTTTTGCGGGAATGAAACATCGCCATGGCGATTCCTTGCAGCGGTTTTGTATGAGCTGCTTAGAATATGGCAAATTTAAAGGGGTGGGTCAACCCACCGCTTACATGAAAAATCCGTTTATTTTCTTGGACTTGGCAGATGGTGTCGCCGGTTTTGCGATCGGCTGCGTGGATTTTTTCAGGAAACCGGCCGCCTTGGGGTCGGCTTTTTCAAGCAGCGGCGTCAGCGTGCGGGCGACCTCCGCGTGATAGTCGTTGAGCCATTTCAGCTCGTCATCGCTCATCAGCGCGGGTTCGATCAAGTTGCGATCCACCGGAGCGAGGGTGAGGGTTTTAAAGCCCAGCAGTTTCTTGCCGTTCTCGTCCGTCTTGCCGGTATCGATGACCGTCACCAGCGTTTCAATGCGGATGCCGTATTCGCCCGCTTTGTAAAAACCGGGTTCGTTGGAGATAATCATGCCCGGCTCCAGCGGCACACTCGTTGCGCGCGGTGAAATACCGCAGGGACCTTCGTGTACCGACAGGTAACTGCCCACGCCGTGGCCGGTGCCGTGGGCAAAATCCAGCCCGACTTCTTTGAGTGCGGCGCGTGCCTTCACGTCCAGTTTGTCGCCCGTTGTGCCTTCGGGGAAAATCGCCATCGCAACGGCGATATGACCCCTGAGGACGCGGGTGAAGTTTTCTTTCATCTCCTGCGTCGGGGTATCGACGGCGATGGTGCGGGTGATATCGGTTGTGCCGTCCAGATACTGCGCGCCGCTATCGACCAGATAGACAGGGCCGGAGAGCAGGGGCTGGTTGGTGGTCTCGCTCGAGCGGTAATGCACAATCGCGCCGTTGCCGCCCGATCCTGAAATGGTATCGAAGCTGAGACCGCGGAAATTCTCGCCCTCGGCGCGAATGTCCTGCAAAAGCTGCGTGGCAGAAAGCTCGTCGTGCTTGGCGGCAGCGCCTTGTTCGTTCAGTGCGGAGAGGAAACGCGCCACAGCCACGCCGTCGCGGATATGGGCATTGATCGCGCCCTGAATTTCCACGTCGTTTTTCTTGGCTTTCATCAATTGTAGCGGGCTGCGCGCGATATGCGGTGCGGCACCGGTGCCTTCAATGATGGCTTCAAGCTTTGCAGGGGCGGCGGCAGGGTCGATCCAGATTTTTTTGCTGTCCTGCGCCAGTTTTTCGATATGGCCTGAAAAAGCCTCCAGCGGATGCAGATGCACATCGGTGCCAACCCATGCGCGGGTGTCGTCCGTCACCTTTTCGGCATCGATAAACCAATCCACTGTGCCGTCCTTGTGCGCAATCGCATAGGACAAGGCAAAAGGCGTGCAGGGCACATCGCCGCCGCGGATATTGAGCAGCCAGCAGATTTCTTCGGGCAGTGTGATCGCCAGCGCATCTGCGCCCGCGTCCGTCAGCGCGTTTGCAAGTTCCTGCCGTTTTACGTCCGAGGCTTTTCCCGCGTATTGCAGCGGGTGCGGCACCACGGGCGCCAGCGGGGCAGGCGGCTGCGCCGTCCATGCGGCATCCAGCGGATTATCGTCCAGCAGCACCAGCGTGCCGTCCACGCGCTCGACGGCATCGCGGATTTTTTTGATGTCGTTCGGCGTATGCACCCAGGGGTCGATGCCGAAACGCGCGTCTTTTGGCAGGTTTTTCTCGATCCATTCCACCGGCGTCATGGTCGGCGCGGGTGGCTGGTCTTCGGAGAGGCTGCAAATCTCGAAATCTTTTTGATCGACCTGCGTCTGCGCTTGCAGCGTATAGCGGCCATCGGTAAAAAACGCCGCTTTGTCGGTCAGTGCGACTGCATAACCGGCCGAGCCGGTAAATCCGGTGATCCATTCCAGACGCTCGGCGCGCGCGGGCACGTATTCACCCTGAAATTCATCGGCGCGCGGAATAAAAAAACCGTCGATATTGCGTTTGGCCATTTCTGCACGCAAGGCAGCAAGGCGTCCGCCTGTCGGTTCGGCTGCGGGCTTCAGCGTTTCGCGCAGGGCAGAGAGCTGCGCCACCACTTCGGCATCGTCGCCGGTTTTGAAAAGTTTTGTCCAGCGCAGCGGCTCGCCAAGGTCATCGGGCGCGGCGTTGATGCCGGAGAGGATTTTTTTGATTGTGCCAAGGTTGCGATCTTCGCCAGCCGCAGCCAGCAGCTTCGCCAGATGTTCATCGCCTTTGTATGACATGCGCTACTCCAGACAGATCCATGTGATTTCGTGCTTGTTATTATAAAGGTGGAAGGCGGTCGATCCAGCGATTTCAAGGAAAGATTCTGTCGTTTTGAAATCGGTTTCGCCTTGAAATTTAATGGTGCAAATCATGTTTCTGACAAGGCCGGAGGCCTTCCATTCGGAAACCAGCCGCAAGAGCCTTTCAGGGTAGCAGATGATATCCGAAAACAGCCAGTCAACCGCGCCAATCTCGACGGGTTTCAGGGCGAAGGCGCTTTGCTGCACATAGCGCACATTTGGCAGGCCTGCGATATGCGGGGCGAGGGGCGCTTTGTCAACGGCGATGACCTCTGCGCCCAAACCTTGCAAAACCCATGTCCAGCCGCCGGGGGAGGCGCCGAGATCGAGGCAGGTTTCGCCTGCCTGTGGCATGCGTCCGGCGCGGGTCAGAGATTCCCACAGTTTCAAATAGGCGCGGTTGGGCGGCTCTTCCCTGTCTTCGCCAAAGATAAAGGCGCCATTCGGTATCGGGCTGGAACAATCGGCGCTGGCCAGCATCAGGTTATCGCGCAGCAGCGTCCAGGAGCCGAGCGGCGATGTCGGCAGGGGCGTGCCGAAGACAAGAGGCTTTCCCGAGATATGCGGCAGTTTCTCCGTAATCAGTTTACTGCGGCGGTGAAAATCAAAAGCGTAATTTGCCCAGCTGCGCTGGATGGCGCGCAGTTTTTTTGCGGCGTCACCGATGGATTCAATTTCGATATACTGCGGGTTGCGCCAGATATTTTCTGCCCAGACGGCATGTACGGCAGGACCATCGGCAATCACCAGCCGGTCATAGACGTCGCGCACGCGCGAACCCAGCTCGGCCAGCAGATCTTCGGTGAACCCATCGGCGGCCAGATAGGCGGAAAAGGGGGTGGAATTGTCAGGTGATACGCTCATGCGCGCAGTTTAACCATTTGCCGGTTTTTTCAAAGCGGATTTTAGCGCAGGCTTTTTCGTGCTGATGCCGGTGTCAAAAGCATTTGCGACATCGTTTTCAGCCACAACGGCATTGCGGGCGCTGAACTGGATAATTTCCTGCTGGAATTTGACCAGCGCGTCGGGGTCTTTCTTGAAATCATAGGTTTTTGTGCGAATGACGTTGCGCAGCTTGCCCTCTTTGATTTCCCCATGCGCGCCTTGATAGCGAATGTCAAAATCCGACAGCGATACCTTTAGACAGGGTTTATCGCTTTCCCTGACGGTGATCGAAAACAAACGGTGAATATGGTTGATGCGCAGGACGCCGGAAATGGGCGAGGTGACGGACACATCTGGCCGCAAGGCAAAAGCTTGCTGGGAGGAGTCACCGAGAATCTCCAGCGAGACGTCGATGCCGCCGGCGCGTAAATCGGCAAGGGCGGTGCTGATGCCTTGCAGGGCTGCGTTGAATCCGGTCTCTTCGCCCCACTGGGAGAATTTTTCCTTGCGCGCGTTAAATTCGTCGCGGATTTGTTCAGGCGTCAGTTTTTTCATGATAGGTGATATTAGCCATATCGTAGTGCGGGGTCAATATGAAAACCATAGGCATTTTCAAGCGGCTGCCGCCGCCTTCCGGCTTGTGCTTTCATCGCGCTCGGGGATAATACTAAGGCTGAAACCGAATGGCACATTATGAATAAAGAGGTTCCATGACCGCAGAGAACGCCCGCGCCGCGCAAAAGCAGACCCATACCATCAACCCCGGCATCCTGCGCGAATACGATATTCGCGGCACGGTGGGCGATACCTTGCGCGAAGAAGATTGCTATTTCATCGGCCGCGCTTTTGGCACGCTGGTCAAACGCCGTGGCGGGAAAAAAGGGGTTGTCGGTTTTGACGGGCGCGAAAGCTCGGTGCCTTTTTCCGCCAGCGTCATGCGC
>JAUXOC010000051.1 GCA_030682495.1 Alphaproteobacteria bacterium | reverse complement strand
CAGCGGTATGGATGGTGATATGTTTAACCCTCTCAAGGCTCCCTATGCGTTTTTAGAGACATACGTTTTCAACGAGAGCTTGCCTTGGTTTTTTATGCTCGCGGGGACGTTTATTTTTGCTGCCGCGCCGATATTCTATTTAATGGCTGCGCCGCTGATCTCTGATATTCCGATGGGGGCGCCTGCTTTTAAAGCCAGACCTCTTGTCAACAACCTGCTGCTGCTTGCGCACGTTGTTTTCGCTATAATGCCCCTGTGTCTTGGGCCATGGCTATTTCACGCAACGCTACGGCGTGAAAAGCCGAAGCTGCACCGTAGAATGGGGCAAATATATGTGATTTGCTGCCTGATTAGCGCGGCGACAAGCCTTCCGCTGGGCCTATCAAATCATGGCGGAAACATTCCGCGCGTGGGCTTCGGCTCTCTGGCCGTGGCATGGTTTGTTTTTACCTGGCTGGCGTATCATTACGCGCGCAAAAAGAATTTTGTGCAGCATCGCCGCTGGATGTTTCGCAGCTATGCCTGTACATACGCTTTCGTGAACATCAAGGTATACGGCCACTTGCTGATTATGGCAGGATCACCGTTTCCCCTGCTTGTTGTTAAAACCTTGCAAAGCTGCGTCAGTTGGATGTCTAACTTGCTGATTGCAGAAATCTATTTGGCGGCAACGACATATCTGGGCGTTTATGTCGGTCGAAAGGTATTTCTCAAGAACCTGCAGTCTTTACCTGCCAAAGTAGCGATTTTTTTGGCGGTTTTTTTGACCGGCGTTTTGATATCTTATACGTACTTCCCGATGAACGTCGAAGAAGGGCATTTCGATATACGCTCTATGACGCAAGGCGGCCATTTGCCTATGGCGCCGCCCTCTCCGATGTCTCAGCCGTAAAAAATGCGTGCGGCGATAAAGGCGAAGAAGAAGCCTGTCAGGTAAAGTGCAAGCGAGAGGCTCCATAGCCACCATCCTGCCCGCCGTAAAAACATGCAGGCGCGTGCCTGCGTCGGATCAGCGGGGCAGGGCGCGTGGCGGTTTCGCCACTGCACGGCACCGGCTATGGCCAGAAGCGCGCCTGCGACCGTGAAGACGGCGTTTTTGTGCGCCGAGAGCCAGACCAGCTGCGGCGCGGCACTGACCAATCCGGCAAGCGTTGCGCCAGCCCCCAGTGTCACCAGCAGCGCAGGCAGGGCGCAGCAGACCAGCGTGCCGAGGCTCGTCAACAGACTAAGCCCCGGCAGCAAAAGTTTTTTGCGGTTATCGGATGCGGCGGACATCAGCCGTGCCCCGGTTTTCGCGTGATATTGCTGACGTTGTAACCGGCGTCGGTGACCAGCTTGCGCAAGGTGTCGTCATCAATGTCGGCATCGTCTTTGAGGCTGATGATAACGCGGCTGTCGTCAAGGTTGACGTCAATGCCCGCAATATCGCTCCGCTTCATAAAGACTTTTTCAAGCGCGCGGGCGCAGAAATCACAGACCAGCCCGTTGACGCCGATCTGTATCAGTGTGCCGGTTTTGTTGATCTCTCCGGCTTGTATTTTTTCAGGCAATCCGGCCGTATGTTCCGCCAGTGCGGGCAGGCCGGTCATAACGATCATCGCCAGTGCAGTGAAGAAGGTGAAAAAAGCGTTTTTCATGAGTGTAATCCTTTCCTAGAAACGGATAGTCCAGTTGAAGGTGACGTCGCCGTGGTTGCTGATACCCGCTTCGGCCAGATGATCGCCCTTGAACAGCCGGACAATCGGCGTGACGGTCAAACGGTCGTCGGCTTCGGGCGTGTGACTGACTTGCAAAATAAACCACGTATGCAGGTCGCCATAGCCGCCGATATAAGGGGCAACCCCCACGCGCGCCTGCTGCATAAAGCTGGCATGAAAATCGCCGGCCCAGGTATAGCGATTTTCATAGGACGTATAAAACCGCCGGTTTTCCCAGTCTGCCGCGATGCCGGTAAAGCCTGCGGGTTGCCAGTCGCGGTCGAAAGGCCGCTTGTCGCTATAGGCTGCGCCAATGCCGGATTGCAGGTACAGGTTGGCTTGGCTGCCCGGGTTGTTCCAGCGTTTGAGCAGATTGTTCATTTGCAGCGCATGCAGCTGGAATTGATCTTCCCGCCAGTACTCCGCGTTATAGCCGAGCGAGAAGGATGGCGTGAAAGTATAATTTAAATGCAGCATATTCCGCTCGCCATCGTTCATGGTCATGGACGTCCAGCCGCCCGGATAAGAAATGGGCCGCGCTTCGGCTGGCGTGATCGCCGCAAGCGTAAGCCACAGGGATAAAATCCCCGCTTTCAGAAGTCTTGAGGTCATGAAAAATCTCCCTTGTCATGACAAAACATGCGTGGCAATGGCCACGCTTTGCGAAGCATAAAGGGAGTCAGGCTTTGGGTGGTGGCGTCGGCAATTCCGGCGAGAAGGGGGACGGTGCATCAAGACCCGCAATGCCCAAGGACGCGGCAGAAAAGGGGATGCTCTGCAAATATTTCATTGCCAGCACCGCAGGCGCGGCATGGCAATTCCCCAGCGCACAAGTGCAAAAATCGCCGCAGCAGTCGAGTGTCTTGGGCGCGGATTTTTCTGTGGCCGTTTCGGCTTTGGCATGCATCGGGCAGAGTGGTTCGATATCTTCGGCGGCTTTTTCCTGCGCTGCCCCTGCTGCATGCGCGCAAGAAATAAAACCGCCATAGGGCATCGCCGCCAGCAAAAGGCTGAATATCATGCAAATGGCGATATATTTTTTAACCGTGCTCATTGCTTTATGATACCACGGTTTCATATTGTGTGGAACCAGGCGGGCTTAATATTTCATAACAGGTGTATTGTGGTTTTATCGGCGGGCATGCGGCAGGTTCTTTTTCTCGGCCTCTGGATAGCGGTTTTCGAGGCCGTATCGGCCGCTATTGGCTATGCAACCCGTCCTGAAGTGGATGGCTGGTATGCCGCGCTGGAACGGCCATGGTTTACGCCGCCCAATATGATCTTTCCGGTCATGTGGACGCTGCTCTATGCCTTGATCGCCGCGGCGGGGTTTTATATCTGGCGGGCGCGACATGCGGATGCAGAAGGGATGCGCAGACTCGGGCTTTTTGCTGCCTATATGGCGCTGAACTGGAGCTGGAGTTTCGTTTTCTTTTCCGCAGGGCAGCTGCTGGCCGGCTTTATCTGGATACTGGTGATGAATGTCCTGTCGGTTGTCCTGATTGTGCAGGCTTGGCAGCCGCTGCGGGTTGCGGCGCTGCTATTGATCCCGCCGCTGCTGTGGACGGGCTTCGCTGCCGTGCTGAACGGCGCTTTCTGGTGGCTGAACCGCGGCGCGTAGCGCGCTTTATGCAAACATAATCCCCCATTGGAGCGGCTGGCGGCTGCTTATATACTGTTTCCGTTCAATCAAACGGAAGGGATTGCCCGCATGGACGTCGACAAGGTTTTCGGACGCAAAACAGCCGCCGATATCAAAAAAGGCCTGCGCCAGCAAAAAGTCGAATACGTCAAGGTCGGCGCATTTGATATCGACGGCATCCTGCGCGGCAAATATATGGCGGTCGATAAATTTATATCCGCGCTCGATAACGGGTTTGGTTTTTGCGACGTGGTTTTCGGCTGGGATTCCAACGATCAGCTCTATGACAGTGCCACCTTTACCGGCTGGCACACCGCCTATCCCGATGCCGAGGCGCGCGTGGCGCTGGAGACCGTGCGCGCCCTGCCGTTTGAAAATAACGTGCCGCTTTTTATCGCGGATTTTGTCGGCAAGGCCGAAACCGTCTGCCCGCGCAGCCTTTTGAAACGTGTTTTGAAACGTGCCGACGATATGGGTTATGGCGTCAATGCGGCCTGTGAATTTGAATTTTTCGTCTTTGAAGAAACGCCGCATAGCGTGCGCGAAAAAGGCTATCGCAATCTTAAACCTATCACGCCAGGCTATTTCGGTTATTCGGTGCTGCGCAATTCGGTGCATGCGGATTTTTATCATGATCTTTTGAACATGTGCCGCGACATGAATATCCCGATCGAGGGACTGCACACCGAAACCGGCCCCGGCGTGCTGGAAGCCGCCTTGCTCTATGCCGATGCACTGGAATCCGCCGACCGCGCCGCGCTGTTTAAAACCTTCACCAAGGTGCTGGCGCAAAAACGCGGCTGGATGGCGACTTTTATGGCCAAATGGTCGAACGACTGGCCGGGGCAATCCGGCCATATCCACTTGTCACTGAAAGACAAGAAAACCGGCAAGTCGGTCTTTCATGACGCGAAGAAAAAATACAATATGTCTGACAAAATGCGCTGGTTCCTTGGCGGTCAGCAGGCTTTGATGCCAGAGGTATTGGCGATGGTGGCCTCGACGGTCAATAGTTATAGCCGCCTTGTCCCCGGTTTCTGGGCGCCGACATCGGCGACATGGGGCGTGGAGAACCGCACCACAGCGCTGCGCGTTATTCCGGGCGGCGAAAAATCGCAGCGCATCGAATACCGCATCGCGGCTGCCGATATCAATCCTTATATCGCGCTGGCGGCCTCCATCGGCTCCGGCCTGTGGGGGATCGAGAACAAGATCGAGCCGACCGAGGTTGTCACCGGCAATGCCTATGACCAGACATTTGATGCGAAGCTCTCGCTGCCGCAAACGCTGACCGAAGCGGCGGGACGCCTGCGCAAATCCAAAGCCGCGAATGACTTGTTCGGCAAGGATTTCGTGACCCATTTCGCCCAGTCGCGCGAATGGGAAGAACGCGAATTCCGCAAAAATATCACCAGCTGGGAACTGTCCCGCTATTTCGAAATCATCTAAGGAGAAACCATCATGGCCCAGCCCGCCACCAAAGGAACATCCCCCATGCTGCGCACCATCTCGCCGGTTGACGGCAGCGTCTTCGTTGAACGCGCGCTGCAAGGCGGTGCCGAGATTGATGCCGCGCTTGATAAAGCCAAAAAAGCGCAGCGCGACTGGCGTTTTGTGCCCATGGCCGACAAACAGAAAATCATGCTGAAATTTATGGACGCGCTGGTCGCCAAAGCACCCGAAATCGGCACAGAGCTGACATGGCAGATGGGCCGCCCTGTGCGCTATACGCCGGGCGAGGTTACAGGCGCAATGTGCGAGCGTATCCGCTATATGGTCGATCTGGCACCCAAGGCACTGGCCGACATCGTGCCGGAAGCGCGCGAAGGCTTCAAACGCTTTATCCGCCGTGAACCTGTCGGGGTGGTGGCGGTGATTGCACCTTGGAATTATCCGTACCTGACATCGGTGAATACGATTGTGCCGGCGCTGCTGGCGGGGAATGCGGTGGTGCTGAAACATTCTGCCCAGACGCCGCTCTGTGCCGACCGTTTCGCCGCTGCGTTTAAAGAAGCCGGCCTGCCCGAAGGGCTGTTCCAATACCTCGACCTCAGCCATGAAGACGCCGAGAAGCTGATGGCCGATCCGCGTGTTGATTTCGTGAATTTCACGGGCGGCGTTCGGGCGGGGCATACGGTGCAGCGCGCGATCAGCGGCAAGTTTATCGTCGCAGGGCTGGAGCTGGGCGGCAAAGACCCTGCCTATGTGCGCCCCGATGCCGATTTGCACTATGCTGTTGAAAATCTGGTCGATGGCGCGTTTTTCAATTCCGGCCAATGCTGCTGCGGTATCGAACGCATCTATGTGCATGCCGACTTGTTTGACGGTTTTGTCGAAGGTGCTGTTGAACTGGCCAAAAAATACGTCCTCGGCAACCCGCTGGATGCCGCAACAACTCTCGGCCCTATGGTGCGCACCGCGGCGGCGGATTTTGTCCGTGCGCAAACGGCCGATGCCGTGGCGCAGGGCGCGAAGGCGCTGATTGACGAAAAACTTTTCCCCGAAAGCCGCGCCGGCACGCCCTATCTTGCGCCGCAGGTGCTGGTGAATGTCACGCATAGCATGCGGGCGCAGCGCGAAGAAACTTTCGGCCCCACGGTCAATATCATGAAAGTATCGTCGGACGAGGAAGCGCTCAAGCTGATGAACGACAGCGATTTTGGTCTCACGGCTTCGGTCTGGACGCAGGATATGGATGCGGCCGAGGATATCGGCAACCGCCTTGAAACCGGCACGGTCTTTATGAACCGCTGCGATTACGTCGATCCGGCGCTGCCGTGGACAGGCGTAAAAGATACCGGCCGCGGCGCCTCGCTGTCGGTACTCTGCTTCGAAAGCCTGACCCGTCCGAAGGGTTTCCATCTGCGTCATAAAATCTGATTTTCTGGAGGCTGAACATGTCCGACAAAATCCTCAAAGGTAACTGGAATTATCCGACGCGCGTGATCTTCGGGCCGGGCAGCATCGCCCGCTTGCCGGAGTTTTGCCTGAACCTTGGCATGAAAAAACCTGTCCTGATGACAGATGCCGGGCTTCAGGCGCATCCGATCACGCTGCATGCGCTCAAGATCAACCGCGAAGCGGGGATCGAAACCGCGCTGTTCGCCGAGATAAAGCCGAACCCGACGGGCGCGAACGTCATGGCCGGCGTCGAAGCTTACAAAAAGGGTGGCCATGATGGCGTGATCGCCTTCGGCGGCGGCAGCGGTCTGGATGCTGCCAAGGCTGTCGCCTTGATGGTGGGGCAAAACCGTCCACTGTGGGATTTTGTGGATGAGGGCGATAACTATCTGCGCGTCAACGAAAAGACCATGGCGCCGGTTATCGCCATTCCGACGACCGCAGGCACGGGCAGCGAGGTTGGCCGCGCCAGCATTATCACCAATCAGGACACTCATGAAAAGAAAATCATCTTCCACCCTAAAATGCTGCCGGCGCTGGTCATTTCCGACCCCGAGCTGACGATTGGCTTGCCGCCGCATATCACGGCGGCGACGGGCGTTGATGCTTTTGTGCATTGTTTCGAGGCTTTCTGTGCGCCCGGTTTTCATCCGCTCGCTGATGGTATTGCGCTGGAAGGCATGCGCCTTGTCGCCGATTATCTGCCGCGCGCCTACGACAACGGCAAAGATATCGAAGCGCGCGCGCATATGCTCGCGGCGGCGTCGATGGGTGCGGCGGCCTTTCAAAAAGGTCTTGGCGGCGTGCATGCGCTCGCCCATCCGCTCGGTGGCCTGTATGACAAACCGCACGGGCTTTTGAACGCCATTCTGCTGCCCTATGTCATGGTACGCAACCGCGCCCATATTGGGGAGCGCATGGATGTGCTGGCGCGCGTCCTGAACCTGCCGACCAAAGGCAATGGCTATGACGCCGTTCTGGCTTGGGTGCTGGATTTCAGAAAACGCCTCGGCATCGAAAATACGCTGGGCGATATCGGCGTGCCGCATGACCGCCCCGCAGATATTGGCCGCATGGCAACCGAAGACCCCTCCGCTGGCGGCAACCCCGTCCTGCTGAGCGCTGAAGATTACACGCAAATCTTCCTCAAGGCCTGCACGGGTGACCTCAGCGAAAACCGCGTGGCAGCTTAATCAATCGGCGGAAAATACGCAGGCGCCTCTGCCGTCACATCCAGCGGCGGCTGGTCTGCATAGAGCGGGATGACGATGCGCCGCGCGTGCAGGTGCAGCTGCGGGAATGCGCCGCTTTCGGGGCGCGCTGTGTTTTCGCCATAGAGCCAGTCGCCGACGATGGGGCAGTCAATAGATTGCAGATGGACGCGGATTTGATGCGTGCGGCCCGTTTCGGGTGATAGCTCCAGCAGCGTGCGGCCATCGTCGTAGGTCTTGAGAATTTTATATCCGGTGACCGCGCTTTGCGCTTCGGGGTCGTTGACGCCGCAGGGCTGCATGCTCCAGCCTTTCGGTAGCTTGACCTTGCGCAGCGGCGTGTTGATGACGCCTTCGGATTTTTTCGGTGCGCGGCTGGTGACGGCCCAATAGGTTTTCTGGATCTGCCCTGATTCAAAAAGCTTGCCCATGCGACGCAGGCCGCGGTCGTTGCGCCCTAAAACAAGACAACCACTGGTATCGCGGTCGAGACGGTGGGCGAGGCGCGGGGTCTCCTTGTAGCCGAAATGCAAATGGCTGAAATAATCCTCGAGGCTCGGCCCGCCTTTTGGCCCTGCATGCACAGGGATATTCACGGGCTTGTCGAGCACGATGACGAGCTGGTCGCGAAACAGGATTCGCGACATCAATTCGGCTTCGGTCATTTCATAAACGGGGACATGATCCATGCCCCTGTTTTAGCGGCTTTTCGGCGGCTTGGCGAAGGGTTTTATCACCTTGAAAATATTATGTATTGCGCAAAGCCAGCGGCTGCATTACAAAGAGCGCGTATAAGAATTGGTATAAAAAAGACATGCTGCCCATAGAAGACGAAATCGAACGCCGCCGTACCTTCGCCATCATCGCACACCCCGATGCGGGTAAAACGACGTTGACCGAAAAACTGCTGCTCTTTGGCGGCGCCATCCAGCTGGCGGGCGCGGTCAAGGCGCGCAAAGAGACGCGCCATGCACGGTCGGACTGGATGAAGGTGGAGCAGGAGCGCGGGATTTCCGTCGTCTCCTCCGTCATGACGTTTGAATACGAAGGCATCAAGTTCAACCTGCTCGATACGCCGGGGCACCAGGACTTTTCCGAAGATACGTACCGCACCCTGACCGCTGTTGACAGCGCCATCATGGTGATCGACGCCGCCAAGGGGATCGAGACACAGACACGCAAGCTGTTTGAAGTCTGCCGCCTGCGCGATATGCCGATCACGACATTTATCAACAAGCTTGACCGCGAAGGGCAGGATCCGTTCAATCTGCTCGACGAGATCGAACAGACGCTGGCGCTGGATGTATCGCCTGCCAGCTGGCCGATTGGCATGGGGCGCGATTTTCTGGGCTGCTATGACCTGATCAATGACCAGCTTATTTTGATGGCGCGCAGCAAGGGAGAGCGTCCGGACGAAGGCGAGAAATGCTATGGCGTGGATGATCCGAAGCTGGACGAACGTCTGCCCGATTACGCTGTCAAAAAACTGCGCGAGGACATCGCCATGGTACGCGGCCTGTGCAAACCCATTGACCGCAAAGCCTATCTGGAAGGCACGATGACGCCGGTGTTTTTCGGCTCTGCTGTCAATAATTTCGGTGTGCGCGAAATGTTGGGCGGTCTGCGCGAATTGGCACCATCGCCGCGGCCACAGCCAACAGCCGAACGCCTGATTGAGCCGACCGAGAAAAAAGTCACCGGTTTCGTTTTTAAAATTCAGGCGAATATGGACCCGAAACACCGCGACCGTATCGCCTTTACGCGTCTGTGCTCCGGCCATTTCAAGCGCGGCATGAAATTGCAGCATATCCGTAGCGGCAAGGCGATTACTGTGCATAACCCGCTGATCTTTTTTGCGCAAGAACGTGATGTGGCCGAAGACGCCTTTGCCGGTGATATCATCGGCATCCCCAACCACGGCAATTTGCGCATCGGCGATACGCTGACCGAAGGCGAAGTGCTGCATGCAACCGGCATTCCCAGCTTTGCGCCCGAACATTTGCAGCGCGTACGCCTTGACGACCCGCTACGTGCCAAACATCTGGGCGAGGCATTGTTACAGTTGGCGGAAGAGGGCGCGGCGCGCGTCTTTAAACCGCGGATGGACTCCAGCTGGGTGGTCGGCGTTGTCGGCCCGCTGCAATTCGATATTCTGGCGGATCGCATCCGTACCGAATACAACCTGCCGGTGCGGTTTGAACAGGCGGCGCTGCACACCGCGCGCTGGCTGGAGAGCGACAAACGGGAAAAACTGGAACAATTCATTGACGAGAACCTGCCCAATATCGCCGAAGACCACGACGGGCAGCCAGTATTCCTGGCCAGAAACGCCTGGCATCTGGACACATCGAACGAGAACTGGCCGGATATCCGCTTCCTCGCCACCAAGGAGCAGGTGGTCGCATAAGCGTTTTTTATGCGCCGATAGGTTTTCTCTATAGGTAAAATAGAGCAAATTCAGTGGGTTATGAACGGCGGCTATTTGCGGTGCTATAATACCTCAAAATTAGGCGATTTTCTTTGTCGCCTGAACAAAATTCCGCTATGTTCCGGTACGATTTTTGTTGAAAAACAGTATTAAAATCCAATATTAATTCGGACTGAAAAGGTTCCCTATCGCCGCGGCGGCAGGGGCGGGAGAAACAATATGATTAAACTTGGCAAATTGACAGATTACGCCGTCGCCGTGATGGTGCAGCTTTCGCGTGAAGGCAATACTGCCGCGCGCAGTGCGCATCAGCTGGCCGAGCGCACCAGCATTCCCGAGCCGACCGTCGCCAAGGTGCTTAAAAAACTTGCACGCAAAAAACTCGTTGAATCCGTACGCGGTGCAGCGGGCGGTTACCGTCTGGCCGCTTCCGCCGATGAAATGTCGATCTGCGATGTGATCGAGGCGCTTGATGGTCCTATTACGATTGTCTCCTGTGCTGGTGCGAACGATACTTGCCGGGCGGAGCCGAAATGCCCCGCCAAGGGTAAATGGTCGCCGGTCAATCAGGCAATCCGTGCCGCGCTGCAGGCCGTGCGTCTGTCGGATATGGCGCGTTCTTCTTCCGGCTGCGGCCATGTACCCAGTCTGACGCAGATCACCGAAGGCGGGGCGCATGTCAATCTCAAGTGAAACACGGCAAACAGTTGCCGAACTTGACGGAAAATACGAAGCCGGCTTTATCACCGACATCGAAATGGATATTGCGCCCAAGGGGCTCAACGAAGAAATCATCCATCTGATTTCCAGCAAAAAAGGCGAGCCGCAATGGATGCTGGACCAGCGCCTGAAAGCCTATCGTCACTGGCTGACCATGCCGGAGCCGCAGTGGGCAAAACTGCGCATTCCGGATATCGACTATCAGGATGCCTATTACTACGCCGCGCCCAAAAACATCGTCCGCCCCAAAAGCCTTGACGAAGTTGATCCGAAATTGCTGGAGACGTACAAAAAACTCGGCATCCCGCTGCGTGAGCAAGAGATGCTGGCAGGTGTAGCCGTGGACGCTGTGTTTGACAGCGTGTCAGTCGTCACGACTTTCCGCGAGAAACTGCATAGCGCGGGCGTGATTTTCTGTTCGATCTCCGAAGCGATCAAGGACTATCCGGATCTGATCAAGAAATACATGGGCAGCGTTGTGCCCTATACCGACAATAAGCACGCCTGTTTGAACGCCGCCGTCTTTACCGATGGCACATTTGTCTATATCCCCGAAGGTGTGCGCTGCCCGATGGAGCTATCAACATACTTCCGCATCAACGAAGCCAAGACCGGCCAGTTCGAACGTACGCTTATTGTGGCGGAGAAGGGCTCTTACGTCTCCTATCTCGAAGGCTGTACCGCGCCCAAGCGCGACGAAAACCAGATGCATGCGGCCGTGGTGGAGCTGATCGCCATGGACGACGCAGAAATTAAATATTCGACGGTGCAGAACTGGTATCCGGGTGACGAGGAAGGCCGCGGCGGTATTTTTAATTTCGTGACCAAGCGCGGCATCTGCAAAGGTAAGCGGTCGAAGATTTCGTGGACACAGGTTGAAACGGGCTCGGCGATCACGTGGAAATATCCGTCCTGTATTTTGCTGGGCGATGACAGCGTGGGTGAATTTTATTCGGTGGCGATCACCAATAACCACCAGCAGGCCGACACCGGCACCAAGATGATTCATATCGGTAAAAATACCAAATCGCGCATCGTGTCCAAGGGGATTTCGGCAGGTAAGTCCGATAATACCTATCGCGGCCTTGTGCGGATTTCGGCCAAGGCGGAAAACGCGCGTAATTATACGCAGTGCGACAGCCTGCTGATCGGCCAGACCTGCGGTGCGCATACCGTTCCCTATATCGAAAACCGCAGCCCAAGCGCGACATTGGAACATGAAGCGACCACGTCCAAGGTCAGCGACGACCAGCTGTTTTACTGCCGCTCCCGTGGGATACCGGACGAAGAGGCGCTGACCCTGATCGTCAACGGTTTCTGCCGCGAAGTGCTGCAACATTTGCCGATG
This sequence comes from Alphaproteobacteria bacterium, assembly GCA_030682495.1. Lineage (GTDB taxonomy): Bacteria > Pseudomonadota > Alphaproteobacteria > Micavibrionales > UBA2020 > UBA2020. The sequence goes on along the minus strand of JAUXOC010000051.1, from coordinate 10,057 downwards.
GAATTTGCGGTCGAAGCGCAAAAACTCGTCGCGATCTCTCTGGAAGGAAGTGTCGGATAATGCTTAAAATTGAAAACCTCCATGCCACGGTGGCCGAACGCGAAGTGCTGAAAGGCCTGACGCTGGAAATAAAACCCGGCGAAGTGCATGCCATCATGGGGCCGAACGGGTCGGGCAAATCGACGCTGTCTTATGTGCTGGCAGGTCGCAGCGGCTATGACATTACCCAAGGCTCTATCAGCTTTATGGGGCAGGATATCGGCGAGATGGATCCGGAAGAGCGCGCGGCGCTGGGGCTGTTCCTTGCGTTCCAATACCCTGTTGAAATTCCGGGTGTCACGACGACGACCTTTCTCAAAACCGCGCTGAATGCGGTGCGCAAGGCGCGCGGCGAGAAAGAGCTTGATCCCGCAAGCTTCCTCAAACTGCAAAAACAGAAACTGACCGAACTGGGTATGGATGCCGATATGCTCAAGCGCGGCGTCAATGTCGGTTTTTCGGGCGGCGAGAAAAAACGTAACGAAGTGCTGCAACTGGCGATGCTTCAGCCGAAACTGGCCATTCTGGATGAAACCGACAGCGGCCTTGATATCGATGCGCTGAAAGTCGTTGCAGACGGCGTCAATGCCCTGCGCGCGCCCGACCGTTCGTTCCTGATTATCACGCACTATCAGCGTTTGCTGGATTACATCAAGCCTGACGTGGTGCATGTACTGGCCAAAGGAAAAATCCAGAAAACCGGCGGAGCTGAACTGGCGCTGGAGCTGGAAAAGAACGGCTATGCCGATTACTACGGCGAGGCGGCATAAGATGGCGCAGGCGGCGGTGCAGACTTTCAAAACAGCAGCGGATGGCGTGCATGCCGATGCGCTGCCGTGGTTGACGCCTGCAAAGGCATTGGCCGACGATGCCGCCCCCGCATGGATCCGCGCGCTGCGCGAAACCGGCGCGGCCAGCTTTGCCACGACCGGCCTGCCAACCCTTGCATGGGAAGGCTGGCAATATACCAATCTGCGTCCGATGACGTCCGAGGCTTTTCATTTCGATGGCGTACAGGGCAATGTGACCGCCGCCGATCTTCCTGCGCCGCTGCTGGGCGACAGCCATCGTATCGTTTTGGTCAATGGCCGCCTGCGCCCCGATCTGGGCACGGCGCTGCCCGATGGCGTCAAGCTGCTGCCGCTGATGGAGGCACAAGAGCCGGAAGAAGAGCTGGTGACAGTGGGCAATCTTGCCACATCGCCGCTGCTGGCGCTGAACTGCGCTTACATGCGCGATGGTTTTATTCTTGATATCGCACCGCACCGCGATATCGCGCGGCCTGTCGAAATTTTGTTTATGACGGCGGGCGATGCGCCGGCTGTTTATCCGCGCGTCCTGTACCGTTTTGGTGAAAACAGCGGCGCGACGCTGTTGGAGCGGCACGCCGGCGCGGGTGCAAGCCTGACGAATCTTTACGCCGGTATTGTGCTGAAACAGGCGGCGCGGGGCCGTTATTACCGTTTTATCGATGAGAATGACGCCGCGTTGCATGTCAGCCAGACGGTGGTGCGCAGCCATAAATCGTCTGATTTTCAAGGGTTTAGCTCTGTTTCTGGCCTTGCAACGGGGCGTCAGGAATTCGGATTAGAATTGCTGGATGACGGGATTTCGAGTAGTATCGGCGGCATATATATGCTCAAGGGTCGGCAGTGCCACGATTTTACAATTCTTGCAGATCATTTTGAAAAGGACGGAACATCCGTCCAGCATTTTAAAGGAGTTATAGATGACCAAGCTCGTGCAATATTCCAAGGGAAGATACACGTACATCGTCCTGCACAAAAAACAGATGGCTACCAGTCTCATCATGCGTTACTGCTATCCGACCAAGCCGAAGCTAGCGCAAAACCAGAACTAGAAATTTACGCCGACGACGTCAAATGCAGCCACGGCGCGACCGCCGGGATGCTGGATAATGACGCTCTGTTTTATCTGCAAAGCCGCGGCATTCCGGCTGCCCAGGCGAAGGCTTTGCTGATCCGCTCTTTCCTCTGTGAAACACTTGAAAAAATCACCCGCGACGATGTGCGCGCGCTTTATGCTGCGCGCATTGCCGAATGGCTCGGCGCGACGGAAGAGGCAGGCACAGAATGAAACCCGCACCCGACATAAAAGTCAGCGATATGTCGCAAATGAAACCGACCCCGCGCCCCGTGGCGGCGCTGAAGGCGGATTTCCCTGCGCTGTCGCAAAAGGTCAATGGCCGTATCGTTTGTTATCTCGATAGTGCCGCCAGCGCGCAAAAACCGCAGGCCGTGATCGATGCCATGACGCGCGTGATGACAGACCATTATTCCAACGTGCACCGCGGCGTTTATACTTTTGGTGCCAAAACCAGTGCAGCCTTTGAAGGCGCGCGGGAAAAAGTGGCGCGCTTCCTCAATGCCGCATCCGAAAAAGAAATTGTCTTTACCCGCAACGCGACAGAGGCCATCAACCTTGTCGCCGCGACTTGGGGCGATGCGTTTTTAAACGCTGGCGATGAAGTCATCCTGACCGAGCTGGAACATCACGCGAATATCGTGCCGTGGCATATGCTGCGCGCGCGCAAGGGAATCGTGATCAAGGTCGTGCCGGTCCTGCCGGACGGAACGCTGGATATGGCGGCTTTTGACACGCTGCTGTCGTCCAAAACCAAGCTCCTGTCAGTTACGCAGATGTCGAATGCGCTCGGCACGGTGACGCCGGTTGCCGCGATGATCGCCAAGGCGCATAGCGTCGGCGCAAGGGTGCTGGTCGATGGTTCGCAAGCGGTGGCGCATCTGGATGTCGATGTACGCGCGCTGGATGCGGATTTTTACGTCTTTACCGGTCACAAGCTTTATGGCCCGTCGGGCATCGGCATTCTCTACGGCAAGGCTGATCTTCTGGCCGCCATGCCGCCCTATCAGGGCGGGGGCGAGATGATCGAGGATGTCAGCTTCGAGAACATCACCTACAAAGACCCGCCGTACCGCTTTGAAGCGGGCACACCTGCGATTGTCGAGGCCATCGGCCTTGGCGCGGCGATTGACTGGCTGGGCGGCATCGACAAACCTGCAGCGCTGGCGCATGAAGCAAAACTGCTGGCCGCGGCCGAAGAAAAGCTTCATGCCATCGACGGCGTGCGGATTTTTTCGACCGCGCCCGACCGCGCGAGCATTCTGTCGTTTGAGCTGACGGGTGTGCACCCGCACGATATGGCGACGATTTTTGACCAGCTGGGCATTTGCGTCCGTGCGGGACATCACTGTGCGCAGCCGCTGATGCGCGCGCTCGGCGTGACGGCCACGGTACGCGCTTCTTTCGCGCTTTATAATTCGATGGAAGATGTCGAGCGTCTGGCAGAAGCAATCCTCAAGGCGAAAGGGCTGTTCCAATGATGCAGCATGTAGCAGATGACAATATGATCCGCAGCGCCGTGGGCGATGAGGAAATGGAACAAATGCTCGAGCCGCCCGATCTTGAAGCAACGCGTGAGCATCCGCTCTGGCCGCTGATACGGGCAGCCCTGCGCGAGGTCTACGACCCCGAAATTCCGGTGAATATTTACGAGCTGGGTTTGATTTACAAAGTCGATATCGCAGCGGAGACGAACAAGGTCTATGTCGAAATGACGCTCACCTCTCCGGCCTGCCCCGTGGCGGGCGAAATGCCGGGGATGATCGAAAACGCCATCCGCACCGTGCAGGATGTGGGCGATGTCATCGTCGATATTATCTGGGATCCGCCGTGGGATCCGTCGAAAATGGCGGAAACGGCCAAATTGCAACTGAACATGTTTTAAGCTATACAACAGGCAACACCGAGGAGAAAAACCATGACACAACAACTGATGACTCTGACCGATAGCGCTGCAGCTCATATTAAAAACCTGATGGCAGAAGCGCCCGCAGGGGAAGAATTTGAAGGCCTGCGCGTTGGCGTGACCGCCGCAGGCTGCTCCGGCCTCAGCTACAACCTTGAATACGCCAAACAGGCCAGCCCGATGGACCTGCTGGTCGAAGACAAAGGCGTGAAGCTTTTTATCGACCCGCAGGCGCAGCTCTATATCGCCGGCATGGAAATGGATTACTTCGAAAACAAATTCGAAGCCGGCTTCGTGTTCAACAACCCGAATGCCACCGGCCATTGCGGCTGCGGCAAGTCGTTCAAAGTCTGATTCTTTGCAAAAGACAGGTCAAAAGGCGCGCGGCTCCGGCCCGCGCCTTTTTGCTGCGCCGTGGCTGCCGGTTGACAGTGAAGCCCTGCGGGCGTACATATGCGGCATCAGCATAACGGAGAATTTCATGAAAAAATCATTTAACGCAGAAGGCCGCAGCCGCTGGACAGTTGTGACCGAAAACGCTTTTACCGCCGGTTGCCCCGAACGCGCCGCGCCGGAGCTTGCGCGTCAGATCGAAGAGCGCATCACGAGCGAAAATATTGCGCCGCGCGCCAGTGTGGTCGATATTCTGCCGCAGCAAGGTGTTGTGGTTGTGGAATGCGACGACGATTTCGGCGTACGTCTGAATGACCTGCCCGGTGCAAGCTATGCTGAAAAAGCCAAGCCCGCACGCAAGGACAGGTCGCCGCGCTGATTATTCAGGCATATTGTCCGGCCACCCAGCCGGACGACCATGCCCATTGAAAATTATACCCGCCCAGCCAGCCGGTCACGTCCACGACCTCGCCGATAAAATAAAGCCCGCTTTGTTTTGCGCTTCCCATGGTTTTGGATGACAGCTCGCGCGTGTTGACGCCGCCGCGCGTGACTTCGGCAGTGCGGTATCCTTCGCTGCCGATAGGGGTGACCTGCCATTTTTGCAGGCGGTCAGCGGCGAGCGCGAGTTTTTTGTCGGACAGATCGGCCATCGGTATGTCGATAGCAAGATCGGCGGCAATCCATTCCGCCACGCGGCGCGGCACAAAACCGGCCAGCACGTTATGCAGCATCTGGCGGGGATGATCTTTGCGCAGCGCCTTGAGTGCGCTGAGCAGGTCGTCCGCATCCGGCAGCAGATTGACACCAATCGCATCGCCTTCCTGCCAATAAGACGAGATTTGCAAAATAGACGGGCCGCTGAGGCCGCGGTGCGTAAAAAGCATGCCTTCGCGAAAGCGCGTCTTGCCGTGGCTGATCTCGCTCGGATCGACCGCAAGGCCGGAGAGGGATTTTGTGACGGCGAGAATATCGGCAGAGAAAAGCAGCGGCACCAGTGCGGCCCGCGTCGGTATCAGGCTATGGCCGAATTGCGCCGCAATGTCATAGCCAAAACCTGTCGCGCCGATTTTGGGGATCGACAGGCCGCCGCTGGCAATCACCAGTGCGCCGCAGGTCATGTCGCCTTGCGTGGTTTTCAGGGTGAAACCTGCGCCAGTGCGCGTGACAGACTCTACGGCTGTTTCAAGCCACATATCCGCGCCACCATCTGCCATTTCATCCAGCAGCATGTCGATAATCTGTTGTGATGATCCGTCACAAAAAAGCTGGCCGAGGGTTTTCTCATGAAAGGCGATGCCGTGTTTCTGTACCAGCTTGATAAAATCCTGCTGCGTATAGCGGCTGAGGGCGGATTTGCAGAAATGCGGATTGTCCGAAATAAACTGCGCGGGGGTGCAGTGCAGGTTGGTGAAATTGCAGCGCCCGCCACCTGAAATGCGGATTTTTTCGCCCGGTGTTTTGGCATGATCGATAAGCAGCGTGCGGCGGCCGCGCTTCGCCGTTTCGGCGGCACACATCATGCCGGCGGCTCCGGCGCCGACGATGATTACATCATAGTCATACATAAGGGATTATTTTTTCCGCGGTGGTTTCAGTTTGAAGCTATCGGGATCAAAACCTTCGTTGAGCTTGTCGAAGTCTTTTTGCACCGCTTTGCGCGCAGCGTCTTCTGCGGCGATACGGTCAAGCTCCTTTTGCACAGCGATTTCTTTGAGCGAAAGGGTGAGGGATATTTTATGATACCGTTCGGCCAGGTAATGGTTTTCGTCAGCAGCCTTTTTGTCGGCATGTTTGGCGGCGGTGCGCCCCATGTTGTCCTTGGCCAGCACATCAGCGCCGGCGGCAATCAGCAAATCGACGTTGTCGTCGTCCCCTTCAATGGCGGCGTGGTGCAGCGGCGTCAAACCTTTAATGTCTTTGACATTCAAATCGGCCCGCGCAGCGATCAGCACCTTCAGCGTATCGGTATCGGAGTTTTTGGCGGCATAATGCAATGCCGTCATTTTTTCTTTCGTGGAGACGTCATTGATATCGGCGCCAAGCTTGATGAGCGTTTTGACCGCATCGTCGGAGCGGTTGTCAGCTGCCAGTTGCAATGGCGTCAGGCCGTCGCTATTACGGGCGGTCAAATCTGCCCCCGCATCGACCAGCGCGACCAGATTTTCGTGGTCGCTGCTGTCGAGCGCGCGAAAAAGCTCGCGTGTCATCGTTTTGTTAAAAGCGGAACGGGGCGTTTTACGCGGGGCGGTCATTATAGGCTCCGTATTGTTGTCTTTAAGGCTTGGGTTTACGCGAAGTTTTTTTGAGTGCAAATCTTGAAGGATCGGGATTGAATTTCTCGAGCGCGGCCATGTCCTGTGCAAACTGGTCGGGCGTATAGGGCGCGGCTTCCGGGGCTGCCGTCGTCGCAGCCGGTTTAACGGGCAGGCCGTTGTTCATCAGCTGGAAAAGATAGGTAGAGGTATCGATAAAGCGTTTGCCCTCGCCGGTCCAATCCTCGCCGGCGCGCTGCTGGGCGATAGCGGCGGGGGTATGGCCGAAATGATCGGTGCGGCGGAAATCGGCGCCGGCTTCGGCCAGCGCCTCGACCACATCGCGCGTACCCATAAAAGCGGCGAGTTGCAGCGGGGTCATGGACTGGCCATCGGTACGCTCCAGCTGGCTGGTATATTCGAGCACCAGACGGGTCATCTCGGCATTTTGTTTATAGGCCGTCCAGTGCAGGGCGTTATAGCCGGCCTGTCCGCCGTGCAGATCAGGGTCGGCACCAGCATCAAGCAGGAAGCGGGCGGCCTTGAGCTTGCCTTTGAGGATTGCTTGGTGAAGCAGGGTCTGGCCGTGCTCGTTGCGCATATCGGCATCGGCGCCATCGGTCAGAAAAAAGCGCAGATTGTTCAGGTCTTCATCCTGAACAGCCTTAAAGACGTCCTTCGCCGCTTCCGGGTCTGAATACTTTAAAAACATGGTTTTTCCTGTGTTTCCACAGGGTAGAGGGGTGGGGGTGTTACGTCAACAGGAAAGGCCCGGTTTTGCAACCGGGCCTTCCTGTGCCTCCCAATCGGGAGAAAGAATATTTTTGCTTATGCCGCAGCGATAGCAGAAGGCTGCATGGTAGCTGCGCGTTTCACGGTCAGCTCGATCGCTTCACGGCCAGATTCAACGCGGGCAGAGATAGCTGCGCCGTATACGTTTGCTTCGCTCTTGGTAGCTTCGAAGTTGAATTTGTTCAATGTCATGGCCGCACCTCGTTTTTTAAGAGTGTTTTTGTTTTTTTGTCGGGGGTCTTCAGTTTCTTTGGAGGAAATTAAATTGCCCTACAGCTATAGAATGCGAAAGAAACACATAGCTGTCAAACAAGATCAACCATAATCCCTGTGGATGAAGTTAATTTACTATTAAATATGAAGGTATTATAAAAATTTGCTCACATGCTTTTCAGGAACAAAAAAACGCCCCCGAAGGGGCGCTTTTGTGAATGATTCTCATTTGAATCGATTCGAATCGCTTGCTAGAGGGGGTTACTGGCCGTTGCTTGGCGCATCATACTTTGCAGCCGCAGGCGCGTGACCAAGGGCATTCATGAATTTGTTGCCGTTTGAATAGCGTTCCTGGATGGCAGCCATCCCTCTGGCGTGATCTGGTGTACCGCTGAATTCTTTGCCTAATGATTCCAATTTCATGTGTCCCACCCTTTATTTGCGTTTTTCTTGCTTCATGTAGAGTTCTAATGACTCATGGTGACCCATTTTTCTTAATTCGTCAAGAAAATTGTATTCCATAAAGGTCGGAATATCGTTTAGTTCGCAGGCAACGGTACACATGTACCAAAGTTTGTCTTCATGCTTGGCCATGCTGATTTTCATGTGTTCTTCCAGCGGAGCCTGCAGATGCGGGTTTTTAATACCGGCGCTTTCCTGCTGTGCTTCGCGCAGAATACCCGCCAGCATCAGCACAAAGCGGCTGGGCGTCACGGCGTTGTTGCGGTTAAAGCCGATATAGGCAAGCTTCGGCTCCGGCAGGTAAGTGGTGGGCTGCGGGGTGGACATGATGCGCAGGGCAATATTGTTGACGCGCACAAAATCGACCAGCTGCTGGCCATGTGCGCTGTGGTTGAGGATATCGAGCGCGGTCGAAATCATCACCTCGTCACTCGGCAAGGGTTGGCCGGGTTTAAGAAGATCGTTCAGCTTTGCGGCTTCGTTGGTCATGACAGGCTATCCTTGCTTGCGCATTTGCGGCGGCGGTCTCAACCTTCCAGCCACGCCTGACTATGGGGGCTGTAGGGGAAATAAATACCGTTGAGCAAAAGGCTCTGATCGTGAAACGACAGCTTGCCATCGGTCAGCACCGTGATGCTCGAAGAGATCAGGCCGCCGCCGTAATAAAGCGTGCCGCTGACCAGAAAATGATTTGCTGCCGCATTCTGCGAGACTTGCAGCGGTTTGAATCCGGAATAGACGCTCTCGCGCTGCTCTTTGGTAAGGGCACTGAGGAACGGCAGTTTTTTCGGATCTTTGATAAGAAAGACGTCGCCTTCGCTACCCTGTACGTTGCCGAAGAAAAAGTCGAGATAGGCAATCACGTTCATCTCGTTCAGGCGAACGGGATCTTTTTCGTTGGCGGTGTAGATCGGGTTTGCGGTGCCGTCGAGCGTGATGAATTCTTCGCCATCGCTGAGATAGGTCAGGCTGAAGGTCGGCATCGTCGCGTAATTGATAAGACGGTACAGTTTGTACTTGTTATAAAAGGGCAGGGAGCGCCAGGAAACTTCTGTCGCTTCTTTGGAGAATACGACAGCGTCGCGCGTCCCGCTCAGGCGGTTCAAAACCTGATGCGCGTCGTCCCGATTCAATCGTGTCCAGAGTGGTTGCATGTATCCCCTTTAACCGCGCTAAAGTATATCAATCTTAAGATCAAAGAAATAGGGTTTCTTAAAGGATTTTTGATGTGAGTTCAGGAACTTGTTCCGAAGACGGCCTTTGATAAGCGCTGTTTTTTCCGGAACGCGCTTCAGTCTCCGCCATCGACGGCGGCAAGGGCGGTGCGGATCAGATCGCTGTTCGCGGCGGGTTTATAGGCTTCGCTGCTGAGAATTTGCCGCCAGCGCCTTGCGCCGTGCAGGCCTTGAAACAGCCCCAGAATATGGCGGCTGATGTCCTTGAGCGGGACGCCGTTCTGTAAATTGCTGTCGATATAGGGCATGAGCGCGTCGATCACCGCGCGGCGGCTGCGGATGGTAGCTGTCCCGAAAATATCGCGTTCGACCTGCGCAAGAATATAGGGGTTTTGATACGCCTCGCGGCCAATCATGACGCCATCGACGTGCTGAAGCGCATCACTGATCTGCGCGGTCGTTTTGATGCCGCCGTTGAGGATGATTTCCAGCTGCGGAAAGTCTTTTTTTAGCTGGTATGCCGTTTCCCATTTCAGCGGCGGAATGGTGCGGTTTTCGGCGGGGCTGAGGCCGTTCAGCCATGCCTTGCGCGCGTGAATGATAAAGGTACGGCAGCCTTTTTCAGCGATGGGCCCGACGAAATCGAGCAGGAATTGGTAGCTGTCCTGATCGTCGATGCCGATGCGGGTTTTGACGGTGACAGGCACATCTGTCGCCTGTTTCATCGCATCGATGCAATCGGCCACCAGCGCGGGGCTGGCCATCAGACAGGCGCCGAATTGTCCACGCTGAACGCGGTCGCTCGGGCAGCCGCAATTGAGGTTGATTTCGTCATAGCCATAGTCTTCGGCGATCTTGGCGCAGGTCGCAAGATCCTTGGGGTCGGATCCGCCCAGTTGCAGCGCCAGCGGGTGTTCTTCGGGGCTGTAATCCAGCAC
>JAUXOC010000032.1 GCA_030682495.1 Alphaproteobacteria bacterium | reverse complement strand
TTGCGCCACCACAACCACCACAAACCAAAATGCCTTTCAACAGGGCTTTTGATTTGGCCTGGAAAGTCCGTTTACGCTTGCCTTTGCTGTTTTCGGCAAAGATTGCTTGAACCGCATCAAACTGTGCCTGCGTGATAATCGGCTGGTGCTGACCTGGATAATATTTGCCTTTATGATGGACTTCACCAATGAAGAGGCGGTTCTGCAAAAATGTGCGCAGTGGGTTTTCAGTGAAGGGTTTGCCGCCCACCGGTTTTCCTGTACGACTGATATAATGCTTGGTGCGATGACCTGCTTTATTCAATTCCTGTGCCAATAAGGCGATAGACCCCAGCGCAGCAAAGCGGTCAAAAATAATATTGACCAGCTCGACTTCCTTTGGATTGGTAACGAGCTTGCGATCAACAACATCATAACCCAGCGGAGGTGGGCCACCCATCCACATGCCTTTCATTTTGGATGAAGCGAATTTATCGCGGATGCGCTCGCCGGTGACCTCGCGCTCAAACTGCGCAAAACTCAGCAAAATATTGAGCGTCAGTCGCCCCATCGAATCCTTGGTATTAAAGTGCTGGGTCACGGACACAAAACACACACCGTGTTTATCAAGAATTTCTACCAGCTTGGCAAAATCCATTAGGGAGCGTGAAAGACGGTCAACCTTATAAACAACCACAATATCAATGCGGCCAGCCTTGATATCGTCAATCAAACGCTTGAGCGCTGGGCGTTCCATGTTCCCACCCGAAAACCCGCCATCATCATATAGATCTGGTATAACCCGCCAGCCTTCACCGCGCATGGCTTCGACATATTTTTCACCCGCCTCGCGCTGGGCATCCAGCGTGTTGTAATCCATGTCGAGGCCTTCCTCGGTGGATTTGCGGGTGTAGATCGCACAGCGCAGGATTTTCTTTTCCTCCATCATGCTCGTGCCTTTCTGGCGCGATGATAGGGTCGTTTTTCCTTATCCTCTTTATTGCCCAAGCCAAAGAATGCATTGCCGTTCCAGCGCGTACCGGTAATTGCAAATGCAGCACCAGAAAGGCTTTTATATTTCAGCCCCTGATATTCATAACCATCAGCCAGCACATACACATGATGCTCAACGCCTTTGACCTCTCGCACCAATCGTGTTCCTACCGCCAGGCGACCAACATCACTACGACGCTGCTGGACTGATTTGCCTTCGGCCAACGCTTCCAGGCGATCAATCGTTGATTTGGTCAATCCGCCATAGGTCAGCTCCTGCATCCGATAGATGATCTGATTGATCAGGTAGGTGCGATTGTTGCGCGACTGGGGAGGCACATCAAAATGCTTGTTCCATACCTGGAGCAGCTCCTTTGTCTCCATCGCTTCCAGCGCGGCATACTCTTTTAATATGTCTATTTCCATTGTTTTGCCCCTTTCTCCGCTCTCACTCTCAAAGGTTTGCGGCTGGGACATGAATGCTTCGAAGCAGAGGGAAGTCCAGTCAAACTTCTCTCATTTTCCGAGCTATTTAATTGATTATGCTGGTAAATATGATGCTGGACAATTGCGCCTGCCAGGATCGTGATGATCTCGGCATAACGCTCTGCACCCGTCATTTCATCTGGATTGCGTACCCTGTAATCCATAGAGAAGAACCTCCTTCAAATTTGTTCTCCTCCTCTGGTTTGCCGTCGACATTCAAAACGACGACGACGAAATAAAAAAAGTTTGAAACATTGTTCGAGTGCATCATTTGAAACTTGCAAACTGTGTTTTTCGGAAGTCATGCTAAATCAATGGTTTGCCATGACCACTAAATTCGCGTTTAGTAGGCAGAGGCCGTGAGAGAATGTGAGATTTGAGAGAGAATTTCGGCTGAATTTGCGTTCTAAAGGTACGCAGGCGAAAGGCAAAACCGCGCGAACATTGGGCTTTTGCGCAAAGAAAAACCCGTCACGCTGGACGGGTTGTAGAATAAATGGTGGTGGAGGTAGGATTTGAACCTACGTACTCGTAAGAGGGCAGATTTACAGTCTGCTGCCATTGACCGCTCGGCCACTCCACCACTCGGAGACAGCTATTATCATGAAAACACAATAAATTGCTGTTTTTGTTAAATTTCGCTTTCGAAAAAACGGGAATTAAGTTAAATTGCCCGAAACGTCAAACGAAAGATTGAAGCTTTATGTCACAAAAAGAAAACAAATTCCAGTCCAAATCGAAAAATTCTGCTCCCCGCAGCGGTGGCAGCAAATCCGGCGGCAAGCCGGGTGGCAAAAGCTTTGGCAAATCCTCCGGCGGTTTCGGTGGCGGCAAAAAGCCCGCCGGACGCAGCTTTGGCAAGAAATTTGAAGGCGATAGCGCCGAGCGTCGCCCCCGCCGCGAAGGCGGCGAGTATAAACCACGCCGCGAAGGCGGCGAATACAAACCCCGCAGCGAAGGCAGCGACTATAAACCGCGCCGTCCGCGCGAAGATGGCGAGTCCCGCCCCAAGCGTGATTACAGCGACCGCCCGAAGCGTGACTTCGGGGATCGCAAACCGCGCGGCGATAGCGATTATAAACCCCGCCGCGAAGGCGGCGAATACAAACCTCGGCGCCCGCGTGAAGATGGTGAGTTCCGTCCCAAGCGTGACTTTGGCGACCGCCCCAAGCGCGATTTCGGCGATCGAAAACCGCGCAGCGATGGAGATTTTAAACCCCGCCGCGAAGGCGGCGAATACAAACCTCGGCGCCCGCGTGAAGATGGCGAGTTCCGTCCCAAGCGTGACTTTGGCGACCGCCCCAAGCGCGATTTCGGTGACCGTAAACCGCGCAGCGATGGAGATTTTAAACCGCGCCGCCCGCGTGAAGACGGTGAGTTCCGCCCCAAGCGCGACTTCGGCGACCGCAAACCGCGCGGCGATGGTGATTTTAAGCCCCGCCGCGAAGGCGGCGAATACAAACCTCGGCGCGAAGGCGGCGAATACAAACCCCGCCGCGACGATGCAGAGCGCAAACCCCGCCGCAGTTTTGAAGACCGCGGGCCGAGCGCCAAACGCTATGGCGAAAAGCCGGGCGAACGCAAATTTGGCGACCGTAAACCGCGCGCGCAGACATCCTACGAACCCCGTCAGGATTTCGAGGGCACAGACGATGCCCGCCGTAAACTGAAATCGGACCGCGCCTCATACGGCGCGCCCTCGCCTGCCTATCTATATGGTCATCATGCCGTGCGCGCCGCGCTGCAAAACCCTGCGCGTCATATCCAGCGTCTGATCGTGACCGAAAACGGTTTCGAACAGATACAGGAAGCCTACGACGCCGCCATGGCCGCCGGCCTGCGCCGTCCGGAGCCTTTGATGGTTGAAAAAGAAGACATCGACCGCCTGCTGCCGCGCGACGCCGTGCATCAGGACGTGATGATCGACGCCAAACCGCTCGAAGACGTTTTTCTGCAAGACATCCTCAACGGCACAGCCGAAGACACCAAGGTGATTGTGCTCGATCAGGTTACCGACCCGCATAACGTGGGCGCGATTTTGCGTACGGCTGCCGCCTTTGGCGCGACCGCTGTGATTGTGCAAAAACTGCACGCGCCGGAGATTACCGGCACGCTCGCCAAAATCGCATCGGGCGCGGTCGAACATGTGCCACTGGTGCGCGAAGTGAATCTGAACCGCGCGCTCGAGCAGCTGAAAGAAGCAGGCTTCACCTGCATCGGCCTTGACGAACGCGGCAAAGTGACGATGGCGCAAGCCGCCGCACCGCATGCCAAATCCGGCGGCCGCGTGGCGCTGGTCATGGGTGCGGAAGGCGACGGACTGCGCCGCCTGGTCTCGGAAAACTGCGATGTGCTGGCCAAGCTGCCGACAGGCGGGCCGATTGCCAGCCTCAACGTGTCGAATGCCGCCGCAATTGCTCTCTATGAAATCATCCGCGGAAACGATGACTGATACGGCCGCCGCCTCTGTTCTGCCCAATACGTTTATCTACCTGCTCGGCATGCCGGGCACGGGGAAGTATACGGTATCGCAGATTATTGCGGCAAAGGCCGGTTTTCGCATCGTCGACAACCATCTGATCAATAACCCCGTTTTTACCGTGGTGCGCATCGACGGCAAGACCGCCCTGCCGCGCGGCATCTGGGATTATACGGCGGAAATCGGGCGCGTGGTTTTTGACTGCATCCGCACCCTGTCCCCGCCGCATTTCAGCTTTGTGCTGACCAATGCACTCTATGAAGACGACCCGCAAGACCATGCTTGGTTCGCGCAGATTGCTGGTCTGGCCGCAGACCGCGGTGCCTTGTTTGTGCCCGTGCGGATGGTGTTGTCGGATACCGAAGAACACCGCCGCCGCGTGACCGACCCGCAGCGCGAGCAGCGCATGAAAGAAACCGACCCCGCCGCCCCCGAAAGATATGCGCAAAGATCCGTCCTCAGCCCGAATCATCCGCATTTGCTGACGCTGGATGTCACAAATCTGGACGCCGCGGAAACCGCAGAAAAAATTTTATCGCATGCCACCGCGCTGCACCCCGCCGCGGGCGCAAAATCCGGCTAAACACGCTGCGTCCTCGACCGCAAAAATCCCGCACAAATATCATGACACTGCCGCGCATACAGACGCGTACAAAGACGTACGGGCGGGACATACGCGGTATAGATAAAATTTTATCCAATAAAACTACTGGTGAAGAAGGCTGAAATTACTCGCTTAATTAAAAAATCGTTCAGATTCCCTTGGTAGAATTGTAAGTGTAAAACTTATCGGGTTGCATTCATGTACCAAGACATTACGCCGCATCATCATCACCCGAAAGATCTGCTGCTGCGTTCCCTCGCCGGCAGCGTGACTGTTGGCATGCCCAGTTTGTTCATGGTCGTCTGGCTGCTTCGGAGTTCCCCCATTCCGGAGCAGCCGTCCCTGATGGCTCTGATCATTCTGGGTATCGCCGCAGGCAATTTTATGGCTGTTATTATGCTGGAAAAACACCGCGCGGCCTTGGGCAACCTGACCCTGCATGCGCTGGTGATAACCGTGGCTATGGTGCTTTTGTATATCTTTGCCGATACGTTCAACCGTTTTGTGGTCGATGTCGGCTACCGCTGGCTGTATCCGCCGGTGCTGGCGGCGCTCGCCGTCGTTTACATCGCCCTCTTCCGCGAGAGGCATTTCTGGATCAAATCACTGCTGGCCATCGACGGCGTTATGCTCGCCTCGCTCTGGTGCCTCGGCATCGCTGAAAAACTGGCGCTGCCGTTCTAGAATTAAATTTGCGGATCGAAGCTGCTGGATTGCATCCGTGCAAAACGTGCGGCACGTTCTTCGGTGTCGAGTTTGATCATCTCGGCCATCGGCACGGCGGTTGAATCGGGCGGGGTGAAGCGCGGCTGGCCTTTTTCGTCATTTGGCACACGGATATACCAACTGCCCATCATCTGCATCGCATCGATCGGATCGCCGCTGCGGCAAGGACTGCCAGAGCCGTAAAGGCCGACAAAATTCTGCTGTATATGGCCGGCGCGCCCCGCGCTCTTGATATGGCTTTCGCGCACGAAAGCGGTTTCGTAGGAACCGGCGGGTAATTCTTTCATTGGCATGTCGCCGCAGCCGAGCGTGTTTTCCAGACGCATGCGGCGGCTGGCGCGCTGCATCAGCCCTGCGTAATCGATCAGAAAGAAATCATCCGGCGCGCCCGCAGGGGGATGTGCGAAGATTGCCTGCAATTCTCCGTTCGATCCCGTCTGGCGCTGCGTTTCCCAATGTGCCGGCACGTTCTTTTCCTGCGCGGGGGTATAATGGAAACTGTCGATCCGCAGGCGGCGCGTATCGCGATCCAGCCAACACATCGCATCATTCGCGCCAAAGCGCTTGGCGATATCCTTTTTAAGCTTGTCGAATTCCTTTTGCGCTGCGCGCACGGTTTCGACCTGCTCTTGCGCCAGACCGTCTGCGCGAAAATACGTATAGGGCGGCGGCGCGGCCTGCGGCTTGTCCGTATCGGGCGCGTTTGTAGCGGAATTGTCTGGCAAAGCGGCGAATCTCCCTTTGGCGCTGGCAGGAATTGAGTGCCATAATACCCCCTGCCCGCAGTTTGTCAATTATCTGGACATCAAGGGCCAAGACAGGCATTTTCTAAAGCATGATAAGCACATACGCCTTGAAAAATCCGGTGGCCAGCATGACCGCAGAAGACCGCAAGAACGAATTGTTCCTGATCGATGGCTCGGGCTTTATCTTCCGCGCCTATCACGCCCTGCCGCCGCTCAATCGCCCGGACGGTACGCCGGTGAATGCCGTGCTGGGCTTCACCAATATGCTGGTCAAACTGATCACCGAAATGCATGTGCCGAATATCGCCGTGATATTCGATGCCAAGCGCAAAAACTTCCGCAACGACATCTATGCCGAATACAAAGCCAACCGCAGCGAAACGCCCGAAGACCTGATCCCGCAATTCCCGCTGATCCGCGAAGCGACGGAGGCTTTCTCTATCCCCGGTATCGAGCTGGAGGGATACGAGGCCGACGACCTGATCGCCACCTACGCCCGTCTGGCACGCGAAAAAGGCTGGCCGGTCACCATTGTGTCGTCCGACAAAGACCTGATGCAGCTGGTGCGCGACGGCGTGCGCATGATGGACCCGATGAAAAACAAATTCATGGGCGAAGCCGATGTCTTCGAAAAATTCGGCGTCACACCCGACAAAGTCGTGGATGTGCAGGCGCTGGCCGGCGACAGCGTCGATAACGTGCCCGGCGTGCCCGGTATCGGCATTAAAACAGCGGCACAGCTGATTACCGAATACGGCGATCTGGACACGCTGCTGGCGCGCGCGGGCGAAATCAAACAGCCCAAACGGCGCGAAGCACTGCTGGAAAACGCCGACAAGGCGCGGATTTCCCGCCAGCTGGTCGCGCTTGATGCCCATGTCGCCCCGCCGATTGCGGTCGAAGACCTTAAAATCACCCACCCCGACCGCGAAAAGCTTTTTGCTTTCCTGCGCGAACAGGGGTTTCGCAGCACGCTCGGCCGGATGGAAAAACAATTCGGCACCGAAGAAAAATCGCCGCATCCTGCCGCCGCAGCCACGTCTACAGAAAACCCCGCCGCGCCAGATGCCGCCCCCGCCGCCTACGAGCTGGTACAGGACGAAGCCGCGCTGCAGCGCTGGATCGACCGCGCCACCGAGGCGGGCGTCGTGGCCGTTGATACCGAAACCACCAGCCTGACCCCCGCCATGGCGAACCTTGTCGGTATTTCCATGTCGGTTGCGGAAGGCAGCGGCTGTTACATCCCCCTCGGCCACCGCGAAGCTTCCGGCTATTCCGAAAGCTTTGATTTCACGATGGCGGAGAAAAAACCGGATGCGCCCGATCTGGTACAGATTCCCGCCAAACGCGCAATGGAAATGCTGAAGCCGCTGCTGGAAGACCCGAGCGTGCTCAAAGTCGGGCATAACATTAAATACGATCTGCAAATGTTCTTGCCCTATGGCATCCGCATCGCGCCGATTGACGACACCATGCTGCTGTCTTATGTGCTGGACGGTTCGCGCCACGGGCATGGCATGGACGAGCTGTCCAAGACGTTTCTGAACCACGACACCATCGCCTATAAAGACGTGACCGGCAGCGGAAAAAATCAGGTGACGTTTGATCTGGTGCCGCTCGACAAGGCGCGGGACTATGCCGCCGAAGACGCCGATATCACACTCAGGCTTTACAATCTTTTCCGCCCGCGCGTTGTGCCCGAGCATATGACCACCGTCTACGAAACGCTGGAGCGCGCGCTTGTGCCGGTGATTGCAGACATGGAATTTACCGGCATCCGTGTCGACCCTGCTATTTTGCGCCGCATGTCGAATGATTTCGCCAAGAAAATCGACGCGCTGGAGCGCAGCATCCATCAGGAATCCGGACAGGCTTTCAACATCGCCTCGCCCAAACAGCTGGGCGATGTGCTGTTCGGCGCGATGGGGCTGCAGGGCGGGCGCAAGACCAAAACCGGCGGTTATTCCACCGGCGCCGATGTCCTCGAAGAGCTTTCCGGCGCGCATCCGGTTGTTGATATGATCCTTGAATGGCGCGGACTGTCCAAACTGAAATCGACCTATGCCGATGCGCTGCCCGAAGCGATCAACCCCAAGACGGGTCGTGTGCATACGTCTTTCTCGCTTGCGGGGACGAATACGGGGCGTTTGTCGTCGTCAGACCCCAATTTGCAAAACATTCCGATCCGCACCGAAGACGGCCGCAAAATCCGCGAAGCTTTTATTCCCGCTGACGGGCATTTACTGCTCTCGGTTGACTATTCGCAGGTAGAGTTGCGGCTGGCCGCCGAAATGGCGGATATCAAGGCGCTCAAACAGGCTTTCCATGACGGCATCGACATTCACGCCGCCACCGCCAGTCAGGTTTTCGGCGTGCCTCTGGAGCAGATGACGCCCGACATCCGCCGCAATGCCAAGGCGATCAACTTCGGCATTATCTATGGCATCAGCGGCTTTGGCCTTGCCAAGCAGCTGGGCATCAGCAACGCCGAAGCGGCCGAATATATCAAAAAATACCTCGCCCGCTTCCCCGAGTTGAAAATATTCATGGACAGCGCCAAAGAATTCGCGCGCCAGCACGGCTATGTCGAAACGCTCTATGGCCGTAAATGTTATGTGCGCGGTATCAGCGATAAAAACCCCGCCATGCGCAATTTCGCCGAACGGCAGGCGATCAACGCGCCGCTGCAGGGCACGGCGGCAGATATCATGAAACGCGCCATGATCGCCCTTGGCCCCGCCCTGCGCGCCGCAAAGCTGGACGCGCGCATGCTTTTGCAGGTGCATGACGAATTGCTGTTTGAAGTGCCCAGCGCGCAAAAGGACGACACCGAAGCGCTGGTCAAACGCGTGATGGAAGCGGCGGGCGAAGGCCTCAGCGTCCCCCTCGCCGTCGAAGCCGGCTATGGCAACAACTGGGCGGAAGCGCATTAAGACACAGAGCACGGAACAGGCAACGAAAGATGATCGGCGTATTTGACAGCGGATTTGGCGGACTGACCATTCATAAGGCTTTGATCACCGCCCTGCCCGACCATGACTTTGTTTATTTCGGCGACAACGCCAATAGCCCCTATGGCACGCGCGACCCGCTGGATGTGCTGAATTTGACCTGTGGCGGCATGCAGCGGCTGATCGATGAAGGCTGCACCGTCATGATTGCCGCCTGCAATACCGCCGCCGCCGTTTCGATGCGCTGGATCCAGCAGCAGTGGCTGCCCGCGCTCTATCTCAAAGACGGCGTCAAGCGCAACGCGCTCAGTATCGTCGTGCCGACCATCGAAGCCGCAACAGGGCTCGACTGGTACGAAGAAAAACGCCTGCATGACGGCGTGGCGCAAGGCGCCGTCGTTGCGGTCTTTGCAACGCCGCGCACGGTGGCGACCAAAACATACCCGTTTGAAATCCGCAAACGCCGCCCCGATATCAACGTGGTGCAGCAGGCCTGCCCCAAACTTGCGGGCGCCATCGAAGCGGGCATGCCGCAGGACGGCCTGCGTGCGCTGGTCGGCGAATATGTAGCGGCACTTTTGAAAACGCTTGATGGGCGTGCCCCCGAAAGCGTTATTCTTGGCTGCACGCATTATCCTTTGGTTGCCGATATTTTTGCCGCTGTTCTGCCCGCCGGCATTCCGATCATCCATCAACCGGAAACCACGGCGGCCGCGCTGATCCCCTATTTGCAAAAACATCCGGAATACAATGTCGGCCAAAACGGCAAGCGGCGGTTTCTGTCGACAGGCTATTCGCCGGATGCGCTGGGGCTGATCGAAAAATTCTGGGGCGCGCCGCTGGCGTTTGACCGCGCCTAAAACCGTCGCTCTTCGCCGAAAACAGCGCCAAAAATACGGCGCATATCGTGCCAGATAATAGCTATGCCCATTTTAAAATTATCCCGCGACCACGCCGCGCGCAGGCGGTCAATACGTTCGTGCCATTCATAGCGATATCCCAGATCGCGCCGTGCTTTGCGGATAATCTTGCGCACCGCGCGACCACCTTCGCCGGGGCCGCATTTACCGGTATCCAGTGCGCGCACAACCGCGCCGCGTGCCAGCGCATTGTGGCTTTGCATGACGCGTAAAATAACCGCCTGACACAATTTCATGTCGTCGATTTTTTCGCCGAAACAGCGCCCGATCTTTTCAAGATCCTGCGGCGTGATCGTGCGGCCTTTGTACTGGATTTTAAGTTTCATACGGATGCTGTTCCGGCGGAGCGATACAAGAATTATAGCAAAACGCCGCATAAAAAGGAATCGAATCTGGACGCGCCCGACTTCAAGAAAACACTTTAAAATATTGAATCAAAAGCAACAGCATCGAATTAACCCGATATTAACGGAACTGGATTATTCTCGGCCACGTTCTATTTATACATTCACCGCAAAGCTTCTACGTTCAGCGCAAAGCGATTGCACCGTCCATTCAAACGAAAGGCACTGACAATGATTTATATTGATCTTGAAAACCGCAAAATTCCCGCCCTTGGCTTTGGCACATGGCAATTGAAAGGCGAGGCCTGCACACATAGCGTTCTGAAGGCGCTTGAAATCGGCTACCGCCATATCGACACCGCGCAGATTTACGAGAACGAAGAACACGTCGGTGCCGCACTCGTCAAAAGCGGCATCAAGCGCGACGATATTTTCCTGACCACCAAAGTCTGGATGAGCAACCTTGGCGAAAAACTTTTCCACAAGTCAGTTGAGGAAAGCCTCGTCAAACTCAAGACCGATCACGTTGATCTGTTGCTGATTCACTGGCCCGTCACCGACATCCCCTTTGCCGAGCAGATGAAATCGCTGCGCATGGTACAGGAATCCGGTCTGGCGCATATGATTGGCCTGTCGAATTTTACCGTGCCGCAGATGCGCGAAGTGGTCGAAGATCTGGGCATCCGCGTTTTGAACAATCAGGTGGAATATCACCCCTTCCTGTCGCAAAAGCCGGTATTGGACTATGTGCGCGGGCATGACATGTTTTTGACGGCCTATTCACCGCTCGCGCGCGGCAAAGTGCGCGAGGATGTGGTGCTGCGCGAGATTGCCGACAAACATGGCAAAAATCCGGGACAGATCGCACTGCGCTGGCTGTTGCAGCAAGACCGTGTGGCCGCCATTCCCAAAGCGGCGAGCGAAGAGCATATGCGCGGAAATTTCGAGATTTTCGATTTCGTGCTCGATGCCGACGAAATGCAGCGCATCAGCCTGCTGACCCGCACCGCAAGCCGCCTGATCAACCCCGACTGGGCTCCGCATTGGGATCAGGTCGCGGCCTAAGGTCTCATATATTTTTGGACTAAACCTCGTTGACCTCGGGGGAGCGCCGCAAGGCCTCCCCCGCTTTCTTTACGGAATGCAGAATTGACAGGATAAGGGGAAAGGCATAGGCTTAGCGCGGGAATGTCTCCGCAAAAAGAAAGCTGCAGCATATGCTGTCTTTGTTCACCCACCTTGCCGATATTGTCGCCTATGAAGCGCTTGCGCTAGACAAAAGCTCCAGTCTCGGCACAGCCGTGCATTTCTTTATCGAAGATACCACGAAGATCTTTTTTCTCCTCGTCGTGATGATCTATCTCATCGGTTATGGGCGCACATATATTTCCACTGAAAAAGTGCGGGCCTGGCTCTCCGGCAAGTCACGTTTCACCGGATATGTGCTGGCGGCTATTCTGGGCGCTGTCACACCTTTTTGTTCCTGCTCGTCGGTTCCATTATTCATTGCTTTTCTTTCTGCAGGCATCCCGCTTGGCGTCACGATGGCTTTCCTGATTACGTCGCCGATAATTAATGAAATTGCGGTCGTCTTGCTCGGCGAAGCCATCGGCATTCATTTTACGATCAGCTATGTCGTGATTGGCTTGAGCCTTGGCATTTTGGGCGGTGCGCTTGTGGATTATCTGAAATTGCAAAAATGGGTAGAGCCTTTCGTCTGGGAAATTCAGGTTCCTGTCACGCAGGAAGCTGGCATATCCGGTTGGCAGGCACGCGAAAGAAGCGCACGCCGCGAAGTTATAGACATCATCAAACGCGTCTGGCTTTACGTCTTGCTGGGCGTCGGGCTTGGCGCGGGGCTGCACGGCTATGTGCCACGCGAGTGGTTTGTGGCCAATGCAGGCCCCGATAATCACTTTGCCGTTCCTCTCGCTATTCTGGCCGGTATCCCCCTCTATGCAAATGCCGCAGGCGTCATTCCTGTCGCACAGGTGCTCCTCGACAAAGGTGTTCAAATAGGCACGATCATGGCGTTTATCATGAGTATTGTCGCCATTTCACTGCCCGAATTGATGATTCTGCGCAGAGTTCTCAAACCGCAAATGCTCTTTTTCTTTGCGGGATTTCTCTTTGTCTCTTTCAATGTCGTTGGCTATCTTTTTAACTTCTTTTTCGGGGGCTAATCATGGAAATCGCCGTTCTGGGCAAGGGCTGTTCGCGCTGTACATCCACAATAGAACGCATTGAACGCGAGGCGAAAGCCTTGGGCGTCGACGTGCAGATCACAAAGATCACCGATGAAATAGAAATCGTGAAAAACGGCGTGATGACGACCCCTGCCGTTATGATCGATGGCAAGGTTCTGCACAGCGGCAGCATTCCTTCGATTGACGCGGTACAGAGCTGGCTGAAGAAATAAAAGCTACCCCGCCAAAAGCACAGCCGCGCAGATAGCGCAGGCAACGGCCAGCCATTGCAAGCGGTTGAGCTTTTCTTTCAAAAACACGCGTGCCAGTAAAATAACCACGACCGGATAAAGCGCGGTGAGCGTGACAATCGTCGCCACCGGTCCGCTTTTGAGCGCAAAGAAATACATCAAGAACGCACCGACCGTCATGACACTGATCAAGGCAGCCATCGGCACGCTGCGCCTGTGCCACATCAGACGTCCGCGCAGGTATAGAAAAACCGGCACGGAGACAAAAAGGTTGCCCAGCGCCTCGTAAAAAATAACGCTATGAGGCTGCATGGATTGTAGCGCGAGTTTGGGCAGAAAAGCCCAGAACCCCCAGGCGAACAAGGCGCCGATGGCCAGCCACAGCCAGGCCGGTGTACGTGGCGCAGGCATCGCCGCCGCCACGACAACCTCCGGTATCTCGATGACGCAGTCTTCAGGCAGGCTGCTTGTCACGGGCCACCACCAGTAAAACGATTGCTGCGATCCCGAGCGCGATGCCTGCGGCCTGCCGCAGCGAAATCGGCTCGGCCAAAACGAAAAACGCCAGCAGCGTTGCGATCAACGGATAGAGTGACGAGATCATCGACACATAGGTCAACGGCCCGTCGCGCAGCGCGACCAGAAACATCAGCTGCCCGACCGACCCCGCCGCACCGATGCACAGCGCGAGGACGATCCCTTTGGTATCAAATTCCAGCCCGCCATAAAAAAACTGCACCGCCACGGCGCTGAGCAAAAAGAACAGCGCGCCATAGACCAGCAAATGCAGCGGATGCAAACCGCGCAGCGCAATTTTGCTCAGGAATCCGGTCACGCCCCAAACCAGCAGGGCGATGATGGACGGCAACAGCCAGACCTCAATAACCATAAATAGGGACTTTCAAGACTCGGACGGTACGGAATCGACCGCCACATTACTGATCTACAACGAAAAATAATCCCGCGCCAGCCCCTTTGCTTTCGGCCCAAACGGCTGTATAAATATGGCGAAATTTCGTGTCTTCAGGATTTTCCGAAGGATTCCTTTTTCATGTCTGATAACGCCGCCAAAGCCGCCCCGAAGCGTTTTCTGGTCTCTTGGGACCAGTTCCACCGCGATTGCAAGGCGCTGGCTTGGCGTCTGGTCGAAAAACGCGACAACTGGAAGGGCATCATCGCCATTACCCGCGGCGGCTTGATCCCCGCCGGCATCGTTGCGCGCGAACTTGAAATCAAGACCATCGAAACGATTGGCGTTTCCAGCTATGACGACAAGGTGCAGCGCGAAACGCATGTGCTGAAAGACATCAACGAAACGCTGGTCGGCGACGGCGAAGGCTGGCTGGTCATTGACGATCTGGTCGATACCGGCAATACCGCCAAGCTGCTGCGCCAAAGGCTTCCCAAGGCGCATGTCGCCACCGTCTATGCCAAACCTGCCGGCGAGCCGCTGGTCGATACCTATGTCACTTGGGTCAGTCAGGACACCTGGATCTATTTCCCCTGGGATGTGGATATCCAACCGACCGACCCCATCGCCAGCACACGCAAGAACGGATAAAACCTACAGATACTCGATTTTGCGGCCAAAAGCCGCTAGACTGCCCACAGACAAATAAAAAGCAAAAAAGGCTCAACGCCATGAACATGGAATTCAACAAACTCTTCGCCGCCGCGCTTGTCGCGGGTATCGTCGCCATGCTGGCGGGCTTTGTCGCCAACCATGCCTATCTCCCCGAAAAGCTGAAAGAGAACGCCTACCCGATCGAGGTGACCGAAGTCGCCGCGGGCGGTGAGGCCGCCGCCCCCGCAGGCCCCGAACCCGTGGGTGATTTGCTGGCAAGTGCCGATGTGGCGCATGGCGAAAAACTGTCCAAGGTCTGCGCGGCCTGCCATACGTTTAATAGCGGCGGCGCCAACCGCGTCGGCCCGAACCTGTGGCATGTTGTTGGCGGCAAGCATGCGCATGCAGCCGGTTTTGCCTATTCCGACGCGATGAAGGCCAAGGCTGGCGAAGTCTGGACTGTCGAAGCGCTGAACGAGTTTTTGTGGAACCCGCGCAAAGCCCTGCCGGGCACCAAGATGGTCTATGCCGGTATGAAAAAGCCGGAAGACCGTGCGGCGATGATTAAGTATCTCGAAAGCCTGAAATAACCCCTGCGCTGCGCCTGATGTGCGGCTGCAGGCATTTTGATATGCCGGAGCCCACATGGACAGCTTCAAGAAAAGCCTGAGACAGCTATTTAACCGCCCCTCGGCGGAAGAGCGCGCGCGTTTTGCCGCCGCGCTGGCCGCGAATGATATCCCCGCCGCCGAAGATTTCATGACACGGTACCACGGCATCGGCACAGACAAAACCGCCGCCGCGCCAAAAGGCCGCTATCCGCTGCATATCGCGGCTACCCACGGGCATATCGGCCTGATCCGCCGCCTGATCGGCGCGGGTGCCGATATAAATGCGCGCGAAGCAAACGGCGAAACCGCGCTGCATGCGGCAGCCCGCGGCGGCCACGATGCCGCCATCATCCTTTTGTGCAAACGCGGCGCCGTGGTCGATGCCGCGCGCCGCGATGGGGCAACCCCGCTCGCCGTGGCCGCGCAAAACCGCCGCCCTGCCGCAGCGCGCCTGCTGCTCGATTACGGCGCAGATGCGGAAATGCGCGCCGCGCACGATCTGGCGGTCTATACCCCGCTACACCGCGCCGCCGACAACGATGATGCCGCGACGGTCAAAACGCTGCTGACCCATGCCGATGTTTTCAAACGCGGCAACTATAACCGTTTTTATTTCCAGCGTGCGCTCAACGGCGCCAAGCCGCAGGCACGCGCCGCGATCCGTGAATGGGCGGCCACGCAAAAACATAAACCTTCTTAAAAAAAACTAGCCGCAGAACTGCTGATTGTGCTCTTCGCGAACGCGGAAGAGCTTCAGACGGGTGTGCTCGCCCTCTTCTATCTCCAAACGGCCTTCAATCTCGCCGTTTGCGGCGCGGTGCAGATAGATCATACCCTGCGCGGAGGTGCAGGGCTTGCCTTCCTCCAGACAAAAGATAATCTGCCCGCTGCCGCGCTGCATTTTATGATCCAGCGTAAAGCTGCGCGGCGTCTCGCCGATCTCGCCAAAACCGCTGTAAATATGCGCGCCTGTCCCGTCTGCCAACTTCAGCGACAACGCCGCGCCATCCCAGGGCGCGCAGGAATTGCTCAGCGTGCCGCTCGCCGCCAGTGATTGCCGCGCAGCAGGGGCGCTGAATTCGGCTTCGACAAAGGCGATATTCTCGTCAATCCGCCGCGCGTATTCATCTTCCAGCAGCATAGAGCCGGAGGGATAGCCTGTCCCCATATACAGCCAGCGCTGCCCCGCCACAAAGCGGTGGTGGCAAGATGTCTGCCCCATCTCGAATTCAATTGTTTGCTGTTCCGGTGCTATACCTTTGATGGCCTGCTGCACGCGCAGGGTGACAAGACCGTTTTCAATCGTCTCGAGAAACCCGACAGCAATCACGGGCGCAGCAGAAATTTTATCAGCCAGCGGACGCTCCTGAAATTTGCAGGCCTCTGCCCGCACAGGCATCGCCGCACTGAACAGGACAATGGCCAGCAGCAGCAGCGTACGGCGGCAGCTCACGGAAAACACGGCGGCGGGTTGGATACGGGGCATGGGGGCAGGCTCCTTTTGGCACGTATTATATTTTATACGGGTTGGACGCCGCCCGCGCGAAAATCCTTGGCGCGGCCGCCGCCAGGCCCGCCACCACTGCCCAGATCGTTGAAAAACAAGCCAAAAATGCACTTTTCGGAATCACCCAAACCTGCTAAAGTGCCCCCCACATCAACCAATGCAGCCGATATATACGGAGAGGTGGCAGAGCGGTTGAATGCGCCAGTCTCGAAAGCCAATCCCCTCTCTTTTTACCCCCATAAACATGTTATAAATCAAATAGTTAAGTTTTTTAACTTTTCTATAATATACTTACACACATGTTACACACTTTTCTTGAAGGGAGCATGTGATGAGCGTTGAAACCCACAGCTTCATGGACGGCAAAGTCCACCTCTACAAGCGCGAGAGAAGCAGATTCTGGCAATGCTCGACCTACATGAGCGGACGGAACCACCGCACCTCTACAAAAGAGGAAAGCTTGACTATGGCAAAAGAGTTTGCGCGGGAATGGTATATGGCAGCTTATATCGGTGCCAGCCGCCAGAAGCAACAAAGCCGGATTTCAAAACTCTTGGGAAAATTCGACCTTGCCCCAACTGCGCCGGAATCAACAAGCACCTCACGCAGAACCGGCAAGGCAGCAGCCTCCGGTCATACGTTCCGTGAGGCGGCGGAAAAGTTTGTCGCTGAATACAATATCATTACCCAAGGGCAACGGAACGAACAAGTGGCCAAAGGCCATGAACTGCGTATCAACGTCCACCTCATTCCTTTTTTTGGCGACAAACCCGTGAAGGAAATTAACGCAGGACTTGTTCAGGAATATCGAATGAAACGCACGACCGAAGGATATAAAGGGCGCAAACCTTCGCGCAGTACGCTCAAACATGAAACCGTCACCTTGCGCCTTATCCTTAAAACGGCACATCGCTATGGTTGGATTCAACAAGTGCCAGATATTTCTGCTCCTTATAAAACCTCTGGAAAAATCATGCACCGCGCATGGTTCTCGCCCGAAGAATACAAAATGTTCTACGAAGCCTCACGGAAACGGGCGCAAAATCCGCCATTGGAACGGCACCGCTCTCTTTGGGAAGACTTACACAACTACATCCTTTTCATGGCAAATACAGGGTTGCGGCCTGACGAGGCCGCGCGTCTTGAATACAGGGATGTCTCCATCGTGACAGATGAAGACACAGGTGAGCGCATTCTTGAAATCGAGGTGCGCGGCAAACGCGGTGTCGGCTATTGCAAAAGCACGACAGGTGCAGTTCTTCCCTTTCAACGGATGCAACAACGCCACCCTGACGCAAGACTGACCGACAAAATTTTTGGAAAGACACGCAATGTCCTTATCAATCAGGTCTTGGCCGACTGTAATCTGAAACACGACCGCGATGGTAATGTGCGGACGGCCTACAGCCTCCGTCATACCTATATCTGCCTTCGCCTCATGGAAGGGGCTGACATCTACCAGATTGCCAAAAACTGCCGTACGTCCGTAGAAATGATCGAGCAGTTTTATGCCGCCCATATCAAAAACACCTTGGACGCTTCGGCGATTAACGTCAAAAAAACAAAGAGAAATAAGCTTAAAAACAAGGAGGAAGATTCACCTTGAAAACCCATGATTCTATGACTATAAATGCTCAAATGGACAGGTGGCTGAGTGGTCGATAGCGTTGCTCTCGAAAAGCAAAGTGGGGGTAACTCCACCGTGGGTTCGAATCCCACCCTGTCCGCCACCTTCTCTTTTGCCCCCACTCTTCCCTTAATCATCGTATTCCGAACGAGCCAAGGCACATTGGCGCGGGATACGAAACCGTGGCGCACAAAGAGCCGAACGGCTTGACTGCTCCACGTGCGCAATGACAGGGGGACACCTGTCATGGTGGTCGCAAATATCCTGAACAGGGTATGACCGGCGCGATCAAAAAATATTAAGAAATTCCTGTTATTCTATGATGATAAAAGTGGTGAGGTTTTCATGCGTCAGAATATTCAGAGCTTTAATAGTCATGCCCAGCCGGAAAAACTGAAAGAATACGTGATGGATGCCCCCGAAGGAACGTGGACAGCGCATCTGGACGACTACGCTTGGGGAAAGTCACAAAATCTTTTCGTCTTTTTCACCGAAGCCGCAACGGGCAACAAATACCGCCTGAGCGTTTTTCACAACAAGGAGTATAAGCCCTCCAAAGAAGGCCCCGCCTTTGATGAAGAGCCTTTGGGTGGCACCTATGAAATCACCACGGGCAAAAGCAAGAGCGGCTTGCCTTCGTTTCTGGTGGCCCGAAAGCTATAAATAAATGCTGATATAGAGAAAAACGCGCCGTTTTTTTTGCGGCGCGTTTTTCTTTTGCGCTTTAGAAGCGCGGCGGTTTGTACTTCAAGGCCTGTTTTCTGGCGAGAACGCTTAGGATGTTTTGAATTGTGATTTTCACCAGCGGGCAATCGTCGATGGTGAGATTGCATCCAGTCAGATCGGAAACTATCCGATGATACAATGCGCGAAGTTCTGTTTCGGTCAGATGTGCGAGTTCCGCTTGCGTGATGATGTAGGACATTTTTCTGCTCCTGTCTTTCGACCCGCAACCATCGCGGGCTTCATGACGCGGACAGGGCAGCGCGTATCGTCTGGGCGCACTCGGAGGCGCGATCGTTTGCCGCTTGCGGCAAGCGTGAATCGCGCTTCGATGAGAGGTGAAACGAAGCGGAGAAGCCCTTTAGGGCTTGCGCCTTTTAAGACGAACCGATGGCAGGATGCGAAATAAGAAGACCGTGTAGCGGAGAGAAAGACAGACAGAAAACCCGTTCAGCTGTGCAAGAATGAGCACCCCCGACTGAAACAGAATGAGCCGTAAAAAGCCGTTGCCCGATATGACGTCACCAACATCGACGACACTTCAGGCATAAGAAAAATCATTCTTCAAAGCGTTCTGATCTTCGGACGAATGCGCGGCGAGCCACGCACCGCGCTTTACTCGCAAGCTCACGAAGCCGGACAAGCCGTCTTCGCCCATGCGGGTGACAATCGCTTTCGCAAAAAATGAAAAAGAAATCACAAATCCGGTTTCAGGGGTAAACCCCTCGCAGCCGCAAGGGTCTTCGATGAACGGCGCAGGCCGTATCCCCATGTTTCCTCCCTATGGTCGTGCAACACGGGTGATACCCCTCGGCCTGCGCCGCCCTTGACAGCCGCACACCCCATTCGCGCTCGCCGCTTGGCGTTCGGGTTTCATGCGAAACCCGTATAACCAAAAAAGGACAAGAGCCATGAATAACACATATCAATCCCTGAACTGGAACGGCCAGACACTGGAAATATCCGTCAGCAAAGATTTTCTTTTGTCGAAACTGACAGGAGAAGAACAGGCGATTTTGAAAGTGACTTCGACCGATAATGCAAATCCTCTTATCCACAACACCTATCCCGCCGTTGTGATTCAATCCGCTGGTGGCGCGGTGGATTTTGTGGACGTGATGCTTTCGGCGCAACTGGCGGCATAAGGGAGGAAACAGCTATGAGCACACTTTACGCACAGCCTTATGATTTTTATGCGGCAGGTTTTTATTTTGACACCGCAGAAGAATATACCGAGAAAGCCGCCAACAACCGCAACAGCTATGGCGAGATTGTCGAGGAGTATGAAATCCAATTTATAGATGGAGAGTATATTGACTGCGCACTGTTCAAAGCCTTGGGCATCCATCAGGGCAATTTTGGCCCATATCTGCAAGCCTGTGACGACTGGCGGGAAGATGAAAAGCGCAAAGTCATTCTTGCCGTTGGCGAATGCCGCTATACATTCGATTTTGCGACCGTTACGCCGGATAATTTCGAGGTGGATATTTATGAAGTGGAGAACTTGAAAGAACTGGCAGAGCAATTTGTGGATGAAGGTCTGTTCGGAGAAATCCCGCAATCTATCGCCAATTATCTCGACTATGACGCGATTGCCAGAGACTTGGGATTTGACTACACAGAAACGGAAATCGCCGGAACGCGGCTGATTTACCGTTGTGCATAGCAAAAAAAAATCGCCGCCAGCGCCGGAACCGACGCTGGCGGCACTTGTTGGCAAGTGTTTAAAACAGGCGTAAAATAGATGAATACGCCCGAAACAACCGAATGAGAGCATATGCCATGACAACAAGGCAGAAAGAACCGCGCAACAGGACAAAGTCAAACCTTTGCGGGGATACCCCAAGACAAAGCCTTTTGCCACTATAGACGAAATCAAATCCTATCTGGATGGCGACAAAGTGACATGCCTGCTTTGCGGACGCGAATATACCGCGCTCGGCGGGCATATCACGACCAAGCATGAGATGACGAGCGACGATTACAGGGAGCTTTTCGGGATTCCGTACAGTTATGGACTTGCAGGAAAACCTTTTCGTGAAAATGTCAGTCGGCGCACCAAACTCCTTCGCAAGGAAGGCCGCGTACCGCCACAACCCTCTCTGAAAACCATGAAAAAAATGTGGCAAGCACGTAAAAACCGCCGCCCGTTCACGACGGCAACGCGGCAGGAAAGCCGCCAAAAACTCCTCAAGTTTTTTGACAAAGAGAGAAAATGGCAGAAAGGGGATTACGAAGAATTCCTGCGCCGCGTCATGACAGGCAGAACGGCTTCAGAAGTCGGCGAGGACAAAGACATGCCCACACGCGCCACTTTCCTGATATACCTTCAACAAAACCCAGTCATGAAAAAGAAATACGACGCTTACTGGAAAAAGCAATCCTTCGCCTTGCAAAGCAGCGCCGGTAAGCTGGATGATCGTTATTTCCAAACATTGGTACGCTTGCGGGAACGTAGTCTGACATGGAAAGAAGTCGCCGCCAAAATGAAGGTTAAGGAATCAACAGTGCGCAACATGTGGTATCTTCTCAAGCGCAGCGGCAGGCTCAAGAAATACTTGAAGAAGGTATAAAATTTTGTGCCGCAGCTGCAAGCTGCGGCACATTTCAATGGCATGTCATGTGGCCGTCCTCCCATGCTTCCGTTTCAATATACCGCACCATGATTTTAACGGCCACGCGTTCAATCGGCCAACGTGTCGCGACGTGCATGATGTGCGGTGGCAGGTTTTTTAAACCGTTGGTTTCGATGTAGGCCTTGTACCTGCTGAAGAAACTGGCGACCAGCCGTGTGACTTCGGCCTCAATCGCATTGTCATCTTCATGGTTGTCCAGTGCCGCCCAAACCTCACGCTCCGACAAATGGCAGAATGCCGGATTTGCCTTGGGGAACGTCCATGCTTTCTCGCCCACCAACTTAGCCTTTTTGAACGGTGGAGAGTTTTGTAACATCCAGCACCATGCGCAAGGCCATGCCTTCCAGAGCGCAAGTTTTGATAGTCAGGAGGCTATGCGGATTTTTACCGTCCTGTAAAAGTTTTTTAACCTGCCTTGTATAATCATCCATGAGGCAGGCGAGTTCATGAATGATCTGGTTGTCGTTTTTATCGGCCAGTGCCGCTTGCACTTCGGCCTCGTTCATGTCCTGATACTTTTTAAGCAGTGTGTACGTCATGCGCCACCCTTTCCCGAAATCGACAAAAGAAAACGGTCACCAGAAAACTTCTGGTGACCGGGGTGTTTACAACCGTGCTAGACGGCGCAGCGTATTTACGCAAGCGCTATTGTATTCCGCCGCCGCCCATACCGGAAGGTCGAGAAGGCGCATCGGTTTTACGAGCAGACGCAAAGCTCGCTAGCAGAGGTTGTAAAGCCCCGGAGCGACCTTTTTTTTGCCGCTCCGTTTATGAGGATAAGGTTTTTAGGGGAGGTTGTAAATGCGCTTAAATTCAGTCAAGAATACCGGATTCCGCCAACAAAATCGCCCGTACATCCTCTTCCGACCAATGGAGCCTTTGCGGTTCGCCTTTGAGGATTGTCTGCTTTTTCTTGGTAAGTGCCGTGCCGACAGTGTGAGGTTTAATATCCGCCCGATGTGGATTGTCGGTAATTTCTGCTTTGAGAATGGTAAAGGTAATAAAATCCCCCTCTATCCCCGTAATCTGCCCCGTAACTTTCTGTTTCCCGAGTGGCTTGGGCTTTGTCTTGCGGCGGGGCTTCCGCGCTGGCCAGATGGTTTCTGTCCATTCGATGACATCGGAGAGGACGAGTTCACCGACCGCGCTTTCCCAGTTTGATGGATGGTCGGTCATCACGGCCTCCGCTGTGTAAATCGGGTGCTGAGCGCTGTAGTATCTGTGATGCGGTTACGTGCAGGCGCAACGGTGCGTCTGTCATCGCCACCCGGCTGAAGCCCAGCACGGCGCAGGATTTCTTTGGCTTCGAGCACGCTTTGCCGCAGGTTCGGCGCGGCGGTTTCGGGCTCTATAACGGGCTTTGGCCGTTCTGTGGTCGTGATGGTATGTAGGAGTTCACGGTTTTTGAGCTGCTGGATGTTTGCAACGTAGGCTTTCTCATCCAGCCGCTTTTCAGGCGGTGGCGACTGGACGCGGATGTCCCATCTGGGAAGCCCGTTCAGGCTATAGCTCATATGCGTCACCACCGCATAAAACTGCCTGTTGGCATTCTGTTTTCTGTGGAGCTCTTCCTGCTTATGCTGGAGCTCGGCATAATGCCTGATGTATTGATTGAGCTCCACCTGTTTGCGCTCGACTTCCTTTTGCCGCTCTTCGGTTCTGGTGAGCTGCTGCTTTTCTTCAATCGCCTTGATGTGCAGGGTTTCAAGGGTGCGCTCGATCATGCGCCGGATACGTGCCCGCATTTCTTCGGATAGCAGATTACTCTCCAGTGAGGCCTGAAGCTGATGCACATCGCCCGAGAGTAGGGCGATTTTGGTTTCGAGTTGCTCGATCTGCGCCGCTAGCGGCGGTTTGTCCGGTGCACTGATTTCCGGTTTTAGCGGCATGAATGGCGCAGTGGCGGTCGAGACATATTGCGCCATTTCCCGCCGCAAACGCAGCCGCGCTTGCTGTTCTTCCGTACGGTAAAACCGCAGCGTTTGTTCCAGTGCCTGCCGTTCTTTGAGCTGAGCGCGGATTAAAGTGTGGAATTCCTTGTTATCACGCGCATGGCAGGATTTGGCTTCCTGCCTGTTCATCTGGCATTTACGCGCATGTTCTCCCGTGGCGCGTTCCCATAGGCCGCTGATGCCTGTAGCAAAGCGGCTGATCCGAATGCGGGTTTCTGTTCGGCGGCGTGTGTTTTGTTTGTCGATCAGTTCTTGCCGCTCCATGCGCTGTTGGCGCACAAGTTCACGCAATTCCCGCACCAGCGGCTGGCGCTTTTGTGCAGCCTGTTTCTTGACGGATTGTTCATAACGGCGCAGGTTTTCTGTCATGCGGTCGTAGAGAAAGGATTTTGCCTGTTCTGTGGTCGGTAAATCTTCCGGCGCACCCAAGCGCGCTTTGAGGTCTTTGCCCTTAATCGCGAGCCAACGGCTCAGGGAATAAATCTTGCCGTTTAAATCCACCGCCACAAACCCGCGCCTGTCACCTTGCGCCAGCAAGAAACCGTGCGCCTCAAGCGCGGTCACGAAAGCGGCTTTGGAATCCGATTGTTCCCACAGGGCTTTGAACAAACCTTTGAGCACGGTCGCATCTTCCATCAGCCGCACGGCTTGGCGGTATTCTTCCCGCGTCAAGGCAAAAGGATTTTTATCTGCCTTGTGGCGCATACCTGCAGGAAGTTGCCAGCCATGCCTCAGAAACAGGGCATAGGAAAGCTCCTGTAATTTACGTTTGAAGTGATTCATGGGAATGGCGATCATGCGCCCGAGGGTGTGTCTGGACACAGTGAGCCGTGACCAGACCACATGACAATTGCGCCGGCCTTTCTTTTCATGAAAGACGATGATACGCGGCTGGCCGGAGAGATTCAGTTTGCGCTCCATTTGCTCGATTGCGGTTTCAAAATCCGCGATTGGTACATCGGCCTCTTCCGGTGGATTCAATGATACAGCGAACAAGAACTGCTTGCAGCGTGTGCCACGACTGATCGCCATAACCTCCCATAAAGCTTCTGTCAAATCATGCGTGGCAAATCCCCGCACCTCATGGACGGTCACATGATCGTTTTCATGGGTATTGAGGAGATGCCGTGCCAGCTCCGCCGCGTTTGCTCTCTGGCTGGCATAGAAGATCATGCATTTACCTCCGGCGGATCGCCCTCTGGCAGCGGCTTGAGGGCATCACCGTCTTTCATGCCCAAGGCCTGCATGAGCCAGCCACGCATCTGGCGAATGTCCTGTAAGGCCAGCTCCATATCCTGCTGCTGGGCAGGTGTCAGGGACAGGGTGCCGTCATGCACGGCACGAACAATCTGATACAAATTGCCCGCGATGCGGGTATTGCCGAGCGTGGCCAATACCAGCCCCAAAGCTTCGGCATC
Organism: Alphaproteobacteria bacterium; assembly: GCA_030682495.1. GTDB lineage: Bacteria > Pseudomonadota > Alphaproteobacteria > Micavibrionales > UBA2020 > UBA2020. The sequence goes on along the minus strand of JAUXOC010000032.1, from coordinate 4,108 downwards.
TTGCACCGGACGCCGGAATACCCGCTGGCGGGTATCGGGCGTATCAAACAGACGTGTACGAATGTAATCACTGAGCGGCAACGGCCCGGCTTCGGTATCCAGCCGCGCCCGTTCCGCCAGCGTCAGCCGGATGGAGAACGGCGGCGCGTATTTCTTGCGTGGCTTTTGAAGTTCCTTGCTATCTCCGGTCATGCATCCCCCAATGCCGGATAAAAAGTATAAAAAATCCTCACGTCCATGCACATAAAGCGCATGAAACAAAAACAACGCATAAAAATGTTTTCCTGCTTACCTTTTGATTTTATCGGTCGTTCATTAACACACTGTTAATCACGGGCGGTGGCGCGGCTAGAGAAGAAGCTCGATACACAACGCAGGCAACCGCTTTCACGCAGCCGCTATCTTGCCTTAACAAACTGAATCCTTTATTGCTTTTATGCTTTAAAACAGTGCTGGAATCTGCTCAAATTCCACACCAAAGTATGCGTAGAAAAAAGATCAAAAAAAGTTTATCCAGACAGGCTAAAGCCGCGCTTCGCGCTGATGACAAGGTGTGCAGTGTCCTACAAAAATCGCTCTACGAGTCGTTTTCTGTCCTCCACTGCCGACCTTGGCAAGGAAAGGGTAATGCCGCAGGTCATAGACCTGCCTGTTTACCCCTCCCGTTGCATCCCTCCCTGTAAGCGGGGGCGCATCCCCGATGCGGCGCTTATCCGCGCCACATTCCCCCAAGGCAGGAAGGGGCTTTGCCCCCTCCCGATACCATGCTTACCCGCACGGTATTCCCTCCCTGAAAGATGGAGGGGGGCAGAGCCGCCCTCCCGATATTATCCCCTGCAAACATCCCACCCCACGAGGAGGTAATGCCGCAGAGAAACCTTCTCTGCCTGTTTACCCCTCCAAAACCCGCAAGGTGGGGGTTTTCCTCCCCGCTTTAACATCACGCAAATATGCGGGGGCATTTGCGTGATGGGCCAGAGGCCTGCACTGCGCAACGGATACATCTTGCCTGTATCCGTACAGGCAGGACGGGACGACGTGGGTAATATTATTACCCGGATATGTGCGGGAGAAAATATCAGCACATCATCACCTCCATCCTGCTTGAAGATATCAGGGGGTATTCTCCCCGTTACCCCCTGCGCATTGCACATACGCAAATATGCAAGCCTGCCCTGCCACCAAATATCGTATCCGCGCCCACAAAAATTTCGCGGATAGAAATTAGCGATCTAGCTGGAACTTTATGGGCGAGAAAGCACCGCCCAATGATAACTTATACTTCAGACGTATCCCCCGCTGGGGTTGCTCTCGTGGCAACGGTCACTCCCGTAAGGGCAGGCAATTTAAGTTTCCACTGCATATAAGCCGCATAGAGAACAGGGATCAGGATCAGCGTTAGAATAAGCGTGCTGACCATGCCACCAACCATCGGCAGGGCGATGCGCCGCATCACGTCCGACCCCGGCCCTTCGGTCAGGAAGATGGGAATCAGGCCGAGAATGATCGTGCTGACCGTCATCAGTTTTGGGCGTAGGCGTTGAATTGCGCCGTGCCGGACATTTTCGAGTAACGCTTCAAACGTATCCGGCCAATGCTCGCGCATTTCATGGTCAATATAGATCAGCATAACAATGGCGGTTTCTACGGCAATCCCGGCCAAAGCGATAAAGCCGACGGCCACAGCGACGGAGAGGTTATAGTCCGCCAGCCAAAGCCACCAGACGCCGCCGATCACGCCGAACGGAACGGAGAGCATAATCAGGACTGTGCGATCCCAGCGGCCAAAATGCAGATACAGCAAGGTCAGGATAATTAAAAGCGTGGCGGGAACCGCCATTTTTAACCGCTCATTGGCCTCCTGCATTTGTTCAAACTGGCCGGAGAGTTTCAGCGTATACCCCTGCGGCAGCTCCAGCGTTTTCAGCGCATTTTGCAGATCGGCAATGTAAGAGCCTAAATCACGATCCTGTATATCCACAAATACCCAGCCGTTCAGCCGCGCATCCTCGGATTTAATCATTGACGGCCCTTCGGCAATGCGGATCTCTGCAAGGTCGGCTAAGGGTATTTGCGCTCCGGCAGGCGTGGGAACAAGGATATTATCCAGTTCGGATACATGCTCTCTAAACGGCCTGTCATAGCGCAGCATAATCGGGTAGCGCTCGCGGCCCTCCACGGCCTCGTCAAGCTGTATGCCGCCCAGCGCGGTCTGGATAACGCGCTGAACCATCCCAAGCGATATGCCGTAACGTGCAATCTCACGGCGGTCGGGAACAATCTCGATATATTTTCCGCCAACAACCCGGTCGGCAATGGCGCTGCGCGTGCCCGGCACGTCTCTGACCAGCACTTCGATCTCCTTGGCGATGTCATCAATTTTCATCAAATCGCTTCCGGCAATTTTGATCCCGACCGGGGTGCGGATACCTGTGGTCAGCATATCAAGGCGGATTTTAATCGGATACCCCCAGCTGTTCATCATCCCCGGCAGGCGTACCCGTTTATCCATCTCCGCGATCAGCTTTTGCGGGGTCATTCCCTCGCGCCACTCTTCTCTCGGTTTGAGTTCCACCCATGTTTCAATCATGGACAGCGGCGCAGGGTCGGTGGCGGAACTGGAACGTCCGGCCTTGCCGAATGCGTGTTTGACTTCCGGCACGGCCATAAGCTGGCGATTGGTGACCTGCAATATTTCACGCACCTTGGCAGGTGATACCCCCGGCAAGGTCATAGGCATATACAGCAGCCCGCCTTCATAAAGCGGTGGCATGAACTCGCTACCCAGCTTTGAGGCCGGCAGCGCGGTGCTGACCAAAGCGATCAGTGCCAGCGCCAGCGTGGTCTTGCGCCATTTTAAGGCGGCATCCAGAAACGGGCGGTAGAGCGCAATGAAAAAACGATTGATCGGGTTTTCATCCTCGCGTTTGATTTTACCGCGCACCAGCCAGAGCATCAACACCGGCACCACCGTCACTGATAACAGCGCTGCTGCCGCCATCGCATAGGTTTTGGTAAAGGCAAGCGGTGTAAACATTTTCGCTGACTGCCCTGTCAGCGCAAAAACCGGGAAAAAGGACACCGTAATAATCAGCAGCGAGAAAAACAGTCCCGGCCCGACTTCCTTGGCCGCCTGAATAAGAGCCTTTCGTTTTTCTTCCTTATCGGCATCATCTGCCATCCCGGACAACTTGCGGTGCGCGTTTTCCACCATGACAATCGAGGCATCGACCATCGCGCCGATAGCAATGGCAATCCCGCCCAGCGACATGATATTGGCCGTAATTCCCTGCGCATTCATAACGATAAAGGCAGCGAGAATGCCCAGCGGGATTGTGATAATCGCCACGAGCGCGCTGCGGGCATGAAGCAGGAACAAGAACGTCACCAGCGCCACCATCAGGCTTTCTTCGATAAGTTTATGCTGGAGATATTCCACCGAACCTTCAATCAGCGTGCTGCGGTCATAGACGATTTTTAATTCCACACCATCCGGCAAACCCTGCTTCACGCTTTCCAGTCGCGTTTTGACGTTATGAATGACATCCAGCGCATTCGCGCCGGGGCGCATGACGACAATGCCGCCAACCGCCTCGCCTTCGCCATTCAGCTCGGTAATGCCGCGCCGGATCGCCGGCCCTTCCACCACGCGGGCGACGTCACCTATCGTGATTGGTGTTCCGCCCATACTCTTCAAAACCGCTTGTGCTAAATCCTGCGGTTTGTTCACATAACCGAAGGAACGGATCAGATATTCCGTTTCCGCCATTTCAAGTGTCCGCCCGCCGGTTTCGGCATTGGCGCTGCGCACGGCCTCGATCACCATTTGCAGCGGTATGTCATAGGCGCGGAGTTTGTTTGGATCAACCAGCACCTGATATTCTTTGACAAACCCACCGACACTGGCTACTTCCGCCACACCGTCAATCGTGGCCAACTCAAAACGCACAAACCAGTCCTGTAAAGAGCGTAATTCCGATAAATCATGCTGGCCGGTTTTATCAAACAGCGCATATTGAAACACCCAGCCTACGCCAGTGGCGTCCGGCCCTAATTGTGGCCCTGCGCCTTCGGGCAACATGCTACGTACCTGCGAGAGATATTCCAG
>JAUXOC010000022.1 GCA_030682495.1 Alphaproteobacteria bacterium | reverse complement strand
AGAGAAAATGGCGCGCCCGAAGAGATTCGAACTCCTAACCTTCTGATCCGTAGTCAGATGCTCTATCCAGTTGAGCTACGGGCGCGTGCCGTGCGGAAACCGCATGGACGGGCGAAGGGCGTAAAGCCGCTCGCACCGATTTGTGGTTTCTATAAGATTCTCCGTCCAAGAGCAAGCCCCTTTTGCGGGTTTCTGCGCTACTGGCGGCTGCGGGCTTGGGCGGTGGCGGCCTGCTTTGCGGCTTCGGCCTTTACCGCTTTGATTTCGTTATGGCAATATAAAGTGCCGATTTACGGGCAGGACCGCCACAGGACAGATAAAAAAGACCGCATCTGCCCCGATGGTGCTGATTCAATATTGAATATATTCAAGAATCTGGTTTAAAAAGGACAGTAATCCCGCGCCCTTCCGGCCTCCCCGGATACGCATCATTTTTATCTACGAGGTGATTGTCTTGCCGACTGTGACATTCCGCACCCTTTTCCCCGCCTGCGCGCTTGCCCTTTTGCTCAGCGCCTGCCACGCAGACGGCAGCAGCACCCAGACATCATCTGGCAACCGCATGCCCGGCCTTGTCGTCAGCAGCGAACCGCCGCCCGATGTGATTTACCGCCGCGGGTCGCGCGATACCGTCCTTGCTGGCAATACGGCAGGCAGCGTACGCGGATATAATTCGCAGAATGTCGAGACGCTCGTCACCCGCAAGGTGAGCGAGCTGCGCCGCGATCTTGAATCTCTCAAGCGCAGCACCGGCAGCTATGGCGAGCGCCTGAGAAACCTTCAGGTCAAGAGCGACAACGCTGCATCGCAATACTACGAGCAAATCGCCACCATCAATACCGAACTGCAGGCGGGCTCCACCCCCGGCAACCCGGTGCTGGTCGAACGCTGGAACATCGCACAAGACCGCCTTGAAGGCCTGTCGCAAAACGCATCGCATCTGAACGGTCTTGCGACCGATCTGGCGAACGAAGCATCCAAGGCCTCGTTCCTGCAAGAAAACGTTCGCGCTGCCTATGGCCTGTCGGGCGCGGTCAAGGAAGACCACAACAAGCTGCGCGTACTGGAAGACGAGGTCAACCAGACCATCGTCACCCTCAACCGCCTGCTGACATCGACCAGCGACGAGATCAACCGCCGCCAGTCTTACCTGCGTACGGAAAAGCTGAACCTGCAAACCCTGTCGCTGGCCGTTGCCAATGGCGAGCTGTACGGTCAGAACCTGTCGAACAGCCTGTTCAAGCGCGCCACGCAGGAAGCCACCAGCTTCGCCGCCCCTGCCCCCGTGCAGAATGCCGCAAACCGCCGTCCGCTGGTCATCATCCGCTTTGACCGCAGCAACGTGAACTACGAACAGGCGCTGTATTCCGCCGTGGGTCAGGCACTGGAAAAATATCCGGCTGCCAAATTCGACCTCGTTGCGGTCAGCCCGTCGCAAGGCAACCCCGCCGAAATGGCGCTGGCGTCCACCGAAGCGCGCAAGAACGGCGAATCTGTTCTGCGCTCGCTGACCCATATGGGTTTGCCGCTGGAGCGCGTGCGTTTGAACGCCGCCAACAGCAGCGCGGTGCGCAACAGCGAAGTGCATCTGTATCTGCAATAAGCGCAGACGGCGCGCTGTTACAAACGGAAACAATTATTTCCTACACAAAAACAGGCGCCTGACGATATGATGGTCAGGCGCTTGTTTTTTGTCTAAACAGGAAGGTTCATGGAACATTATCTCGACCAGCTGACCGCTATCGCCATGGTGACCACCGTGGCCTTGCTCTGCGGACTGGCCCTGATCCGTATCCGTCAGCCTGCGATTGTCGGCTATATTCTTGCCGGCCTCGTTCTCGGCCCCACCGGCCTTGGCTTTATCTCCAACACCGAAACCGTCAAGCTGCTCGCCGAACTGGGTGTTATCATGCTTTTGTTCCTGATCGGGATGGAGCTGAACATGCGCAGCTTTCGCGCCGTCTATAAAACCGCGCTTGCCACTGTCGGGCTTCAGATTGCGGCAGCCTTTGGCGTTTTTGCCCTGCTCGGCTTCTTTGTCGACTGGACGATACAGAAAATTGTTCTGTTCAGCTTTGCAACCGCCCTGTCATCAACCGCAGTTGCGATTAAAATCCTCGAAGAAACAGACGACCTGAAAACTCCCGTCGGACGCACCACGATTTCTGTGCTGATCGCGCAGGATCTGGCCGTTATCCCGATGATGCTGATCATCGGCGCTTTTGCTGCCACGGGCGATGCCGAAAGCGCGGGGCGCGCCATCCTTATCAAACTGGGCATGGCCGTCGGCCTGATGCTGGTTGTGATGTGGTTTTTGTCGCGCAAGGATCAGATCGAACTGCCCGGCTCGAAATGGATTATTTCCCGCCCTGAAATTGTGCCGCTGGCCGCCATGGCGTTTTGCTTCAGCTGGGCGACACTGTCGGGCGCGGCGGGGCTTTCCGCCGCTTATGGCGCCTTTATCGCCGGTATGATTGTCGGCAATTCCAGTATCCGCGAAGTCATGCACAAAGCGGCAGAACCCATACAGGCGATTTTGCTGATGGTGTTCTTCCTTTCTGTCGGACTTTTGATCGACCTTGATTTCATCAAAGAAAACTGGGGTCATGTGCTGATCGTCCTGACGATTGTGACCGTGTTGAAAACCGCCGCCAATGTGCTGATTTTGCACCGTCTGGGCGAGCCGTGGGAGCGTTCGTTCCACAGCGGCGTGGTTATGGGGCAGGTCGGTGAATTTTCCTTTATCATCGCCGCGCTCGGCTTTTCGGCCGGCGTGATTGCCGATGATGGTTACCGTTTGATGATTGCGGTGATCGCGCTCAGCCTGCTCATCAGCCCGATGTGGCTGATGATTGCGCGGCATCTACACGATCTTGCGCTCAAGCGCCTGACCGGCCACCTGCCACAGGCATCGCCTGAAGATTTGTAATCTTTTTTACTTCTGCAAAAATTTGCCAAGCGCGTTGTCGAGCGCTTCCGGCGTGACTTCCTCGACCTGTCCCGGCGCGAGCTTGGACAGATGGAACGGCCCGTAGGATTCGCGGATCAGCCGGTTGACCTCCAGCCCGAAGCGCGACAGCACGCGGCGGATTTCGCGGTTCTTGCCTTCGTGCAGCGTCATATGCAGCCAGACGTTGGATCCTTGCTGGCGTTCCACCTCCAGCTTGATCGGGCCGTAATGTACGCCCTCGATGGTGATTCCCTTGGCAAGCAACTTGATCATGCCCTCGCCCACGCTGCCAAAGGCGCGCACGCGATATTGCCGCGACCAGCCCGTCGCGGGCAGTTCCAGATGCCGCGACAATCCGCCGTCGTTCGTCAGCAGCAAAAGCCCCTCGCTGTTCAAGTCCAGCCGGCCGACCGAAATCACACGCGGCATCTCTCTGGGCAGATGCTGGAAAATCGTATCGCGGTCTTGTTCGTCGCGGTGGCTTGTCACCAGCCCCGCCGGCTTATGGTAACGCCAAAGGCGCGTGGCGGGCGCGGCGCCGATACTGCGGCCATCGACGATGATTTTATCCGCATCCGTCACCAGCACAGCGGGGGTTTCGAGGATTTTGCCGTTCAGCATCACCCGCCCCTCGGCGATCCAGCGCTCCGCATCGCGGCGCGAGCAAACGCCCGCGCGCGCCAGCCGCTTGGCGATCCGCTCGCCCCTGTTTTCGTCTGCTGCCGTGTTTTGATCTTGGTCTTCCATTCTGCTAGTTTAATCAAATGCAGGGCGAAAACAAATATATGATGCGCGCCATCGAACTGGCACGGCTGGCCGCCGCCGCGGGGGAAATTCCCGTGGGCGCGGTGTTGGTGGATGCCGCCAGCGGCGATATCGTCGCCGAAGCCCATAACCTGACCGAACGTGACCATGACGCGACCGCCCATGCCGAGGTTCTGGTCTTGCGCGCAGCTGGTGCAGCGCTGCAGGCGGCGCGCCTGCCGGATTGCGACCTTTATGTGACGCTGGAGCCCTGCCCGATGTGCGCAGCGGCAATTTCCTTTGCCCGCATCCGCCGTCTTTATTTCGGTGCCTATGACCCCAAAAGCGGCGGCGTTGAAAATGCCGCACCGTTTTATGCCCAGCCGACCTGCCACCACCGCCCAGACGTTTACGGCGGCCTGCATGAACAGGACTGCGCGCAATTGATGAAAGACTTTTTCAAGGATAAACGCTGATGGCCGCGAATGACCTGTTTAACGATGACGATCCTTTCGGCCTGCCGCCCGCGCCGGACGATGCCCCCGCAGGCGCGAACGCGCCGCCGGAATACAGCGTCAGTGAACTCAGCCACAAGCTGAAGCGCATTGTCGAAGATGAATTTTCCTTTGTGCGTGTGCGCGGAGAGATTTCAAAAGTCACCATCGCCAAATCGGGGCATCTTTATACGGCACTGAAAGACGATAGCGCAGTACTGGACGCCATCTGCTGGAAAGGCACTGTCGCGCGCCTTGGCCTGCGCCCCGAAGAGGGGATGGAGGTTGTCGTGACCGGCCGTCTGACGACCTATCCGGGACGGTCAAACTACCAGATCATCATCGAAACGATGGAGCTGGCGGGGCAAGGCGCACTTCTGAAGATGCTGGAGGAGCGCAAAAAGAAACTCGCCGCCGAAGGGCTCTTTGACCCCGCGCGCAAGCAGCTGATTCCTTTTTTGCCCGATGTGATCGGCGTTGTGACATCGCCGACCGGCGCGGTTATCCGCGACATTATGCACCGTTTGAATGAACGTTTCCCGCGCCGCGTCTTGATCTGGCCGGTCATGGTGCAGGGTGCGGGCGCAGCGCAGCAAGTCGCCGCTGCCATTGAAGGGTTTAACGCCATACCTATGGACAGCCCTCTCAGACCAGATGTGCTGATCGTGGCGCGCGGCGGCGGGTCGTTTGAAGACCTGATGCCCTTCAACGACGAAGCTGTCGTGCGCGCCGCCGCCGCCAGCGATATTCCGCTGATCTCCGCTGTCGGCCATGAAACCGATACCACCCTCATCGACTTCGCCGCCGACCTGCGCGCACCCACACCGACCGCCGCCGCCGAAAAAGCCGTGCCGGTACGTGCCGAGTTGCTGGCCGCTGTGCTGGACGATGAAAAGCGCCTCTATATGACGATGGAGCGGCGGCTGCAACAATACCGCACCCAGCTGACCGGCCTTGGCCGCGGGCTGGGCGACCCCAAACGTCTGCTGGAAAACACCATGCAGCGGCTCGACCATCTCGGCTCAAAGCTCGACAGCGGCCTATCGGCATGGCTGCAAAAACGCCGCGCGGTACTGGCCGAATTTTCGGCGCGCGTGTCAGACAAGCCGCTGCGCCAACGCCTTGGCGATAGCGCGCGGCTGCTGTCGGGACAGGCGGAGCGGTTGAAAAACAGCGAGGGCAAAATTCTCGGTGACCGCACGCGCAAGCTGCAGAACCTCGATTCCCTGTTGCAAAGCCTGTCGTTTGAACGGGTACTGGAGCGCGGCTATAGCGTTGTTTTCGATACGGACGGCAATATCGTTTCCAGCGCAGAGGGCATCAAGACAGGCGACGATCTGCGCCTGCGTCTGCGCGATGGCGCGCGCGATGTGCGCGCAAAATAAAACGCGAGGTTCGCGCAAAATAAAGATTGCTGTTTTATTCAGGTTTGGGCGTTTCCGCCGGTGGCGCGGCAGCTTCTGCGGCGGGAACAGCCGGCGGCTTGAAAAAGAATTTCTCGTAGAGCGCCTGCACACCGACCGCCGCGCCCAGTACCAGACAGAAAAGCCAGAATAGCGTCATCATGGCCCAGCCCTGCGCAAGCGC
>JAUXOC010000011.1 GCA_030682495.1 Alphaproteobacteria bacterium | reverse complement strand
CGACAACAGGCAAAAGATCGCCATTATTACCCAAAGCCGTGCCGAAATCTTTTTTATGGCGCGTTTGCTGGCTGCCGGTTTGACGCCCGATGTGATGGCTGACAGGCACGACCCGCTGCTGGTATCGGTGCGCGGCAGTATCGGCAGCGGCAAAAAAATTATTCCCGATGCGATGCGCGAATATTTCCTCGGCACCACCGCGCTGTCGCAGGTCACAGGTCGTCCGGGCTATGATGAATTCTGGCGCGGACAGCTGCGCGGGCAGCAAGTCGAATTCGCCTATATCGATGCGGCGTGGCAAAGCGGCTATAGCAATCCTGAATTTGTATCGCCTTATATTCATCATGTGCGCGAGGCTTTTATGGCGACGCGGCAGCATGGCGGTATTGCTTTTGTGCATAACGACTATACGCTCGGCCTTAACCGCGGCGCGGGGCTGGATATCTGGATGGAAAAACAGGGCGTTCCCAACCCCGATGGCGCGCGCGCCCGTGCGCATGACGGCCCGCTGCAAAAACAATTCCGCACGGCCAACAAAAAAGACCCTGAAAATGACTGGGTGCGTTATATCGAGATCGAGGTTGCAGACAAGCGCCTGCTGGAGTCTCCAAAATTCGGCGACGTCCTCGATAAACTCAGAAACCGCCACCGCGGCGTTGCGTTGAAACCTTGATGTTTGCCGTCATTCCGGCGCAGGCCGGAATCCAGAAAAAACGTCCGCAAGTGCAGCGGTGAGAACTGGACACCGGCCTGCGCCGGTGTGACGTTTTTGTTTGGGGTGCAAGGCTTATTTTTCAATCCCAAGGCGCCTTCGCGCCTATCATTCCCAAGGCGTTTTCGCGCCGGGGAGGGCGACGGTGATGCCGTCGAGGTCGTCGCTCATCAGGATCTGGCAGCCGAGGCGGGAGGTTTTCTTGAGGTCAAAGGCGAGGTCGAGCATATCTTCCTCTTCTTCCTTTTTCTCCTCCAGCTTGCCGAACCAGTCAGGATGCACGACAACATGGCAGGTCGCGCAGGCGAGGCAGCCGCCGCAGGCGCCTTCGATATCGACGCCGTGCTTGTGCGAAATTTCCATGATCGACAGGCCGTTCGGCGCATCAACGGTGCGCTCGGTGCCGTCTTTTTCGATGAAGGTCATTTTGGGCATGGGGTTTATCCTTTTTTTCTGCTCTGTACGCGCCCGTACATTTCCAGCCATTTTGCGATAAAATAATCTACATCTTTTTCCGCCGTATTCCAGCCCAGACTGACGCGCAGCGATGCGCCTGCCGCAGCATCATCTGCGCCCATGGCTTTCAGCACATGCGACGGTTTGACCGTACCGCTGGAGCAAGCCGAGCCATTGCTGACGCAGATACCGGCCAGATCAAGCGCGATCAGCTGCGTTTCCGACGGTGCGGCGGGCAGGGCGAACATGGTGGTATTGGCGATGCGCGGGCTGTTTGCGCCGAATATCACGGCTTCGGGCGCGGCGGCTTTGACGGCAGCCTCGATTTTATCGCGCCAGAGGGCGAGTTTTTGAAACCCCTCCACATCGATCAGCGTTGCCGCATGGCCAAAGGCGACGATGGCGGGCAGGTTTTCGGTGCCGCTGCGGATATTTTTTTCCTGGTTGCCGCCGCGTATCTGCGCTGTCACGGGGTTGCAGTTGCAGATGACAAGGCAGCCCACACCCTGCGGTCCGCCCATTTTATGCGCCGAGAGGGTCACAAAATCCGCCCCGAGTTTTTGCACATCGAGCGGGATCTTGCCAAAGGCCTGTACGCAATCGCTATGCACCAGCGCGCCGCGTTTGCGCGCCACGGCCACAATTTCTTCAACGGGCTGAATAACGCCGGTTTCGTTATTGACGTACATGACAGAGATCAGCGTCTGGCGCGTATTCCCCTCCAGCATTTGATCGAGCGCGGCGATATCGACGATGCCGTTTGCATCCACGCGGAGGATTTCCGCATCACTGCGCACGTTCAGCACCGACGGATGTTCGGTTGCCGAGACGATGACGCGCTCCATACCCGCGCCGAGCAGGGCGAGGTTATTGGCCTCCGTCGCGCCGGCTGTAAAAACGATGATATCGCGCGCGCCGGTCTGCAGCGCCGCCGCAATTTCGCCGCGCGCCTGCTCGATTCTGCGTCGCGCATCGCGTCCGGCCTTGTGAATCGCCGAGGCATTGCCCGGAAAGCCCAGCATTTCCTGCATTTTTTCAAGCGCGGCGGGCTTCATCGGCGTCGTCGCGTTGTGGTCCAGATATGTCAGGCCGCTTATGCTCATTTGCGTTCTAAATGCCGTTCAGGTGAGTCGAAAAACCTGTGAAGATTGAAAAATAAATACTTGATCTATAACGTTAATTCAAGATTTTTCTTGCTATCGCATGATCATTATGTATAGTTTCGTCTTCGGTAGAGGTTGTAAAGCAAAACATAAAATATTCAACCCAAAGGCAGCAGGAGGCTCAATCTCAATATGCCAGAAGTCATGATCACAGGTGCGGCCGGTCGTCTCGAAGGACGATACAAGCACAGCAAAATACCCGGTTCGCCCATCGCCCTTATTCTTCATCCGAACCCGCAGCGTGGCGGTACGATGAATAACAAGATTTCCTTCAATCTGTTCCAGTCTTTCGCGGACCGCGGCTTTTCGACGCTGCGTTTCAACTTCCGCGGTGTCGGGCGTTCACAAGGTGAATTCTCGCACGGCGAAGGCGAACTGGCCGACGCCGCATCGGCGCTCGATTGGCTGCAAAGCGTCAACCCCGGATCGTCTTCGGTCTGGGTCGGCGGTTTCTCCTTCGGCGCGTGGATCGGCATGCAACTGCTGATGCGCCGCCCCGAAATCGACGGTTATGTGTCGATCTCGCCGCCCGCAAATATTTACGACTTCAACTTCCTCGCACCATGCCCCAACGAAGGGCTGATCGTGCAGGGGGATACTGACCAGGTCGTGAATGTCGAATCCGTTAACAAACTCGTCGACAAGCTGAAAGAACAGCGCGGCCAGAACGGCGTGGATTACCGCGTCATTCCCGGTGCCGGCCATTTCTTCAACAACCCCGGCGAAACCGAACTGATGACGAAATACGTCAGCGATTACCTCTATCGCGCCCTCTCGTCACAGGAAGCGGCCGCGTAATCTTTTACGCGAGATATAACGCATAAAAAAACCGCCCCTTTTTTGGAAGGGGCGGTTTTTTTTATGGCAGTCTCTTCTTCAATGCCATGCCGCCGGCATGCTGTGCATGCAAAGCATGCGTGGGCGGCATCCGGAAGGCCGTCTGGCCGTGACTCATGAGACGCAGGCATGCTTCGCATGCAACATAATAACAACACGCGTAGCGTGACGCGCTACCAGATGCCGCCCTTCGGCGGCATGGCGGAGAGGGGAGATCAAACCTCCGGCGGTTTATTCCCGTTGACTGTTTTTTTTGGCGGGGTGGCGTCTGCCGTGTCGTCGTTTTTGTTGTCGTGGCTGACTTTGGGTTTGGCTTCGAGCGCGGCGAGGTATTTGTCGGCTTCGAGTGCGGCCATGCAGCCCATGCCGGCGGCGGTGACGGCCTGACGGAAGACTTTGTCTTTGACATCGCCCGCGGCGAAAACGCCGGGGATATTGGTTTCGGTGCTGTCGGGCTTGGTGACGATATAGCCATCACTGTCAATTGTGACCTGACCTTTGAACAAATCGGTCGAGGGTTTATGGCCGATGGCGATGAAGACGCCGTCGGCTTTGAGGTCGGTCGTCTGGCCGGTTTTCAGGTTCTTGATCGTCGCGCCGGTGACGCCCGAGGCGTCGCCGGTGACTTCCTCAAGTGCGCTGTCCCAGATCACGTTGATTTTCGGGTTATTGAACAGGCGGTCTTGCATGATTTTTTCGGCGCGGAAGCTGTCGCGGCGATGCACCACGGTGACTTTGGTGGCGAAGTTGGTGAGGAAGAGGGCTTCTTCAACCGCAGAATTGCCGCCGCCGACGACGATGACTTCTTTGCCGCGATAGAAAAATCCGTCGCAGGTCGCGCAGGCCGAAACGCCTTTGCCTTTGTATTGGTCTTCGGACGGCAGGCCGAGCCATTTGGCCTGCGCCCCCGTGGCGATGATGATGCTGTCGGCCAGATAAACATCGCCGCTGTCGCCGACGGCTTTTTTCGGGTTGCTGCTCAGATCAACGCTGACGATGATGTCGCTAATCATGTCCGTGCCGACATGTTCGGCCTGTTCTTTCATCTGGTCCATCAGCCACGGGCCTTGGATAGGGTTGGCGAAGCCGGGGTAGTTTTCGACATCATTGGTGATCGTCATCTGCCCGCCCGGCTGCATGCCTGCGACCAGCAGCGGCTTCAGGTTTGCGCGTGCGGTGTAAATGGCAGCGGTATAACCCGCAGGGCCGGAGCCGATGATGAGCACTTTGCTGTGATGCGTCTTGGACATTTTTATTTTCCTTCTTTTTGTGTCTGTGTCTGTATCTGTGTCGAAACCAAATTCAAATTCATTTTTTGCGCGATCCATGCCGCGACTTTTTCTGTATCGCGCGGCGGGTCGTAAGACCATGCCTGCAATGCGCCGTCAAAGGGACGCGTGTATCCCTGTTCGCGCAGCAGGCGGTGGAAATGATCCAGCCTGCGCGCGCCGCCTTCCAGTGCGGCGATGTAAACCGGCTTGCCGGTCGAAATCGCCTCCGAAGCCATCGAAACGCTGTCTTCGGTCACTATGATATAATCCGCAAGGGCGAGAAAGGCAAAATAGGGGTTTTCGCCTTGTCCGTCCCAAAAAAACACGTTTTTGCCGCCGATTTTTGCGCGCAGCAGGGCGGCATTGGCATCGCCCGTGCGGCGGGAGGCCGTGACCATCAATCCGGCACCGCTGGCCGCCAGTTTTTGCAGCCCCTCGGCCAGTGTTTCGGCCGCCGCCGCCGTCATGCGGTGGGCGCGGCTGTTGCCCCCAATCATCACGGCCACGCGCGGGGCGGGCAGGGCGGCCAGCTTGCAGCCCCAATCCTGCCGTGCTGCGGCCAGCTTTTCCGGCGTCACGCGGTGCAGCCCTGCGGTGGTGACCAGTACGTTGTCACCGTGGATATCGTCATGCTGCGGGGCGACCACCAGATCGAACAGTCTGGCGGGCAGTTTCGGGTCCTGTATCTGTACCAGCAGGGTTTTGCCGCCGCTGCGGGCTTTGATATCCAGCCCTACGCCCACGGCCTTGCGGCCGCTGACCAGCGCGATATCGGGCCACGGGGGCGCAATCGGGTCGCTGCCCGCCGCAAGCGCCTTATCGTGCCTAAGGCGCAGCCAGGGGCTCAGTTGTTTCCACGGAAAGCGGAGCTTCACGCGCTTGACCACAGGCACGATTCCCAGTGCCTCGGCCACGCCGATGCACTGGTTTTCCGTGCCGGCGATGCCTTCGGTAACGACCCAGCAGACGGGGGTGCGTTCTGACAATTCAAGCTCCTGAATTTAAACGTGAAATCGGTATTAAGTATAACCATTTGCCCCGTTTTGACAAACGGCATCCTGAAATATTTTTAAAGTTTCGGGGGCGAATTATTTCTCTTGAAACAAAAATATGATAATATTATTACATTGTAGAGTTTGATTCTAACCCTGTCAGGTATTTTCCCATGCCCAAAGTAAAGCTAGACCGCATTGACCGCAAAATTCTCCATGATCTGCAAGAAAATGGCCGCATGACCAACGTCGAGCTGGCGCAGCGCGCGGGAATCTCCGCGCCGCCATGCCTGCGCCGTGTCCGTGCGCTTGAAGAAGCGGGCGTTATCAAGGGATACCACGCCGATATCGACCCCAATTCGCTGGGTTTTGGTGTATCGGTCTTTGCGCAGGTGGGGCTGTCCAATCAGGCGGAGACGGATCTCAAGAGATTTGAAGACCTCGTGCGCACTTGGCCGCTGGTGCGTGAATGCTTTCTGGTCTCGGGCGAAGCGGATTATATCCTCAAGATCGTGGCCGAAGACTGGGATGCCTATCAGAAATTCCTGACCACGCACCTGACGACGGCGCCGAACGTGAGCCATATCAAATCCGCGCTCGGTATTCGCGTGGCCAAACATAAACCCGGCGTGCCCGTCGACGTCGAATAATCGCCGCGCGCGGCGATCGGGATTATTAATATGCGTATTCAGGATTTGCGTTCACGTATCGAAGAGATGGTGAAGGCGAAATGGTTTGTCAACAGCATCACTGCGCTGATCCTTGCCAATGCCGCCACACTCGGCCTTGAAACGAATGCGCAGATCATGGCCGTGCACGGCGATTTGATCCGTGCCGTTGACCGCATTATCCTCTCCGCTTTTGTCATCGAAATCCTGCTGAAAATATTCGCCTGTGGCGGGCGTTTTTTCAAAAGCGGCTGGAATCTTTTTGATTTCGCGATTGTCACCATTTCGCTGCTGCCGGCCAGCGGGCCGTTTGCAGTCTTGCGGACGCTGCGTGTGCTCAGGGTTATGCGTCTGATTTCGACGGTGCCGAGTTTGCGCCGCGTCGTCTCTGCGCTTTTGGCCGCTATTCCGGGTATGGCCTCTGTGATGACGATCTTGTTGGTGATTTTCTATGTCTCTGCCGTCATGACGACGCAGATTTTTGGCGTGATCGATGATACGCGCATGCAGGCATATTACGGCACCATCGGCGATTCCATGTTTACGCTGTTTCAGATCATGACGCTGGAAAACTGGGATGAAATCGCGCATACGACGATGGAGTTTTTCCCGTCATCTTGGGCGTTTTTCGTGCTCTTTATCGTAGTGGCGTCCTTCGCCGTTTTAAACCTGTTCATCGGCATTATCGTCGATGCGATGAATATCCTGCACGAAGAGGCCGAAGACAGCCTCGCGCACCGCGACCATACCGCTGAAATGCAGTTATTGCTCGACGTCAAAAAAGACATCGAAGCCCTGCGCCGCGATGTGGCGGCGCTGAAGAAGTAAGCCGATAGTCTTATTTCAGCGGCCAGCGACGGTGATAACATTTCAGCAGAAATAGATGGATAACTGCAATCAGCGCACCCGCTGGTATGGTGAGTATGCAAAGTATATGCGTTGCGATATCTGCGCCGACAAAGAAAGCTTTAAAGTTCGAGGCAAGAAAAGCATTCACAGCTGCGGCCATAATAAAATAAAAATACTGTCTGCGCTCTTTGCGCCATAGAAAACAGGCGGCCTGCCAATAGAAAACCTGAAGCAGTAAAGCCAGAATCGTAAACCCCGCGACCATCCCCACCGAAAGAGTTGCATCTTGCAGGAATAAGAGGCGGAAGATATCAGCGGCTTCCGTGAGAGAAAAGTATCCACGCTCTTTCTGGATAAATCCGGACAAAAGAAAGTCAAAGGCGGCAGGTGCCACCAGCACTGTGGGCGGGATCAACAGAACAAGTATGATTGTTTGAATCCGCATCGTGTCGACGAAACGCGGCGGGCTTTTCTTTTTAGTCTCTGTTGTGTCTATCAAAGTGGGTTCAGCCGTATTTGACTTCCAGCAGCTCGTAGGCGCGGGGGCCTTTGGGCGTGTGGACTTCGACGCTGTCGCCGACGCTTTTGCCGATCAAGGCGCGCGGGAGCGGGGCGGTCAGCGCCAGCATGCCTTTTTCAATGTCGGCTTCGTATTCGCCGACGATCTGGAATTCCTGTTCCAAATCAGTTTCCGCGTCCACGACTTTGACATGCGCGCCAAAACGTACAACGTTATCTTTGAATTTGCTGGTATCGATGACATCGGCGCGTGACAGGCGATCTTCGAGGTCGGCGATGCGGCCCTCGATAAAGCTCTGGCGTTCACGCGCGGCGTGATATTCGGCGTTCTCCGACAGGTCGCCATGCGAACGTGCTTCGGAGATCGCCTCGATAATCGACGGGCGCTCCACCGATTTCAGGTGCTTGATTTCTTCTTCCAGTCGCGCATAGCCTGCGGCCGTGATCGGCAGTTTGGTGGTCATTGCTGTATAACACTCGTGATTAAGGCTGTCAGGCGGCTTTAAGATAATCCTGCAGCGATTTGACGTCGAACGGTCCCGACTGCCTCAGGGCGGCTATGGCATCCACAGCCGCCTTTGCACCGGAAATCGTCGTATAATAAGGAATCTTATTCTGTAACGCGGCGCGGCGCAAGTTAAAGTCGTCGGCCACGGCCTGCGGCCCGTCGGTCGTGTTCAGCATCAGGGCGATATCGCCGTTAATCATGGCATCGATGATATGTGGTTGACCTTCATGGACTTTATTCACCTTGCGGGCGCGGATTCCGGCTTCGACCAGGTGCCGTGCCGTGCCGCTTGTGCCGACAATATGAAAACCCATATCCGCAAGTTTTGCTGCCAGTGGGATAATCATGTTCTTGTCCGGATCGCGCACCGAGATAAAAACCGTGCCCGACAAAGGCAGTTTTGCACCCGCGCCGATACGCGCCTTGGCAAAAGCGCGGCGGAAATCGCGGTCGATGCCCATGACTTCGCCGGTTGAACGCATTTCGGGGCCCAGCACCGAGTCCACTTTGGGGAAGCGGTCGAAGGGGAAGACAGGCGCTTTAACGGCCACGTGGTCGAACTTGCGATGATGAAGGATGCCTTCGCTTTTCAGCACGGCAATTTTTTCGCCGGTCATCAAACGCGTGGCGGCCTTGATAACGCCCATGCCGGTCGCCTTGGCGACAAAAGGCACGGTGCGTGAGGCGCGCGGGTTGACCTCGATCACATAAATTTCGTAATCGTCAAGGTTGGCGGGGTCGCGGCTTTGCTTGACGGCGAATTGCACGTTCATCAGCCCGACAACGCCCAGCGCTTTGGCCAGCGTCATTGTCTGGTCCATCAAGTCGATCACGATTTCCTGCCGCAGGGAATAGGGCGGCAGGGAACATGTGCTGTCACCGGAATGGATGCCGGCTTCTTCGATATGCTCCATCACACCGGCGATGAAAACTTCTTTGCCGTCGCTGAGCGCATCGACGTCGACTTCGATGCAGTTTTGCAGGTAACGGTCGATCAGCACCGGCGCATCGCCGGACACCTCGACCGCTGTATTGATATAGCGGCGCAGGGAAGCGGTATCATGCACGATTTCCATGCCGCGACCGCCCAGAACATAGGACGGGCGGATAACAACCGGATAGCCGATATCATGCGCGATTTTTTCAGCTTCGGCGGCGGTGCGGGCAAGGCCGTTTTCAGGCTGTTTCAGTTTTGCTTTATGCAGCAGTTTTGAAAAACGCTCGCGGTCTTCGGCAAGGTCGATGGCATCGGGGCTGGTGCCGAGGATTTTCACGCCTGCGGCTTCCAGATCGCGGCAGAGTTTCAGCGGCGTCTGGCCGCCCAGCTGAACGATAACGCCCAAAATCTCGCCGCGCGCCTGTTCGGCATGGATGATATCGAGAACTTTTTCGGCGGTGACCGGTTCGAAATAAAGGCGGTCGGATGTATCGTAGTCGGTCGAGACGGTTTCGGGGTTACAGTTAATCATGATGCTCTCGATGCCCTTTTCGCGCAGGGCGAAAGAGGCATGGACGCAGCAATAATCAAATTCAATCCCCTGACCGATACGGTTGGGGCCGGAGCCGATAATGATAACTTTTTTATTATCCGTCGGCGCGCATTCGTCGCTGAGCGCGCGGTCGGTTTCGTATGTCGAATACATATAGGATGTGTTCGATGGGAATTCTCCCGCACAGCTGTCCACGCGTTTGAACACGGGCAGGGCATCGGCCTTGTGCCGCGCCTTGGTGACATCGGCGGTTTTTTTGCCGGTCAGTTGGCCGATGCGCGCATCGGAAAAGCCGAGTTGCTTCAGGGAAATCCATTCATAGTGTGTTTTGGGCAGACCATCTTTGCGGACGCGTTCTTCCTCAGCGACCAGTTTTTTGATTTTTTCGAGAAACCATGGGTCGAATTTGCAATGGTCGTGGATTTCTTCGGTTGAAAAGCCGTGGCGATAGGCTTGCGCAATCACCAGCAGGCGGTCAGGCCGCGGCTGCGACAGAGCGGCAAGGACGTGCTGCGGGTGAAATTCCTCGCCCGCCGGCGCAAGGTTCATTTCCTTGAGGCCGACAAGACCGGTTTCCATCGAGCACAGCGCTTTTTGCAATGATTCCTCGAATGTGCGCCCCATCGCCATGACTTCGCCGACGGATTTCATCGATGTGGATAGGCGCTCTTCGGTGCCGCGGAATTTTTCAAAGCTAAAACGCGGAATTTTTGTGACGACATAGTCAATCGTCGGCTCAAACGATGCGGGCGTGCTGCCTGTGATATCGTTTTGCAATTCATCCAGCGTATAGCCAACGGCCAGTTTGGCAGCGATTTT
Organism: Alphaproteobacteria bacterium; assembly: GCA_030682495.1. Classification (GTDB taxonomy): domain Bacteria; phylum Pseudomonadota; class Alphaproteobacteria; order Micavibrionales; family UBA2020; genus UBA2020. The sequence goes on along the minus strand of JAUXOC010000011.1, from coordinate 14,837 downwards.
TGCAATCGGGAATCCTGTGGCTTTGGACGCGAGGGCGGAGGAGCGGCTGACGCGCGGGTTCATCTCGATCACGACAAGGCGGCCGTCTTCGGGGTTGACGGCGAACTGCACGTTCGATCCGCCGGTTTCGATACCGATGCCGCGCAAAACCGCCAGCGAGGCGTTGCGCATGACTTGATACTCCTTATCGGTCAGCGTCAGGGCGGGGGCGACGGTGACGCTATCGCCGGTATGAATACCCATGGGGTCGATATTCTCGATGGAGCAGATGATGATGCAATTGTCGGCTTTATCGCGCACGACCTCCATCTCGTATTCTTTCCAGCCCAGAACGGACTCTTCGATCAAAATCTGCTTGACCGGCGATGCGGCAAGGCCGGAGCGCACGATATCCACATATTCATCGCGGTTATAAGCAATGCCGCCGCCTGTACCGCCAAGCGTGAAGGACGGGCGGATGATGGCGGGCAGACCGACATCTTCCAGGCTATCCATGGCTTCGGCGAAATTATTCACCGTGCGGCTTTTCGGACAGTCAAGGCCGAGCTTGGCCATGGTTTCCTTGAACAACTGGCGGTCTTCGGCCAGTTCGATGGCGCGCTGGTTCGCGCCGATCAGTTCGATGCCAAGCCGCGCGAGTGTGCCGTCTTTGGCCAGCGCCAGCGCCGTGTTCAGTGCCGTCTGTCCGCCCCGGGTGGGCAGCAGCGCGTCCGGGTTTTCTTTTTCAAGTATCTTGGCGACAATCTCCGGCGTGATCGGCTCGACATAGGTGGCATCGGCCAATTCCGGATCTGTCATGATGGTGGCGGGATTGGAATTGATCAGGATAACGCGGTAACCTTCGTCACGCAGCGCCTTGCAGGCCTGCGTGCCGGAATAATCAAATTCGCATGCCTGTCCGATGACAATAGGCCCGGCGCCGATAAGGGCGATGGTTTTTATGTCTGTCCGTTTTGGCATGGGCATTTCCTTTTTAGATGTTGAGTCTATTCGACAGTTTCAGGGGCTGTCATCTTTATGGGATAAAAATGAAACAACATACGGAGCGGGCTGGTGTAATCATCTGTCCAGGGGCGCAGTGATTTATCTATACCCAGTTCTACCCATTCCAGTTCCTGTAGCGGCAGCAAGGTCTCACGCTTCTTAGACATTACGACCCAGAAGCTGGAAGAAGCGAACGGATAGAGGCGGCTGATTTCGGCATTCCGCTCGACATCATCAAAATGATGCAGGCGGGTACGTGAGTGGATGCCTATTTCTGCAGCATTGCGCGCAAGCAACGGTGCAAGATTGAAGTATCGGTTAGAGACATTGATAACAAGCAGGCCATCATCACTGAGCTTTTCAAGATAACCTTTCAGTGCGTCTGTTGTCACGAGGTGAATAGGAATTGTATCTGATGAAAAGGCGTCCATGATAATCATGTCGAAAGTTTCGTCGAGTTTATTCAGCTCGATCCTTCCGTCGCCGACGATAATTCTTGGCGGCGTCTTGCCGGTACAGTCAGACAGGAAAGTAAAGTGACTCCGTGCGACATCAACGACGCCCTGGTCGATTTCGATAAAGGTCATCTCTGATTCCGGTGTCGAATAGCAATTCATTGTGCCGACACCCAGACCGATGACGGCGATCTTTTTGGGCTGATACAGTTGGAAAGTATTCCCAAGGGGGCCAATCTCGGTAAAATAGGCAGTTGGAGTGGTGTTGAAGGGCTTTTCCATGATCTGTATGCCATGGGTCGTGGTGCCGTGGTACATGTAGCGGGACGTATAAGTTTTACCATCAATCTGCATGGGGCGCTCGGAGATGGTAATGACGCCGAAGAAATTTCTTTCAATCAGCAAAAGATTTTTGGGCAATACGAATTCACACATCAGGAAGAGCGCAAGGCAACCCGCTATCGTCGCACGCACATTCGCTGACATCAGAATAAGCATCAGCGCGAGTGCGATATCAACCATTACAATTTGCGCGGACATAATGCCGACCGCGTTTGCGTAGACTGCCGGCGCGAGTGTTTTGATAAAAATGTAGTATAATCCAACGCAGGCAAGGCTGGCGGCGATCATGATCTTGCCCGACTTTGCAAGCTGTTGCCGCAGCGTCGGGTTGACAAACAGTGACAATATCATCAGCAGGGGATATTCAATCAGCCGGTCTAAAGTATAGGGGATGATGAAGGCGTTCAATACGCCGCCAAGCGCACCGCCGATTGACATCATCAGATAGAACTCGGTTAAGTGCTTGCGGCTGTTTTCGGGCCGCCTTTGTGCCAGAAGCGTATGACAGAGCAGGGCAACGACGCTAAAAGCGAAAACATGGAAGGCGAGGGCAGGCCAAGACAGCCGCATCATCAGGTTATTGGTGATGAGCAGGCCGATTGCAAAGGGCACCACAAGGAGTTGCAACTGTGTCAGCGTCGAGAGCGAGACGATCTGTTTGCGGCTGAACGCAATGACGAAAGTCATGAGGTATGCGCCCAGCGGCAAGACCCATATCATCGGGGCGGAGAAAATATCCGTCGAGATATGTGTCGTCACGCCCGAGAGCAGGCTGGAGGGAATAAAGGCCAGCAAGACCCACCACATCCGTTGGCTGCCGGTAATCTTTGTCTCGGTTTCGGTTTTTGAGTGGTTTTGCGGCACGGCAGGTGCGCCTTTTTGTGCGGCATGCGCGAAAAGAAGGCAGCCGGTCGCAAGGGCGATAAGCGTGACAAATCCGGCTTCCCAGGCATAGGTTTGCGCAGAGATACCCATCAGCGGCTCGGCAAGCAGCGGATAGGCGAAGAGACCGGCAAAACTGCCAAGGTTGCTGGCCGCATACAGGAAATAGGGGTCAGATGCGGAAGGGTGTCCTGTTTCGGTGAACAGACGCTGAATAGTCGATGACGTTGCCGACAGTGCGATAAACGGCACCGCGATTGTGATGCTCAGCAGGCGAAGAATTTCAAGCGAGATCGGCAGTTTCTCGCTCAGGCTGTCGCTCAGATGAAGCGGCAGAAACCACATACCCGCCAAAAGGGCGAGAATATAAAAGAGGCCGTGGCGACGTGGTGTGGCAAGCGAGAGGATATGCGCAAAGAAATAGCCCGCCAGAAGCATCAGCTGGAAAAATGCCATCGCCACAATCCAGCCCGCCGGTGTGCCGCCAATCAGGGGCAACAGCATTTTGCCGATCATGGGCTGCACTGCAAACATCAACGCTGCTGACACAAAAAGCGTAAAGCTGAAAAGCGCGAGTGTGATGCTGGCCGAGGGTTTTTTGGTAAGCTGTGCGGCGGCGGACATCTTTATTCTTTCTCGGTGCTTTGATGTTTTTTCACATCAAGTGCGCCAAACTGTACGACGCTCATCATATTGGTGTAGTCATCCGTCCAGTATCGGGTTTTTCCGGGTTTGAGCTCCTGCCAGTGTTTTTCTCCCGTCAGGCGGGAAAGGTCAGCCCCGGGCTTGCCCAAAACCATCCACATGCTGGGTGTCATGTAAGGGAAATTTATATAGCGATTTAGTACGAAGCGATTTTGCAGTCCAAGGGTATCCGCGAGTGACGTAAACAGTCCTTCAAGGCTAAAGTATCTGTTGGAGATGTGAAAGACCATGGCGCCATTCGGTGCGAGCTTTTGCAGATATTCCTCGAGGGCTTCGCGTGTCAGCAGGTGCGTAGGTATAGAATCCGACGAGAAGGCATCAACGACAAGAAGGTCAATCGAGCCATCTTCCATTTTCTCCACTTCAAGGCGTCCGTCCCCAACGATGATTTTGGGCTCGGATGCCGATTTGCAGTCACGCAAAAAAGTGAAATATGTCTGTGCGGCGTCAACCATGGCCGGATCTATTTCGATAAACGAAAAATGCCTGTCCGGTGCATTGAAACAATTCATGACACCCGCGCCCAGCCCGATAACCGTGACGTTTTTCGGACTTGTCGCTTTAAAGATATCACCAACCGGACCTTCGGGCGAGAAATAGGCAGTGGGTGTCAGTTTATGTTCGGCAGGCTCCATGATCTGCATACCGTGCGTTGTGGTGCCGTGCACAACAATACGAATGCGCACGTCTTCCGGTGGCGCTTCGGGATCATTTTGCGGGTTTTTAGCCTCGACGGTCTTTTCGACGATACGGATTGTACCGTAAAAATTTCTGCTGCTGTGCAAAATGTCGCTGGCGTTAATCATGAACTGTGAGAGCAATAGCGTTACCGCCGTAATCACCATAAGCGTGGGCAATTTGAAAACATCGGTATAATGCTGTGCGATAAAGGCGATGAGCGCAAAGCCGAGCGCGGTTGCGATGGTCAGGTTCGGCAGCATTGAAGGGTCTATTTTGAACTGCGGCGGCGTATATCCCATCATAGAAGCGCAAATGCAAAGTATGGCAATGATGATATAAGACGGCCAGGACCGGAGCCGGATTGCGGGATGCAGTAGCAGCGAGAGAACAAGCGCCAGCTGCAATTCAATGACACGGACAGATAGAACCGGCACGATGAAGGCGTTGAAAATACCCCCCAGTGCGCCGCCAACAGACATCATCAGATAAAAGCCCGTCAGATGACGGCTATTGCTTTCCAGCGGGCGGCGGCTGGCGAGCTGCAGGTGGCAGCTGAGCGTGACGATAAAGAAGATGACGAGATAAAAGAAAATGCCCGGCCAATTTTGCAGCCAGTTCAGTTTGTATATGCCGCCGAGTGTAAGGGCCAGAAAAACAGCCCAGGGGTGCAGCCCCTGCGCCAGTCCGAGCGGTATGATCGTCTTTTTGCTAAAGGCGATAACAAAAGTCAGGAGATAGAGGGCGAGCGGCAGCACCCAGATCATCGGCACAGACATAATATCGGTGGTGATGTGAAAGGTGACACCCAGCAAAAGGCTCGAGGGTACGAGGGCGAGGATCATCCACTCGAAATACTCACGCCATGTCACAGGCTTTGCCGTGCTGGCTTGCGGCGCTGCTTGCGTCTGTTGCGCTTGCTTGCCGGACAGCAGCAGGCAGACGAGGGCAAAACCGATCAGTGCGATATAGAAATATGTCAGATATTGGCTTTGAGCAGAGAGCGAAAGGTTCGGCTCGATCAGCGTGGGGTAAAGCAGCAGGCCGGAAAAGCTTCCGATATTGCTGGCAACGTAAAGAAAGTAAGGGTCAGCGGCTGATTTGTGGCTTGTTGTTGTGAACAGCCGCTGAATGGTCGAGGACGTTGCCGAAATCGCCATAAACGGCAAAGCCAGTGCAAAGGTCAGCAGCATAAAAATATCATGCGCCACAGGTGTTGCGGAGATGCCTTCCGCATGACGCGCAAGCGCGATAGGCATGGAAATGACACCGATGCCGAGCAGGACGATATAGGCAAGGGCGTGTTTGCGTGCAGAAAGCTTGGAAAAAAGATGCGCCAGCAGATAGCCGCCGAGCAGCATGATCTGGAAGAAGGCCATGGCGACAATCCAGCCTGCGGGCGTGCCGCCCACCAGCGGTAGCAGCATCTTGCCTGTCATGGGCTGTATCGCAAACATCATCGATGCCGACAAAAACAATGTCAGACTAAAAACGATGAGCGCCGCAAGCCCGGATTTTTGAGAGGGAGCATTTGCTGTGGTGGTCATTCTTGAGTGCCTTTAACGGAATTGCTGCGCATGGCGACGATAACATTAAGGGCGCCGAAAATATCTGAATAGTCATCCGTCCACAGGGGCTGCGTAGACGGCAGAAGTTTTACCCATTTTTCGTGCACCTTTTTCAGCTTCGTGACGTCCGCACGCGAAAGCACGATCCATTTGCTGGGAAATCTGAAAAGTCCGTCGGCTTGGCGTTCGAAATCGAAATCCAGACGATAGCTGTGGTTGAGACCGAGCTTTTCGGCAATCGCCACGATGCGGTCTTCCAGAATGAAATAGCGGTTAGACACATGGAAGGCGATGGCGCCGTTCGGCGATGTTTTGGACAGGTATTCTTCCACGGCTTCGAGCGTCAGCAAGTGGACGGGGATAGAGTCCGACGAAAAAGCATCGACAATAATCAGATCAAAGGTTTCGTTTTCGAGTTTTGAAAGCTCCAGCCTGCCATCGCCGATGACGACGCGCGGCGCTGCGGCGGATTGACAGGCACTCAGAAACGTAAATTGCTCTTCGGCAACGGTCACGACAGCGGGGTCGATTTCAAAGAACGTAAACTTTCTGTCGGGTGCTTCATAGCAATTGACCACACCGGCGCCAAGGCCGATACCGGCAACCGTTTTGGGCGTGAATATCTTGAAGATATCCCCAAGCGGGCCGGGCTCGGTGTAATAGGCTGTCGGTTTTTTCTGGTCTTCCGGTGTTGTGATATTTTGCACGCCGTGCAGCGTGGTGCCGTGATAGAGGTATCTTGCCGTAAAGCGGTCTCCTTTGTTCTCGATGGTTTCCTTGTCAAAAACGCGTACCGTGCCATAGAAATTGCGGTGGCTGAAAATCACGTCCTGCCGCTGCTGCACAAACTGCGCCAGCAAAAGAAGAATGGCGCTGAGGGCGATGAGCGTGTCTGCGCGCAGGTATTGACGGCTCTGGCTGAAAACACCGAAGACGATCATGACGCCGCCGACTGTAAAAAAGAAGGTGTCGAGCAACTGTTCCACTGTAATCGGCAGTTGGGTCGGTGTGGCGGGCATGGTCATCGCGGTCAATGCCAGCGCGCAGAGCGTGACGATACCGGTCTTGCTGGTGGGCTTGAATGCCGGATGCAGCAGCAGCGCAGCGACCAGAACCAAGGGGAATTCAATCAGCCTGTCGGCCACCAGTGGCACGAAGAAAGCGTTAAAAACGCCGCCGAGCGCGCCGCCGACGGACATCATAAGATAAAAAGCGGTCAGGTGACGGCTTTGATTGTCGAGCGGGCGCAGGCCGGCAAGACGGATATGGCAGGCCAGCGCGACAATCATAAAAATCATCAGATAGAACAGCATGCCTGTCCAATCCGTCAGCCAGTTCATCTTGATGACGCACATGGTGAGCACGCCGATGAGCGCAGTTGCGGGCAGTAAATCCTGAAAAGTGTTTTTGGGCAGGAACGATTTTTTTGAGAAGGCGATGATAAAAGTCAGCAGATACAGACAGAGCGGCAGCACCCAGACCATCGGGGCAGATAAGATATCTGTCGTGATATAGATCGTGACACCAAGCAGAAGGCTGGAAGGCACAAAAGAAAGCGCCGCCCATTCTGCGCAGAGCTTGAGGGAAAGTTTATCGTCGGTCGCCGCTTTGCCAGTAGATGTCTTTTTTGCGGCAGGCACGCTGCGGCGTGACAGCAGCGAAAGCGCAAGGCAGATCAGGCCGCCCGCAATCAACCCGCAATAAGCCGCCGTCGAATAGCCTGCTTGCGCAGAGAGGCTGAGCATCGGCTCGAAAACCAGCGGATAGAGGAGCAAGCCTGCAAAGCTGCCAAGGTTGCTGGCGACATACAGGAAATAGGGGTCATGCGCCGAAGGGTGTCCGGTCGTTGTGAAAAGCCGCTGCACCGTCGATGATGTCGCCGACAGGGCGATAAAGGGAATCGATAAAGACAGGCAAAGCAGTTTGAAAACATCCCAAGGGCCGGGGCTGGTGGGCAGCGTCTCGGCGTGCTGGCGGATATCGACCGGCATGAAATAAAGCCCGGCAGCAAGCGCGACGACATAAAGCGCGGCATGCAGGCGCGGCGGAAACTTGGAAAAAAGATGCGCGAGCAAATAACCGCCCAGCAGCATCACCTGAAAAAACGCCATGGCGACGATCCAGCCCGACGGCGTACCGCCCACGATGGGCAGCAGCATTTTGCCGGTCATGGGCTGAATGGCGAACATCAACGCCGCCGATAGGCAGAGTGTCAGGCTAAAAACCCCGACGGTCAGACCAGACAGAAAGCCGCCGGTTTCGGGTACGGCAGCTTTGGTTTTTGCTGTGCTCATCGGCGAAGGACTCCCAGAATATTTGAATAATTGTCATGCCAGGCACTGGCGCTGCCCGATGTCACGGACGACCATTTGTGTGCATCGGCAAAAGCGGATAGTGCGGCGCGGTCCGGCCCCATGATAATCCATTGGCTCGCCTGCGGGATGCTGCCTTGTGTCTTATCGGGCATGTTGTGTTTGTAAAGCGCAAAGAGGCCGGTATTCTCCGCCGCTGCGGCAAGTACGGGCGCCATATCAAAATAACGGCTGGAGATGTTAAAGGCGATCAAGCCGCCCACATTCAATCGCGACAGATACATCTGCACAGCTTCGACCGTCATCAGATGCGGCGGGATGGTGTCGGATGAAAAAGCATCAAGAATGATGATGTCGTAAAGCGCGGTTTGTTCGGCGGCGAGCGCCAGACGCCCATCACCTTCTATCAGGCGGTGCGGCACGGCGCCCGGGCAGTCTTTGAGGAAAGTAAAATGTTCCTGCGCGATGCGGATAACTGCGGGATCGATTTCAAAAAAGGTAAAATGCCTTGCGCTCATGCTATGGCAGGCCAGCGTCCCCGCACCAAGTCCGACAACCGCAACGTTTTGCGGTGCAAAGAAATGCAAGGTTTCGCTGATGGGGCTGCCTTTGTGGAAATAAGCGGTCGGTTCGGTGCGCAGATTGTCAGGCGAGACAACCTGATAACCGTGCAGCGTGGTGCCATGCATAAAATCGCGTATCACATAGGCTGTGCCATCCGCGTTTTGCACTTCGCGTTCGCTGACCTTCAGCACGCCGAAGAAATTGCGCTCCGAGAGCAAGAGCTTGTCTTGCGCATAGAGCTTTGTGCCGGTGACAGAAAAAACCAAAGCCAAAACAATCAGCGCGCGCGGGAAGGTCGCGGCAAAGGCAATCATCGCCAGAAACAGCGCGGCGGTTGTCGATGCCGCCTGCGGGTTTTGCGTCAGCATCAAACAAGCGACAGCAGCCGCCAGAACGGCCAGCAGAGCAAGACGGGTTTTTCTGCCGCTCAAGATACCGCGGAAAGACGGCACGGAAAAAGCCGCCGCCAGCAAAAGCACCGGATATTCGATCAATGTATCAAGCAGCATCGGCGCTGCAAAAGCGTTGAGCAGACCGCCAAGCGCGCCACCAAAGGCGATCATCAGGTAAAAGGCGGTCAGATGTGCGGTATCGGGGCGCGCTGCCGCTAGCCGCTGGTGACACATCAGTGCGATCACGCCAAAGCCCGCCAAGTGCAGCGCCATGATGGCGAGCGAAGCGCTGAGGCTGGTTCCCATCATTAATGTATGGGCGAAGGCAAAGGCGATGACCGCAGGCGCGATTTTTTCCATGAGCGCAGGCGAGATATGACGGCGGCGGCTGAAGGCCATCACAAAAGTCAGCAGATAAAGCGCCAGCGGCAAAACCCAGACCAGCGGCGCGGAGATAACATCCGTGACGATATGCGTCGTCACAGCCAGCAGCAGCGCGGAGGGGATGAAAGCCAGAAACGCCCAGCGCAGCATGTCTTTGGCAAGCGGCAGCGCGAGGGCGGCAGGCTTGGCACCCTGCGCATGTTTTAATCCCGCAGCAAGGCAGCCGGCAGCGCAAAGCGCAAGCGTGCCATAAGCATAGAACCAGACCTGCGCCTGCGTATCGAGCGTGCTGAAAGGCTCTACCAGCAGCGGATAGAGCAGCAGCCCGACAAAACTGCCCAGATTGCTGGCCGCATAAAGGAAATACGGGTCTTGCGCCTGCGCGTGGCTTGTGGTCAGGAACAGCCGCTGCAAAGTGGCTGCGGTTGCCGAGAGCGCGATAAACGGCAGCCCCGCCGCAGTGAGCAGCAACATGAAAACGCCGCCCGCGCTGATCTGTGCAGCGTCAATTGTTGCGGGCAGGGAGAGTGGCAATACGGCCGCACCGGCAATCAGCAGCGCCAGATACCCGATGCCATGCGTGCGCGATGAAAAACGCGCCATGCCATGCGCGAAAAGATAGCCCAGCAAAAGCATGACCTGAAAGAAGGCCACCGCCGTGATCCAGCCCGTCGGTGTGCCGCCCACGCGCGGCAGCAACATTTTGCCCAGCATCGGCTGCACCATAAACATCGCGGCAGCAGAAAGAAAAAGCGAGAAGGAGAAAAGGCCGAGCAAAAATGTCTGGCGCAGCGCGGCGCGGTTTGCCGTCATCTGCTGTGCCTCCGCAATGTCTGCCCCCGAGGATGACATCAGGCCGCCTGTCTGAGGGACTGGTGCAGCGCCTGCGCGAAGCGGTCGAAAAGATAATGGCTGTCATGCGGCCCCGGCGATGCTTCGGGGTGATATTGTACCGAAAACACAGGGCGGCCTTTTACGCGCAGGCCTTCGTTGGTGCCGTCGAAGAGGCTTTGATGGGTCACGTCGACATTTTCCGGCAGGGTTTCGGGCACAACGTGGAAACCGTGGTTCTGGCTGGTGATTTCCACCTTGCCGGTGTCGAGGTCTTTGACAGGATGGTTGGCACCGCGGTGGCCAAAGGGCAGCTTGCGCGTCTCGCCGCCGAGTGCGCGCGCGAGCAATTGGTGGCCAAGGCAAATGCCAAAGATCGGCATACCGGTTTGCAGCAGCGCCTGAATAACCGGCACGGCATAAACGCCTGTGGCCGCAGGGTCGCCCGGACCGTTTGACAGGAAAACACCATCGGGTTTCAGCGCCATAATCGCGTCAAAAGTGGTCGAGCAGGGCACAACCGTCAAACGCAATCCTTGCGCCGCAAGGCAGCGCAGGATATTTCGCTTTACGCCGTAATCGATCACAACAACATGCGGCGCGCCGGCTTGCGCTGGTTTTTCATGCCATTCATAAAGGCTGGTACAGGAAACAGTCCGTGCGATATCCTGTCCGTTCATGTCGGGCAGCCCATGCAGATATTCGCGCATTTTTTCGATATCAGGCGCTTTGTCGGGCGTGAAGCAGATGACGCCGTTCTGTGCGCCCTTGTCGCGCAGCAGGCGGGTCAGGGCGCGGGTGTCGATATCGCAGATACCGGTCAGGTTGCCGCGCGCCAGCCAGTCGTTGAAGTGTTCTTCCGATCTGTGATTTGACGGCGCGGTGATATCGGCGCGCAAGATCAGCCCGCGGACAAAGGGGGCTTCGGCTTCCAGATCGTCGCGGTTTGCGCCGACATTGCCGATGTGCGGAAAAGTAAAGGTAATGATCTGCCCCGCATAGGAAGGATCAGTCATGATTTCCTGATAGCCTGTCATCGAGGTATTGAAACAGATCTCTCCGCCGGTGATGCCGGGCGCGCCGAGACCTTTCCCCCTGAAAACACTGCCGTCCGCCAAAAGAAGAGCCGCATTCAGGATAGGGGCGTGCTGCTTTGACAACATGATTTCCCTGATGTTTGCTGTGTTGTATTCCGATCTTGCTTGGAATACCATACAAGCCCATAGGTTGCCAGACGAAAAGCAGGAAAACACATGCTCAGGACGCGGTTTCAGGAACAGCTCAAACAGTCGCTTCACGCCAAGGACGAGATTGCCGTTTCGACATTACGGCTAATGATCGCCGCGATGAAAGACCGCGACATTGCCGCACGTAGTAAAGGCAATTGGGACGGTATCGGAGAAGATGAAATCCTCTCCATGATGCAGTCGATGATTAAGCAGCGTCATGAGTCGATCAGAATGTACGAACAGGGCGGCCGCCCCGAACTGGCGGCGCGCGAAGCGTCCGAAATTCGCGTTATCGAAACTTTTCTGCCCGCCCAGCTGTCCGAAGCCGACGTCAAGGCGGCCATTGAAAGCGCGATTACCGCAGTAGGCGCTGCCGGTATCAAAGACATGGGCAAGGTCATTGCCGAAATGAAGTCCAAATACACAGGACAGGTCGATTTTTCCAAGGTGAGCGGTCTGGTCAAGGAACGTCTGGGCGCCTAAGCCCTGATATTCAAGCCTTTTCATAAATATTGACACTGCTTTAGTGAAGCCGTACCCTTGCGGCTTATCTCTATTTATCATGACCGGGCGATCCGTTATGCCGACCGACCTTTGTAGTATTGCGCCGTTGCGCGCTGACGTCACGACCAGTGAACAGATGCAGCTGTTCGCAGCCGTATCGACCGGCTGCATCCGGACGGCGGCGCAGCTGGTTGCGGCAGCAGTGCCGGTCAATATGGGCGATGAAGAAGACGACACGCCCTTAACTCTTGCGATTGCGCGCGGGCATGCCGAGATGGTCGATTTTCTGATCGCCGCCGGTGCCGATGTCAATCTGGCCGGTCTGGGCGGCAAATCACCCCTGCGTGTGGCTATTGATACGGTGGCACCGCTGGCGCTGGTCAAAAAGCTGCTCAAGGCAGGGGCAGACCCGCTGGCAAGTAGCTACCACGCCAGTCAGAAAAAAGACGTCAGTGACCAGATGGCCGCGGATCTTGCCTATATCGGCAGCCGCACGGGTGATGAAAATGCCGATACTGTTCTTTTTGAGGTTACACGTGCGACAACAGTTTTCAACATTATCGAAATTGTGAAAGACGGCAGCCGACAAAAGCTCAACGATTGGCTGAGAGATCATAAAGTTGATATCAATACCTACAACCGCCATGGCGCCACCGCGCTTTTGCATGCTTGCCAGATGGGGCGGATGGATTTGGTCGAAATTCTCTGGCATGCGGGCGCAGACCCGTCCAAGCCGCACAAATACGATAAAACACTGACGCCGCTGGCTATGGCGCAGGAAAGCGACAATCCTCATGTAACGCGTGAGATAAATAGATACATTATTCTGGCAGAGCAAGAATTTATAAAAAACGCAACGCAGCTTGAAAAAGACATGCCCGTGATGAAACCGGCGCAGATAAAACAGAGATTTCCTAAAAACTAAACAGGATTACAAGATAATGAAGCCATATTTTAATCAAAAATCTGAAGTCAATCGTGACGATGCTTTGAAAATGGACTTCACGCTGACGCTGACAGGCTCTGCGGCAGGAGCCGAGGCACGGGCTGAAACGCTGGCCGCGGCCATCCGGCGCTGGCCTCAGCTGCGCGGCACGGGCGACAGGCTGGTCAGCGATGTGCGGGCACAGCTGTCAGACGCAGGTGCGGGGCAGGTCGTTCTCAAGGCGACGGAACCCGCCATCCTCGACATCCAGCGCCAGTTCGCGACCGACATTCTGCGCGTCGATCCGCAGCCCGATATGATCCCGCCATCGCGCCGTCCAAAACCGGTCGATCCGTTTGATGTAAGATTCTGGTAATATAGGGCGGGGTTTTTACGCTTGAAGACGATGCGGAAAACCCTGTAAATAAGCGCATCATGTCGCTACCCAAAGCCTTTCTGGATGAAATCCGCGCCCGTGTGCCGCTGTCTGACGTTGTCGGCAAGCGGATTAAGCTGACGCGCGCCGGAAGGGAACACAAAGCCTGCTGTCCGTTTCATGGTGAAAAAACGCCGTCCTTTACGGTGAATGACCAGAAGGGATTTTACCATTGCTTTGGCTGCGGCGCGCATGGCGATGTGGTCGGGTTTGTGATGAGCCATGACAATATGTCTTTTATCGACGCGGTCGAACATCTGGCCGGTCTGGCGGGGATGCAAGTGCCCAAGCCGACGGTGGCCGAGCAAAAGAAATTCCAGCGGCAGATGTCGCTTTACGACCTGATGGAACATGCGGCGAAGTGGTACGAACAGCAACTGCACGCGCCGCAGAACAAAAAAATACTCGAATATTTGCTGGCGCGCGGATTATCGCTGGAGACGATCAAGTCTTTCCATCTGGGCTTTGCGCCGTCCGAAGATGTGCTGCTCAAACAAAGTCTGGCGCAGGCCGGCTATAGCGCAGAGGCGATGCTGGAGGCGGGGCTCTACCGCGAAAGCCAGCGCACGAAGGCGGAGATTTATCCGTTTTTCCGCGGCCGTGTGATGTTCCCCGTGCAGGATTTTCAGGGCAGGGTGGTGGCCTTTGGCGGCCGTGTGCTGCCCGAAAGCCATGGCGGCCCGCCCGACAAATCCGCGCCTAAATATATCAACTCGCCCGAGACGGAAATCTTTCATAAAGGCCGCATGCTCTATGGCCTGTCGCGCGCGCGCAAAGTCATCGGTGATGGCGCGGCTGTGGTGGTGGTCGAGGGGTATATGGATGTGATCGCGCTGGCGCAGGGCGGTTTCCGCGCCGCCGTTGCGCCGCTGGGCACGGCATTGACAGAAAGCCAGATCGAAGAATTATGGCGCGCCATGCCCGAAGATAACCGCGCGCCGGTGCTCTGCTTTGACGGCGACAATGCCGGCCAGCGGGCGGCATCGCGGGCGCTGGAGCGGGTACTGTCGATCCTGAAACCGGATCATTCTGTAAAATTTGCCTTCCTGCCCGAACAGCATGACCCCGATAGCCTGATTAAAGACGAGGGGGCGCCCGCCATGCAGCGCGTGCTCGATAATGCGATCGGCATTTTCGATATGATGTGGATGGAAGAGAGCAAAGGGCGCAACTTTACGCAGCCGGAATCCAAGGCAGGCTTCCGCGCCGCGCTTGAAAAACGCGCGCGCCAGATTGCCAATATGACAGTGCAAGAATTCTTTATTTATGAGATTAATCAAAAGATTAATGAAGTTTTCTTAAGTTTTACTTCAGGTAAAAAATCGGGCGGCGGGCAAGGCTATGCGCGGGGCGGGATGTTTAAAAAACAGACCCCTGGCATCCATACGCCTTATCGTCCGCTGAACGTATCGGCCAAGCCCATCCGCACGTCGCGGCTGCTGCGGGAAAAGGTCCTGCTGGCGGCGATTATCAATTATCCGGAACTCTATGAAGAGTTCTCGGAAGAGCTGGGCATGCTGGAAATTCCGAACGGGGAATACGATGCCTTGCGGGTGGCGCTGGTGCAGTTTTTGTCCGATGCGCTGGAAGGTGAAATATACCTTGACGATCAGGCAGTTAAACAACATCTTATTGTGCAAGGCCAC
>JAUXOC010000008.1 GCA_030682495.1 Alphaproteobacteria bacterium | reverse complement strand
GATACATATGCCATTACCAATTACACCAACATGCGTGCCATCAACAAACCTTGCGAAGTCGTCCCGCTGCTGCGCGAGATGGATGCGCAGGCATCCTATGCTTCGCACCGCCTGACGCATGTCCTCGATCTAAAAAAAGATTTTGACGCACAGATGGCGCAGTGGGGAAAAGGCGGATTTGAGAACGCCCTTCCCGCCTTTGCCGTGCAGGAACTTGCCGAATACAAAAAAGAGAAAGATTTCGGCCGTCAACAGGCGGAATGGCAAAGCCAGCCCTTTCTGACGCGTCTGTTCTCGACGCCGCCCATCCGCCCGAAGTAACAAGGAAACTACAACATGCGCCTCATCGAACGTCTCGCTCAAAAATACGATCCGTCTCTTGGCGGCGCGAACGCGATCAGGCCGCTTTCATCAGGCGCGCATAAAGCACATCTTCCAGCATTTTCCAGCGGGCTTCGTCTGCGGCGGCGATCAGCATGCAGGGGCGCAGCATATCGGGCGTGAAGGGAATATTTTCACCGGCAAGGCGCACATAAGCCCCCGCCTCTTCGGCCAGCAGAACGGTTGCCGAATGATCCCACGGCGTGACTTTGTTGATATGCACGACAAAATCGGCATCACCGGCGGCAAGGTTGAGAAAATCGTGCAGCGAGCTGCGCACATTCACGATACCTTTGACGTCGCCGCTGACCGCTTCGAAATGCCATGCTTGCGCGCCGCCGCCCATGCCGGTCATTTGATCCGGCGTTTCGGCTGATTTACGCATTTGCGCAGACACGCCGTTGAGGGTCGCACCGCCGCCCTTGATCGCAATCGCCATGCGTTCTTGCGGCGCATCGTAAACCCAGCCGTATTGCGTCACGCCGCTTTGCACCAGCGATACCAGAATGCCGAAATGGCTGCGACCATGCGCAAAATTATAGGTGCCATCGATGGGGTCAATGACCCATACAGGTTTGTTGCTTTTCAAACGCTCCAAAACGGTTTCATCTTTGGCAACCGCCTCTTCGCCCACGACGATTGATCCGGGCAGATAGGCCGACAAAAGCGCACTCAGCGCCTTTTCCGACGCTTCATCGGCGATGGTCACGAAATCACCGGGGTTCTTTTCGCGCACATCGCCATCGGCAAGGTTCTTGAAACGGGGCATGACTTCGGTGGCGGCCACTTCACGCAGCATATCCGCTACTTTGTTGACATCAATATCGATCATGCTCATGCTGCCGTTCCTTTTTTCTTTTTTGTGCTGCTGGTTTGTTTTTTAGCCGTCTTTGCCGCCTTCACCTTCTTGGCTTTCTTGGCCGCGCGGAAAGCATAGCCGAACTTTCCGGTAAAGCGCGCGATATCTTCAGGCTCTAACCGCACGGCAACGGCGGCGTTGGTTTCGTCGTCGCGCCTTTCGGTCACTTCGCCGCGGTCATAAAGCCACGACAACGCCTTGCCATCGGTCAGCGGGATATCGGCATAAAGCGTCTGGCGGTCTTTGCCAAGGCGCGCATCCACCAAAGACAACAGCCGTGCCATGCCCGCACCCGTCAGCGCCGATACGGCAGCGGTGTTATCATGCTTGTCGCTGCGCTTGACCGCATAGGCGCGTTCTTCATCGTCAAGATTGTCGATCTTGTTCAGCACCTCGATCATCCGCGGATCATCGGCGGCGATGCCCAGATCGCGCAAAATCGAAATAACATCTTCTTTTTCAGAGTCGGTATTTTCCTGCGAAATGTCGCGTATGTGCAGAATAACCGCGGCCTCCTGCACTTCTTCCAGCGTCGCGCGGAAAGCGGCGACCAGATGGGTCGGCAAGTCGGAAATAAAACCGACGGTATCGGACAAAATTGCTTTCTTGCCGGACGGCAATTCAAAGCCGCGCATGGTGGTGTCCAGCGTCGCGAAGAGCAAATCTTTGGCGAAGACCTCTGCCCCCGTGATGCGGTTGAACAACGTCGATTTGCCAGCGTTGGTATAACCGACAAGCGCAACAATCGGATAAGGCTCTTTCTTGCGCGACTGTCGTTGCAGGCGGCGGTTCTGCTTGACGGTTTCAAGATCGACTTTCAGCCGCTTGATTTTATCGTCCAGCATCCGGCGGTCGAGCTCTTTTTGCGTCTCGCCGGGGCCGCCGGTTTTGCCAAGGCCGCCACGCTGACGCTCCAGGTGGCTCCAGGCTTTGACAAGGCGGGAGCGCTGATACGACAGCGCCGCAAGATCAACTTGCAAACGGCCTTCCTTGGTGCGTGCGCGGGCGCCGAAAATTTCAAGGATCAGACCGGTGCGGTCGATGACTTTGCAGTTCAGTTCTTTTTCAAGGTTGCGCTGCTGCACGGGCGTGACGGTGGCATCGACATAGACAAGCCCCGCCTCCAGATCCTTCGCCATTTCCGCGATGCGTTCGACAACGCCGGTACCGATCAGCGTTGCGGGCTTTATCTGCTTGACCGCCACAACCTCCGCATGCACGACATCCAGATCAATGGCGCGGGCAAGTCCGATGGCTTCTTCAAGCGCGACGGATGGCGAGCGGACGTGCGAACGCATACCGCCTTCCTCTGTACGCGCGGTGAGCGGCAGATCGGGATGCAGGACGATTATTTTTTCAGTCATGGAGCGTTTCTGGTTCCAGCCCGCATTGCCTGCGCGGGCGCTTTCTCTGTCTTACGCGTCGCTGCCATCGTTGCCGTCAGTACCGTCTTCGTCGTTCAGACGCACGGGCGAAGCCGGCATGATGGTCGAAATCGCGTGTTTGTAAATCAGCTGCGAGTGAGAGTCACGACGCAACAACATGGAAAAGTTATCAAACCAGGTAATGATTCCCTGTAATTTTACGCCGTTCACCAGAAATACGGTGACGGACATTTTTTCCTTGCGGATTTTATTGAGAAATTTGTCCTGCAGGTTTTGGCTTTTCTCGGACATTTTATTTTTTATCCTTCACAAAAATTTGTGTGCGTTAAAAAGGCGTTTGGCCCCTTTATACCCCTCTTGACCATATCCATTTTTAAAGGCGAAACCGTTGGATAACAAGGGGTATGCAGAGATTACCGCCTGAAACTACCGGAAATATTCTCCGATAAATTCCATAAACTTGACATGATCGGCAAAACGCCTTGCGGGCATATTCTTGAGCAGAAGATCATCCGGCGGCGGCTTGGTTTCGATCAGCATGCCGCTGCATCCCGTGCGGTGCGCGCAGATCATATCGGTATGACTATCCCCGACGAACCAGACATCGGCGGCAGGCACGATACCGCTGCCGCCGAGCGCGAGCATGACCGGCGCCGGATCCGGCTTATCGGCTGCGGCATCCCCTGCACCGACGATGTTGCCGAAGTATCCTGTAAAGCCGGTGCGCGCGACATCTTCGCGCAGAAGATCGCCGCGTTTGTTGCTGACAACGCCCATATAAACGCCGGCGCGCGCCAGCGCTGCGAAGACATCGCCAATGCCGTCAACCAGTTGCAGACCACGTTCCTGATAGAGTTTATAAAACGTGTCGTAATAAACGCGGTCGGCTTCCTGCCAGCGGTCTTCACCGAACAGAACGATAAAAGCATCCCGCGCGGAAAGACCGGAGCGGCGGCGGATTTCCGCTTCGTCCCACGGCTCCATGCCCATATGCACCAGCGTCGCGTTAAGGGAATCTACGCCGATATGCCAGTTATTGACCACGGTATCGTCCCAGTCAAACAATACGGCGCGCGGTTTGGGAACATCTGCATATGTCTGCGTTGTCATCAGCGCGGATCCCATTTCTGTTGCTTGCGCGCCGGATCGGTCGCATAGGCCATGTAAAGGTCATAGATTTTATCGGTGATCGGGCCAATTTTTCCGTTGCCGATTTTATGTCCGTCAATGCTGCTGACCGGCATGATCAGTGCGGTTGCCGAAGACGTAAAGGCCTCGCGCGCTTTATAGGCTTCGGCCGGGGTAAAGGCACGTTCGACCAGCTCTATCCCCTCCGCTTTGCAAAGTGCTTGCAAAGCGCTACGCGTAACCCCTTTCAGAATCCCGTTTCCGGATGCCGGGCGCGTCAGCAGACGGCCTTTGGCATCGATAATCCAGGCATTGCTGGAAGAACCTTCGGTGATAAATCCCTTATCATCGACCATCCATGCTTCGGCAGCGCCCTTGGCAACGCCGGCCTGCTTGGCCAGAACCTGCGCCAGCAGCGCGGTCGATTTGATGTCGCGCCGTTTCCAGCGAATATCGGGCACAGTAACCACCGGCTTCGCCCCCGCCTTGCGCGCGGCGATATCGAAAGACATATAGCGTAGCGTCATCACCAGCGTCGGGTGTACGTCCGGCGCAGGGAATTTAAAATCACGCGCCGCAGCGCCGCGGCTGACCTGAATATATAAGGCGCCGTTTTTGATACGGTTACGGCTGACCATCTGGCGCATAACAACTTGCAAGGAGCGGCGCGACATCGGCATGGCGATATCAATCTCGCGAAGCGATCTTTCCAGACGGTCTAAATGCCCGACCTCGTCGCACAGCTTGCCGTCTATCAGGGCGACGACTTCGTAGATTCCGTCAGCAAACTGAAAACCGCGGTCTTCGATATGCACTTGTGCCGAAAGATGCGGCACATAACGACCATTGACATAGGCAATACGGGGCATGACAGACCTCAGAAATATTCAGGACGAACGGCGAACATCTGCTCTACCTTGCGCACCTGATCGTGCGCGGCGAGGATGATAACGCGGTCATCCGGTTTGATGACAGTCTCGGGACGCGGCACGATGATGCGTTCGTCACGCACGATCAGGCCGAAAATCATATCGCGCGGGCGTTTGATCTCGCTGATCGGCGTATTGACGATGGCAGAGGTTTCAAGCGCTTCGACTTCAAGAATCTCGGCAAAACCATCGCGCAGAGAATGCGCCGCCTTGATGCGTCCGCGCCGGACGTGCTGCAAAATTGTCGAAACCGTAATGGCGCGCGGATTGACCACGGCATCAATCCCCACGCTGGTGGCGAGCGAGCTGAAAGATAAGCTGTTGATAAGCGTAATCGCACGTTCGCAGCCGTGCTGCTTTGCCAGCATGGAGACAAGAATATTGCTCTCGTCATGGTTCATCACGGCGATGACGGCTTCGGTTGTGCCAATGCTGGCCTCTTCGAGAATTTCACGGTTCAGACCATCGCCATGCACAACCGTCACGCCGGACAACCGCTCTGACACGCGCTGCGCGGTGTCGAAATCGGCTTCGATCAGGCGCACAGAAATATCCGGCATGGTGGACTGGATGTCTTCGACAAGGCGTGTGCCGATTTTGCCCGCACCGACAACCAAAACGCGGCGCGTCTGCGGGTCGTTGTAGCCAAAAGCACCCATGGCACGATAGAGATGGTCTGTTGAAGAAACGAAATAAACTTCGTCGCCGACTTTCAGTTCATCTTCTGCGCCGGGGATAATCTTGTCGTCGCCGCGGATGATCGCCAAAATAACAATCGCCAGTTCGGGAAAGAGCGATGTCAGATGCTTGAGCGGCGTGTGTAAAAGCGGGCAGTCTTCCTTGCAGATGACGCTCACTACCTGCGCCAGCCCATCGGCCATCGGAATGATGTTGTAGGCACCGGGCACGCGGATACGGTTGGCGATGGCACGGGCAACCTCCACCTCCGGTGAAATGATAACATCAATCGGCAAATGATCGCGGCTGAACAAATTTGCCCATGCGGGGTTCAGATAGGCCTGATTGCGCACACGTGCAATTTTCATAGGGACGTTGAACAAAGAATGCGCGACCTGACAGGCCGTCATGTTTACTTCGTCGGAATAGGTTGCGGCAATCAGCATCTCGGCATCTGCCGCGCCCGCGCGCTCCAGCGTATCGGGCTGCGAGGCATGACCGACATAGCCGGTCACATCCAGCATTTCATTTACTTCCGCAATGCGCTCGGCGTCATGATCGACGATCGTGACATTGTTCCCCTCATCCGACAGGTATTCGGCAATCGCTGTGCCGACCTGCCCCGCGCCGCAAATAACGACTTTCATCTTCCCCCGCGTCTTTTATCTTTTATCTATTTTATTTTCAGGCTTCTGCCCGCTCTTTTTCTTCGCCAGCTTCTTTTTCATTGGTCTGGATGCCGAGCGATTTCAGCTTGCGGTGCAGTGCTGATCTTTCCATGCCGATAAAACCGGCAGTTTTGGAAATATTGCCGCCAAAACGGTTCACCTGAGAGAGCAGGTATTCACGCTCGAAAATTTCCCGCGCTTCGCGCAGCGGCTTTGACATCAGCTCGACCCCTTCGCGACCGCGGATCATGTCGACCGCCTGCTGCTTCAGCTCAGGCGGCAGCATATCTGCCGTGATCGGCTGCCCCGGCTGCGCCGGAGTCATGATGAGCAGCCATTCGATAGCGTTGCGCAGCTGGCGCACATTGCCCGGCCAGTCATAAGACTGCATCAGGGCCATCGCCTCGTCAGAGAAAAACCGCGGTTGCACATTTGCCGTGCGCGCAGACAAGTCCATAAAGAAACGCGCCAGCACCGGAATGTCTTCCAGCCTTTCACGCAGCGACGGCATATGAAGCGGAACGACATTCAGACGATAAAACAGATCCTGCCTGAATTTTCCGGCCAGCATCAGCTCCTGCAAATTCTGGTTGGTGGAAGCGATAATGCGGATATCAACCTCGATCTTTTCGCTGCCGCCGATGCGGGTAAAATGCTGGTCTTGCAGGACACGGACGATTTTCGCCTGCGTCTCCAGCGGCATGTCGGCCACTTCGTCGAGCAGCAATGTGCCGCCGTTCGCCATTTCCAGCACGCCCGCCTTGCGGCCCTGCGGCCCTTCGCTGCCGAAAAGCTCGGTCTCGATCCGCTCCGGCGACAAAATGGCGCAGTTCAGCGCGATATAACTTTTGTCGGCACGTTTGGAATAACGGTGAATCATCCGTGCGGCAACGTCTTTGCCTGTGCCCGCTTCGCCGGTAATCAGAATGCGGCTGTTGGCGGTGGCGACACGTTCGATACTCTGGCGCAACTGATGCACAGCCTGCGATGTACCGTGCAGCTCAGACACGCTGCCGAGCGCCTTGAGCTTGAGTTCCTGATTTTCACGTTTCAAACGCGCCGCTTCCAGCCCGCGTTGGGTCAGCACCAGAAGTTTGTCAGTCTGGAAAGGCTTTTCAATGAAATCATAGGCGCCCATCTGAATGGCCGTGACAGCCGTTTCGATGTTGCCATGGCCGCTAATCATGATGACCGACATATCGGTATGGCTTTTGGCCAGTTTCTTGAGAAGCTGCATGCCGTCCAGCTCGCTGTTTTCCAGCCAGATGTCGAGGATGACAAGATCGGGCGCCTTCTCGGCGATCATCTTTTCAGCGGTTTGTGAATCCGCGGCGCTGCGCGTTTCATAACCTTCATCCTCCAGAATACCCTGGATCAAACTGCGAATATCATCCTGATCGTCAACGATCAGAATGTCGGACATGTTGTTTGTTTGAATCGTCACGGCTTTGCCTCTCCCGCTAAAACATCCCTTGGAAATACTATAACAGCTTTTGCGCCGGATTTAACGCCTTCGTCATGATAATCGGTGATCTCGATGCTGCCCTCGTGATCTTCCATAATTTTTTTGACAATCGCAAGCCCAAGGCCGGAGCCTTTTTTCTTGGTCGTCACATAAGGCTCCAAAAGCTGGTCGCGCACCTTTTCAGGCAGCCCCATGCCATTGTCGCGCACCGAGATAACGATATTGCCTGCTTTGCTGCCGACCTGCATGGATATCCGTCCGGACGGTGCCGGCGCGGCCAGCAAACGTTCATGCACGGAATCAACGGCATTGATGAGCAGGTTGTTGAGCACCTGCGTAAGCTGCGAACGGTCGCAATTCGCCGGTAGATCTACTGCGTCGGCCTCGAAATCAAAATCGATATCCGGATAGGCATGTTGCTGCAGCGACAGCGCGTCATGGCATATCTCCGCAACGTTTTCGGCTTTTTTGACCGAAACGGGCATACGCGCATAGGCCGAAAATTCACCGACCATATGGCCGATGTCACTCACCTGCCGGATGATCGTATCTGTGCATTTGGCAAAAGTCTCGGGGTCGTCCTTGATTTGCGGCAGGTATTTGCGGCGCAGGCGCTCGGCCGACAGCTGGATTGGCGTCAGCGGGTTTTTGATTTCATGCGCGATACGGCGCGCAACATCAGCCCAGGCGGCATTACGCTGTGCAGAGACCAGCGCGGAAATATCATCCAGCGTTGCAACCGCCCCAGTGCCCCCCTGCTCCGCCGTGATACGCAAAAGAACGGTGCGGCGCGGGCCACTGCCGGCGGCGTAATCCAGCTGCGCCTGTGCCGGACGGTCGGTATCACCGCTGGCGCGCAGGAAAACATCCTCGGCTTCGGGGATAAATTCCGCGAGTTTTTTGCCGTTCAGATGAGCGGCATCATCATTGGCACTGCCCAGCAACAATTCGCCCGCGCGCAGATTGGCCAGTGTGATGCGCCCCTGCCGGTCAAGACCGATAATGCCAGAGGAGGCACTGGCCAGAACAGCTTCGGTAAAGCGCCGGCGTTCGTCGAGCATACGGTTTGCGGCCAAAAGTTCTTTCTGCTGGCTTTGCAGCTGGCTGGTCATGCGGTTGAACGCACGGCCAAGCAGGATGATCTCGTCGTCTTGCTCCGACGGCGCGCTGCCGATATCCGGCACACGTGCGGAAAGATCACCGGCGCGCACTTTTTCCGCCGCGCCGATCAGGGCGCTGATGGGCGCTACCAGTTGCTCTGAAAACACCAATCCAAACCAGACCGCCGCCATCAGCAGTAAAAGAGAAATCGCCGCGAACATCGCCGTCATGGCGATCTGCACGCGTGATTTTCGTCCGTCGAGGGTGGTATATTCCTTCACCGCCCGCTCTGCCGTTGCCATATGTTGCAGCACGCTGCCGTCGACCAATCGTCCGACATAAAGATAGGCGTCAAAGAAACGCTCCAGCTTGACCAGCGCGCGGATACGGTCACTGCTGCCGCCGGTCACCAAAACAACTTCGCCGCCATCGGCGCGTTTCATCAGGTCTTTGGGCAGCGTCTCCATCTCCAGCATCAAAGCCATGCGGGAGCGCGACAGGACTTCGCCGTTGCTGCGGAAAACAACTGCCTCCGGCAGGTTACGAATGGTTGACTGCGTTTGTATCAGTTGAGAGAACGCCTGCGGATTTTCGTCCAGATAGCGCACGTCGCGGTTGAGGTCATAGGCCATGGCCATCACATCTGCGCGCATGACTTCGCGGTGCTCTTTCAGATAAGCCTGCGCAACGGCCAGCGACGAATTGACGGCGGTACTGACGCGGTCGTTAAACCATGCCTGCACGCCGAAATAGAGGAAAATCGACGAAAAAACCGCCATCAAAATCGCCGGTGCCGCCGCCATCAGGCTAAACGCAAGAACAAGGCGGATATGCAGCCGAGAGCCCGCCACGCCGCGCTTTTTCTCGCTCCAGATTTTGACAAGCTGACGAGAAATAACAGTGCCCAGCAGCAGGAGCAGAACCAAGTCAAGGTTGAGCAGCCAGTAGACCGTGTTGATATCGGCGCTGCGGCGCGTCAGCACCAGATATGTCGCCACGCAGGACGCGACAGCCGCCATCGCAAGGCCAATCGCTACAGAACGCGATAACGTCAGGCGCGAGAGCTTGTCCGACCAGCGCTGCCAAAAACTGTCCGGGGTAAAAATGCCGACTGACATCAGGCGCGCCCCTCTTTTTTGACATCAATATCCAGATCGCGAATTTTCTTGCGCAACGTATTGCGGTTGAGACCGAGCAATTCTGCGGCGCGGATCTGGTTGCCGCCCGTCTGCGCCAGCATGCGCTCGATCAGGGGTTTTTCTATTTGCCGCATCACACGGTCGTAAATATCGCTGCCCGTCATCAGTGATGGATCAGACGTCAGCATCTGCGACACCATTTCCGAAAGGCTGCCCGTCGTTGCTGCCACGCCGCCGGTCGTTGCGACCATTGCCTGCAAAGCCGCTTCGGCGGCGGTGCGGTCGATGACTTCTTCCGCATGCAGCGCGGCAAGGCGTTTGACAGTGTTTTCCAGCGTACGCACATTGCCCGGCCACGGATAGGATTGAAAAGCTGCCATCGCGGCAGGTTCGAAAACCTTGGTCACGCCGGTTTGTCGCATAAAATGCTGGACAAGCGCGGGGATATCCTCTGCCCTTTCGCGCAGGGGCGGCACATGCAGCGGGACCACATTCAGACGGTAATAAAGATCTTCACGGAAGCGGCCATCGCGCACACGCGCTTTGAGATCCTGATGCGTTGCGGCAATGACGCGTACACGCGCCTTGACGCTGCGGCGGCCACCCACGGGCGTAAATTCGCCTTCCTGCAACACGCGCAGCAGGCGGGTTTGCGCTTCAAACGGCATATCGCCGATTTCATCCAAAAACAGCGTGCCGCCACTGGCCTGTTCAAACCGGCCGATATTTTTTTGTGTCGCACCGGTAAAAGCGCCTTTTTCATGGCCAAAAAGCTCGCTTTCGATCAGCTCGCGCGGGATGGCGGCCATGTTGATAGCGACAAACGGGCCTTCTTTAAAACGGCTGAATTCGTGCAGCGCGCGGGCGATGACTTCTTTGCCTGTGCCGGACTCGCCGGTCATCAGTACGGTCAGATCGGCATTGCGCAGCCGCGCAATCGTCCGGTAAATATCCTGCATCGCACGCGATTGACCGACAACAAAAGATTTATCGAGCGCGGCAGCAAGATGTGCATCCTCTTGATGGCCGGACATATTATTCTGCTCCCGCACCGGGCGGCGGCGTAGCGCGTTTTTAACGACGGCCAGCAGCTCGTCGATGTCAAAAGGCTTGGCCAGATATTCAAGCGCGCCTTTTTCAGATGCGGAAACCGCCGTTGTCAGGGCGTTCTGTGCACTGATCACAATCACGCGCATATCCGGCGCACGGCGGTGAATTTTGGGGATAAGGTCGAGGCCGTTTTCTCCCGGCATCATCACATCGGTAATCACCAGATCGCCGCGGCCTTCCAGCACCCACTGATATAGCGTTGCGCCATTGTCAGCGGCCAGTACGTCGTAGCCCTCGCGTTTCAGTGCCTGCGTCAACACGGTGCGGATCGACAGATCATCATCGGCGACAAGGATCGTTTTGGAAGGTTTTTCGGTCATGCGGTTTTCTCCTTGCGGCGCGGCGGTAGCGGAAATGACAGACGGAAAGACGTGCGCCCGTCCTTGCGGCTGACGCCGATCATGCCGCCGTGCGCGTCAATAATACGTGAAACGACGACAAGGCCAAAACCTTCGCCGTCTTTTTTAGTGCTATAGCAAGGCTCGAACAGGCGGGCGGCGGTTTCATCGCTCATGCCCATGCCGTCATCTTCGATCAACAAGATCATCGGCAGGCGGCGGCCGGTTTCGGGGTGATACTGCGGGGCAACATCAAAGGATGTGCGGAGCAAAATGTCTTTTGCCCCCGCCTCTGCCGCGTTTTTAACAAGGTTCATCACGGCCTGCACCAGTGCATCGCTATGCCCGTCGATATCGGGCAGCGAGGGATCGTAATCTGCGCGCAGCGAACAACCCGCCGCAAAGCCGGCACGCGCGCAATCCATCACATGGTCGGTCACGCTGTGTAGGTTGACCGGTGCGAAATTTTCCGGCACGGCAACGTCGTCAAAGGCATTGACCTTGGCCAGCAGGCGCAGAATACGCTGCGTTTCGCTATCAATCAGCGCGGCCAGCGCGCGGTCATCGTCATCCACCGCAGACTTTTGCAGCAGCTGCGCCGCACCGCGAATACCCGCAAGCGGGTTTTTGATTTCATGCGCCAGCATGCGCGCGATATGTTGCGCAGGCTTCATCACGGTGCGCTGCTGCGTCAGCCATTCACTTTGCAGCGGCAGACGGTCAACCGTCCATGACAGCAGCACCGTTTCCGGCATCTCCGGCAAAGCAGACAAGGAAAGACGCGCCGCGGGGCGTTGGCACAGGTCAATATCGCGCAGAGTCAGGCTCTGCCCGCCCGCCGCCACGGCCCGCACGGCCTGGCAGACCGGATGCGCCGCGCCGAAAACCGTCGGCAGACTTTGTTCCCGCAGCGCTTTTTCGCCAAGGCCGGTAAAATCCATGGCCGCATGATTTGCATAGACAATCATATCGCCGTTGACGGCCATCACGGCATCGGGCAGCGCGGCAAGCATCGATGCCGCAGCAGGCACCAGTACAGCTGCACGGCGCACATCGGTCTTTTTATTTGATTTCACACCGTTCATTTTATCCGTCTGCCGCGGCGTTATGGCGCCGCCTATTTTTTATGCACGATGGTATATTTGCCCTATTTTTAGGCAAATAACAAGCGTTGACCCTCATAAAACCAAGCCCTAAAGTGCGCATAGAGACTTTAAATACAGGCAGAAACAGGCCTGTCAGGGATGTTTATATATTATGAATAATAAAAGCCATCCTATCGCCGCCTTGATCGTTGCCGCCGGCAGCGGGACACGCTTTGGCGATCTGGCCACGCCCAAACAATACGCGCCGCTGCTCGGCCGCCCTGTTTTGCGCCGCGCGTTTGATTCTTTTTATACCCATCCCGCGATCGGTGCTGTCTGCATCGTTATCCAGCCGGAACACCGCGCGCTCTGTGAAGCTGCGCTGCACGGCATTCCGCCAGAAAATATTCTGATCGTCGATGGCGGTGCGGCACGTCAACAATCGGTGCTAAACGGCCTTGAAGCGCTCGCGGCAAGCGGCAGCGCACCACCTGAACATGTCTTGATCCATGATGCCGCACGTCCCTGCCTGAGCGCGGCGCTGATTGGCCGTGTTTGTGATGCCTTACTGTCCGGCGCGGCGGCGGCCATTCCCGCACTGCCCGTCACCGACACCGTTAAAAAGCGTACATCGCCGGATGCGCCCGTCGAAACCAAAAGCCGTGACGGGCTTTATACCGTGCAAACGCCGCAAGGTTTTGCGCTGTCTGATATTATCGCCCTGCACCGCAAATACGCGGCAGAGACTCTGACAGACGACGCCGCGCTTTTGGAGCGTGACGGCCACTCTCCTGCTTTTGTTGCCGGAGAGCGCAGCAATATTAAAATCACCTACCCCGAAGACCTTGCCGCCGCAGAGGGCATTATCGCCGCCGCACATGGCGATATCCGCACCGGCAAGGGCTATGACGTGCACAGACTTGTCGCGCCACTGCACGACATGCACCGCCTTGTGATCGGCGGCATTCACATTCCGCATGACAAAGCACTTGAAGGACATTCGGATGCCGACGTCGCGCTGCATGCCCTGACCGATGCGCTGCTGGGCACCATTTGTGACGGCGATATCGGCATGCATTTCAGCCCCAAAGACGCCCGATGGAAAGACGCAGACAGCGCGATGTTTCTTGAACATGCCGCAGGGCTGGTCGCCGCGCAGGGCGGTATCATCACCCATGCAGATCTGACGGTTATTTGTGAAACCCCCAAAATTGGCCCGCACCGCGATGCCATGCGCGAACGTATCGCCGCGCTGCTGCAACTGCCCGTATCGCGCATCAGCGTCAAGGCCACCACAACCGAAGGCCTCGGCTTCACCGGTCGCGGTGAGGGCATCGCCGCCGAAGCCGTCGTCACCGTGCGCCTGAATTTCGGCCAGACAGAACCCCTTTCAACCGCCGCCCTGAGCATCAGCAAAGAGACAAGGAAAGCCGTATGACCGCCCAAGCCCCTAGCAACGATGAAACAACCGCCACGACCACGCGCAAGAAATTCGGCCTGATGCCGCTGCCCGAAGGCACCAGCATGTCGAACCCGCATATCTTGCTGGCCACATGGTTTGGTGTTGGGCGGCTGCGCCCCGCGCCGGGCACGCTGGGTACGCTTGCGGCTATTCCTTTTGGTTATGCGATTGCCTATTTCTCCGGCATCATCGGCCTGCTGCTGGCAGCGCTGCTGATGGTCGGGCTCGGCACGATGGCTGCCACTTATTACGGACGCAAATCAGGCAAAAAAGACGACCAGACGATTGTGGTCGACGAAGTGGCCGGCATGTGGATTGCCGCTATTCCCGCGACGACGCATCCGGAGCTATGGGTGGTCGCCTTTATCCTCTTCCGCCTTTTTGATATCTACAAACCCTGGCCCGCATCGTTTTTCGACAAGCGTCCGGATGGCGGCGGTTTCGATGTGATGATGGATGATGTTGTGGCAGGCGTTTACGCCTTCCTCGGCGTTGCCGCCGGCGCCGTCAGCATGAATATGTTTTAATCGCGATGCCACTTTCGCAGAAAGATCAGACAATGTCTTTTTTTCCGCCGCACATCACCTTGCTGGCGACAGAGGTTCTTGCCGCCGCACGGGACAAGAAACTGCGCATCGTCACGGCGGAATCCTGCACGGGCGGGCTGATCGGCGCAGCGCTGACCGAAATCGCCGGATCATCCGATGTGGTTGATTGCGGTTTCACCAGCTATTCCTATGACGCCAAGGTCGCGCAGCTGGGCATCGACCGCGCCGTCTTGCAAAAATCCGGTGCCGTCAGCGCCGACATCGCTCTGCAAATGGTCAAAGGTGCCTTGGCCGGGTCAAGCGCCGATATCGCGATTTCCGCAACCGGCATCGCCGGCCCAGGCGGTGCGACGCCCGACAAACCCGTGGGACTTGTCTATATCGGCATCGGCAATCGCGTGAACAACCACAGCGACGCCGAGAAAAACCTTTTCACCGGCGACAGATCTGCCGTGCGCATGGCGACGGTCGAAAAAGCACTGTTGATGTTGAAACAGGAAATCGGCGGGATATAACGCGCGTTACTGCAAGTCGCCGCCATAAAGCTGAATGGCGCGGGTTTCAAAGGCGTTAATCATTTTGACAAGTGCCTTGTGAAAGAACTGATCGACCAGTTTTTCAAACAGTTTCGATTCCAGCGAAAAATCCACATAAAAATCGACTTCGCACTGTCCGGCACGCATATTGGTGAAGACCCATTTATTCTGCAGGTGGCGCATCGGCCCCTTCAGGTATTCAACCTCGATTGCGTTCGGGCGAATGCAATGTACGCGCGATGAAAAACGCTCGCGGAACATTTTATAGCCGATAATGACATCCGCATTTACTTCGTTTTTGTCGCGGGTATTGATACGTGCGCCGATGCACCACGGCAGAAATTCCGGATATTTTTCAATATCCATCACAAGGTCGAACAGCTGTTCGGCCGAATAGGGCAAGATGCGTTTTTCCTGATGCGATGGCATGGGAGGGGGTCTATTTCCCCTGTGCCAGTTTTGCCTCGCGTGCGGCCTTCAGCTTTTCAAAATCCGCATCGGCGTGATACGAAGATCGTGTCAGCGGCGATGCCGATACCATCAAGAAACCTTTGGCGCGCGCAATTGTTTCAAGTGATTTGAACTCTTCTGGCGTGACGAATTTCTCAACGGCAGCGTGTTTGGTCGTCGGCTGCAAATACTGGCCGATGGTCAGAAAATCGACATCGGCGGCGCGCAGATCGTCCATCACCTGCATAATTTCGGTCTTGCTCTCGCCGAGCCCGACCATGATGCCGGATTTGGTAAAGATTGTCGGGTCGAGGCGTTTGACACGGTTCAGCAGTTCCAGCGATGTGAAATAACGCGAACCGGGGCGGATTGTCGGATAGAGGCGTGGCACGGTTTCAAGGTTGTGGTTAAACACATCAGGGCGCGCGGTGACAATCGGCTCGATGGCGTTTTGTTTGTCTTTGAAATCCGGCGTCAGAATTTCGATGGTCGTGCCTGGTGACAGGCGGCGGATTTCATTGATGGTCTTGACGAATTGCTGCGCCCCGCCGTCTTCCAGATCGTCGCGGTCAACGGATGTGACAACAACATGTTTCAGGCCGAGTTTTTGCACGCCGATCGCAACACGCGCGGCTTCAAACGGGTCAAGCTTGTCGGGAATCCCCGTGGCAACGTTGCAGAAAGAGCAGGCGCGTGTGCAGGTCGCGCCCAAAATCATGAATGTGGCATGTTTCTGTTTCCAGCACTCGCCGATATTCGGGCAGGCCGCTTCTTCGCAGACGGTTGTCAGATTGAGGTTGCGCATCAGCTTGGTGGTTTCGTGGTATTCCGGCGAGGTCGGTGCTTTCACACGAATCCATTCCGGCTTGCGCAGCACAGGCGTATCCGGCCGGTTACGCTTTTCAGGGTGCCGGTGTTCGGATTTTTTTTTGTCTGTCGTGGACGTATCGTTTTCCATGGCCTCGGCTTGTCTGTTGTCTGTGGCTCAATCTAGGACTCTCTGTAAAAACGGCAATCATTTTCTATCAGAAAGTGGTATTATTTTTCATATTTATATAGCTTTTGCCTTCACAATCGGGCTTTGCCGCTGCCGGAAAGCATTCGCCAATCCCGCCATATCGTCAAAGTGCCTGTCTGGCGCTGCTGCCAGCACGGCTTCGCGCGCGCGCGGCGTCATATGGCTGCCGCCCAGATAAGCCCAGACTTCCATGCCCGCGGCCTGTGCGCCATGAATACCGTGAATGCCGTCTTCGATCACCAAACATTGTTCAGGCGCAACACCAAGGCGTTTGGCGGCATGCAGAAAGATATCCGGCGCCGGTTTGCCGTTGGGTACCATATCTGCGCTGTAGATATGCGCGCCAAAAAATGCGCGCAGATCTGTAACATCGAGTGTCAGATGCAGCCGTGCCAATTCGCTCCCCGAAGCAACGGCCACCGGCACGGCGCAGGATTGCAAAAACTCACGCACCCCGACGCTCGGCTGTAACGATTTTTCGAAAGCTGCGTATTGTTCGGCCTTATACGCATCGGCATCAAAGCCTGCCTGAATATCAATACCGGTTTCATCTGCGATTTCGGCACAGATACGGCGGAAGTTTTTACCCATGAAGCGGATAATAAAATCTTCCAGCATCATGTTGTAGCCGAGCGAAGCGAAGTGGTCGAGCATCACGCCGCAAGCAATCACTTCGCTGTCGATCAGAACACCGTCGCAATCCCAGATGATCGCAGAAAAACCGGTCATTTTTGCGGGCAGCCCGCAACACTACGCACAGAGGCCAGCGTGGCCTGCAAATGCGCAATATACTGGCCTTCGATACTGTTTTGCTCCTGCGCGCTTTCGACGACTTTTTCCTGAAGTTCGTCGACTTCGGCTTGCATCGATTCTTCGGGCGCGGCAACGGCGTGCGTTTTCTCCGCAGCCGCCAGTGCACCGCAGACGGCGGTAATCGTCGATTGCGCTTGCCAGCTGTACCAGGCAAGGCCGGCGATCAGCACAATGGCAAAGACCTTGCAAAAAATCTTGCAGCAGCAATGCGTTTTGCCGCAAAGACATTTTTTGGTGCCGCAGGACGTCTTGGTATCGCCGCAGGATTTCTTTTCGGCTTTGTCGTCGCAAGATGTTTTGCCGCCGCAGCAGCCATTCTTTTCTGTTTCGTTTGTCATCAGATGTGTATCGCCTTTCCGTAGGCATCAAGCACAGATTCGTGCATGGCCTCGCTGATTGTGGGATGAGGGAAAATCGTGTGCATCAAATCCAGCTCCGTGGTCTCGAGCGTCTTGCCCACGACATAGCCTTGGATCATTTCGGTCACTTCAGGGCCGACCATATGCGCGCCCAGCAGCTCGCCGGTCTTCGCGTCAAAAACGGTTTTAATCATGCCGTCCGTCTCGCCCAGTGCCACGGCCTTGCCGTTGCCAATGAAGGGGAAGCGGCCGACCTTGACATCACGCCCCTGCTCCTTCGCCTTGGCTTCGGTCAGGCCGACCGAGGCGACTTGCGGCGTGCAATAGGTGCAGCCGGGAATATTCTCGCGCTTCATCGGGTGCACATCTGGCAAGCCTTTGATTTTTTCGATACAGATCACGCCTTCGTGGCTTGCCTTATGCGCCAGCCACGGACCGGGCACGCAATCGCCGATGGCGTAAACGCCCGGCTCATCCGTTTGCAGCCATTCGTTCACAACGATATGGCCGCGGTCGAGTTTGATTTTGGTGTTTTCAATGCCGATGTTTTCGGTATTGGCGACGATCCCGACGGCAGAAATCACGCGCTCGACCTTGATCTGTTCCGTCTTGCCGCCCGCTTCGACATGCACGGTGACATCGTTTGCACCGCGGTCAAGCTTCACGACCTTGGCCGAGGTCATGATCTTCATGCCTTGTTTTTCAAACTGTTTGCGGGCAAGTGCGGAAATTTCGGCATCTTCAACCGGCATGACGCGCTCCATCACTTCGACCACAGTGACCTCTGCGCCCAATTGGCGGTAGAAACTCGCGAATTCGATACCGATGGCGCCGGAACCGACAACCAGAACAGACTTCGGCAGCGCTTCGGGCGTCATCGCCTCTTTGTACGTCCAGACCAGTTTACCGTCCGGCTCCAGCCCCGGCAGGACGCGCGCGCGTGCACCCGTTGCCAGAATGATATGTTTTGCCGCAATCGTGGCCAGGCTCTTGCCGTCTTTCGCAACATCAAGGCGGCCTTTGCCGAGCAGCTTGCCGTGGCCGTCAAAAACCGTGATCTTGTTTTTCTTCATCAGGAATTTGATGCCGTTCATCATCTGCGCAGATACTTTGCGCGAACGTTCGATGATTTTTTTGAAATCAAAACTGTAGCCGTCGATTTTAAAACCGAACTGGTCGGCGTGTTTCAAAAGGCTGTTGATCTCGGCGCTGCGCAAAAGCGCCTTGGTCGGAATGCAGCCCCAATTGAGACAGATGCCGCCCAGATGTTCACGCTCCACCAGCGCGGTATTAAAGCCAAGCTGCGCGGCGCGGATCGCGGCCACATAACCACCCGGCCCACCGCCAACCACCACGACGTCAAAATTTTGATCGGACATTTCACACACCTTCATTTCATGACGGACACGGATATAAATACATCAAATAAAATAATACTTTAAGCGATAAAAGCGTGCCCAGCCTACAAAAGGTTGCCAGGTACATGATAGAGCCCCGCTCATTGACATAAACAATAAAAGGCTGTATAATCTACAGATTATTAATTCGATGCCACAATGTCTCGGCACGAGTGCCGAATAGTGCGCCAATATGCAGGGAATACCGCGATGAAGAAATTAAAGGGAGCTCTGGTTTCAGTGCTTGATAAATTGGATGATGGTGTGAGCTGGCTTGTTGGCGCTGCCCTTCCTGTAAAATTGCAAGAGTTTTGCGCTGAAAAACGTGTATCGATTTGCGGTATCGGCGTTGCCGCCGCCGCCACCGGCT
This sequence comes from Alphaproteobacteria bacterium, assembly GCA_030682495.1. Classification (GTDB taxonomy): domain Bacteria; phylum Pseudomonadota; class Alphaproteobacteria; order Micavibrionales; family UBA2020; genus UBA2020. Next base: position 6,016 of record JAUXOC010000008.1, on the reverse strand, counting down.
TTTTATTCGCTGGCCCGTTTATAGCGCTCGGCATTATCGGCGTTTCCTTTTGTGTAAACATGGGCGCAGCATACTGCGAAGATAATGTCCGAAAACGCGAAATACGCGCTGATGGTCAGTCCTTCCCTAGCGAAGGGCCAGCGAGGGCTGTGGAACGTGCGGGACAAAAGATGAAATCTCTCTCGCGCGATTTCTCTCCTGCGCGTCAGAATAGCGCTCCTGAAACACGCGCGGGCGTTTCCAGCCAGCCTGGCAAGCCTACACAAAAAATTTCTCCCTGAGCCTTCCAGAGAAACAAAAAAGACGCCGGTTTTCAAAGCCGGCGTTTTTTTTACAGCAAAAGCCCAATCGGGTTTTCGATCAGTTTTTTGAAGACTTGCAGGTATTCGGCACCGACAGCACCATCGATGGCGCGGTGGTCGAAGGAGGCGGTCACGGTCATGACGTTGGCCACGGCCATCTGGCCATTCTTGGCGACCACACGTTCCTGCCCCGCGCCCACGGCCAGAATAGCGGCCTGCGGCGGGTTGATGATGGCAGAGAACTGGCTGATGCCGAACATGCCGAGGTTGGAGACGGAAATCGTCCCGCCCTGAAATTCCTGCGGCTTCAGTTTGCCTTCTTTGGCGCGCGCACCAAGGTCTTTCATTTCAGACGAAATCACCTTGAGGCTTTTATTCGCGGCATCAACGATGATCGGCGTAATCAGGCCGTTCGGGGTCGCCACAGCAACCGAGACATCCGCGCGTGTGTATTGCACGATATTATCATCTGTCCACGATACGTTGGCGGCTGGAAATTTTTGCAAGGCCACAGCGGTTGCCTTGATGATGAAATCATTCACCGAGATTTTAAGGCCCTCCGTGCTGTCATTCAGCTGTTTGCGCAGCGTCAGCAGCGCATCCAGTTCGCAATCTATTGTCAGGTAGAAATGCGGCACGGTCTGTTTCGATTCAGACAGGCGGCGGGCAATCACCTTGCGTACGCCCGAATTCGGCGTGAGCGTATAGGGAATACCGTAAGCATCGGCCAGTGCCTGCGCGTTGACAGACGAAGCCGCAGGCGTAAAGCTGCCGCCCGATGCCGCAGCCGCTTTGGGCGCAGATACACCCGCAGGCACTTTATCAAGATCAGCCTTGACGATACGTCCATGCGGGCCGGAGCCTTTGACGGCAGACAGATCGATATTTTTTTCTTTGGCGATACGCTTGGCCAGCGGGCTGGCGAAAACGCGGCCAGACGATTTGACCTGTGCGGGTGTCGCCACGGCCATGCTTGGTGCAGGCTTGGTGGCTTCCGCGGCGGGCTGGTTGGCAGGGGTAACGGTTTTGGGCGCTTCTGCCGCAGGGGCAGATTTCAGTGCCGAGGCGTCTTCGCCTTCCTCAAGCAGCATCGCAATCAGGCTGTTGACCTTGACGCCATCTGTGCCCGCAGGTACGACGATTTTGGCAAGGATGCCTTCGTCAACCGCTTCGACTTCCATCGTCGCCTTGTCGGTTTCGATCTCGGCAATCACATCACCGGCTTTGACTTTGTCGCCTTCTTTTTTGACCCATTTGGCAAGCTTGCCTTCGGTCATCGTCGGCGACAGCGCGGGCATCAGAATATTATGCGGCATAGGTCACCTTTTTTGCAGCGGCGATAATGTCTTGTTCCCACGGCAGGGCGAGTTTTTCGAGGTTGGCGGCATAGGGCATCGGCACATCCGCGCCATGCACGCGCACCACGGGGGCGTCGAGATGATCGAAGCATTGCTCCATCATCACCGCCGCCATTTCAGAACCCATACCGGCATAAGGCCAGCCTTCTTCGACCGAGATCAGGCGGTTGGTTTTCTTCACGCTTTCGACAATCGTTGCGGTATCCAGCGGGCGCAGCGTGCGTAGGTTGATAACCTCTGCACTGATGCCCTGCTCCGCCAGTTTGTCGGCGGCCTGAAGAGCAACACCGACCATGCGCGAAAACGCCGTGATCGTGACGTCTGTTCCTGCACGTTCGATCTTTGCCTTGCCGATGGGCAGAATGAAATCAGGATCGGCCGGAATGTCGAACGATTGACCGTACATCAATTCGTTTTCAAGGAAGACGACAGGGTTCGGGTCGCGGATGGCAGCTTTGAGCAAGCCTTTGGCATCGGCCGCAGACCACGGCGCAATCACCTTCAGACCCGGACAATGCGCATACCAGCTGGCAAAACACTGGGAGTGCTGTGCGCCCACGCGTGAGGCAACACCGTTCGGCCCGCGGAAGACGATGGGGCAGCCCAGCTGGCCGCCCGCCATATACAGCGTCTTGGCCGCCGAGTTGATGATATGGTCGATCGCCTGCATGGCAAAGTTCCACGTCATAAATTCCGTCACGGGCCTCAGACCCGCAAAGGCCGCACCGACGGCAATACCGGCAAAACCGTATTCGGTGATCGGCGTGTCAATCACGCGCTTGTCGCCGAATTCCTGCAGCAGACCTTGGGTGACTTTGTATGCGCCCTGATATTCGGCAACTTCTTCGCCCATGACGAAAACATTTTCGTCGGCGCGCATTTCTTCGGCCATGGCATCGCGCAGCGCTTCGCGCACGGTGACGGTGACGGTCGGGCCTGTCCATTCTTTTTCCGCAGCCGGTGCGGCAGCGGCAGGCTGCGCAGGCGTGGCAGATGGCAGGCAGGACGGATTGACGAAAGGTGCATCTTCATGTGCGGCTTTCGGCGCGGAAGCCGCGGCAGGCGCAGCGGCAATATCGCCCACGCTTTCGCCGTCTTCCAGCAGCACGGCAATCGGCGTATTCACGGCGACATTGTCCGTGCCCTCGGCCACAAGGATTTTGCCGATCACGCCTTCATCGACGGCTTCGACTTCCATCGTTGCCTTGTCGGTTTCAATCTCGGCAATCACATCACCGGCTTTGACTTTATCGCCTTCTTTTTTGACCCATTTGGCAAGCTTGCCTTCGGTCATCGTCGGCGACAGTGCGGGCATCAGGATTTGAACAGGCATGATTAACCCTCCACCAGAATGTCGGTCCACAGCTCGGACGGATCCGGCTCCGGACTTTGCTGTGCGAATTCGGCAGATTCGTTCACTACCGCCTTCACGTCTTTTTCGATTTTTTTGAAATCGTCTTCGCTGAATTTTTCGGTGTCGAGGATTGCTTTGCGGATCAAATCGATCGGGTCGCGGTTTTCCTTCATATGCTCGACTTCTTCCTTGCTGCGGTATTTGCCGGGGTCGGACATGGAATGGCCGCGGTAGCGGTAGGTATCGAATTCAAGAATATAGGGGCCATTACCGCCGCGCACGTATTCAACGGCTTTCAAGGCCGCGGCGCGCACGGTCAAAACATCCATGCCATCGACTTTTTCGCCCGGAATGTCATAGCCCTCGCCGCGTTTGTACAGCACACCGGCGGCGTGACGTGTCTGGCTGGTACCCATACCGTATTTGTTGTTTTCGATTACAAAGATCACCGGCAGTTTCCACAGCGATGCCATGTTATAGGCTTCGTAGATCTGCCCCTGATTGGCCGCACCATCGCCGTAATAGGCGGTGCAGATGCCGTTGTCGCCTTTGTATTTATGCGCGAAGGCAAGCCCTGCGCCCAAAGGCCCCGTCGCACCGACGATACCGTGACCGCCGTAGAAACCCTTCTCGCGGCTGAACATATGCATGGAGCCGCCCTTGCCTCGGGAATAGCCGCCCTTGCGCCCCGTCAGTTCGGCCATGACGCCGTTCGCCGACATGCCGCAGGCCAGCATGTGTCCGTGGTCGCGGTAGGCCGTGATGACGGTGTCCTGCACCAGCAATGCGGATTGCATACCAATCACGACAGCTTCCTGACCGATGTAAAGGTGGCAGAAGCCGCCAATAAGACCCATGCCGTATAGCTGACCCGCCTTTTCCTCGAAGCGTCGTATCAGAAGCATGTCTTTGAAGTACTGAAGCATCTGTTCCGGCGATGCGATATTCGACGGCGATGTGACCGTCTCGAGTTTCGCTTTGCCCGATGTTGGGGTGCTTGCCACGGGAACCTCTTTGTGCGGTTAAAAATAGACCCCCTCTAATTAATCTTTTGCCCCGCGCTTTGCAAGCAAAGCCGTGGATTACAGTATGTTTTATATTTCACATAAGATTAAAGCTTAATTTGCGCTCTGCACGACCACACGCTCTTCCGGCTTCATATAGCCAAGCACGATGCGCGCGCGCTCGTCGAGGAGGTCGAGGTCGAGGCTTTCCGGTCGCATCAGCCGGACGCGGTTTTCCAGTTTTTCACGGTCAGCGGATTTCTGGGCCAGTTTTTGTTCGGCTGACACCAGTTTTTGTTCAAGCCCTTTGCGGGCGAAATAGCCGCGGTCGCCATGCACCAGATGATAACCGAAATACAGAAACAGCCCGAAACAAAGTACTGTCACCAGACTGCGGGAGATGGATTTGGGACGGGGCTGCTGTCGCTGGGGCGCTCTCATACTCCCATGGAATCACAGACGAGTCATAACGTCAACAAAAAATGCTTTGATTCAATGATTTATCGATACCCGCCTTGCGGGGCGCGGCAAAATACATATTGACACCGACGTGCCGCGCTTTACATTCAGCGCAGGTAAAGATTTATCCTTTGTTGAAAGGCTTTTTTGCACATGACCGCCGCCATACCGCAGCACCATATTCCGATTGGCAACCTCAAAATGGGCAACGACCTGCCCTTCGTCTTGATCGCCGGCCCCTGCCAGATGGAAAGCCGCGATCATGCTTTTGACATGTGCGGCGCGATCAGCGAAATCACGGGCAAGCTGGGCATTCCGCTGATCTATAAATCCTCGTTCGACAAAGCGAACCGCACGTCGCTCAAAGGCGTACGCGGCATCGGACTTGAAAAAGGCCTGCCGGTCTTCGAAGAAATCCGCGCCAAGACAGGGCTGCCCGTTATCACCGACATTCACACCGCCGAACAATGCGAGATTGTCGCCAAATCGGTCGATGTGCTGCAAATTCCTGCTTTCCTGTGCCGCCAGACTGATTTGCTGATTGCGGCCGCCAACACCGGCAAGCCGATCAATATCAAAAAAGGCCAGTTCCTTGCACCATGGGACATGAAAAACGTCGCCGCAAAAATCACCGACAGCGGCAACCCCAACGTCATGCTCTGCGAGCGCGGCGTGACATTTGGCTATAACACGCTCGTCAACGATATGCGCGCCCTGCCGATTATGGCCGAAACCGGCCTGCCCGTTGTTTTCGATGCGACGCATTCGGTGCAGCAGCCGGGCGGCGCGGGCAATGCATCGGGCGGTGACCGCCGCATGGTGCCGCCGCTCGCGCGTGCGGCACTGGCCATCGGCTGCGCGGCCATTTTCATGGAAACGCACCAAGACCCCGACAAAGCGCCGTCGGACGGGCCGAACATGGTGAAGCTGGGCGACCTCGAAGGCATCCTCGAACAGCTGCTTGCCATCGACCGCCTCATCAAGCCCGAAGCCTATCGCCGCGCACAAAAAGCGGCCTGAATGCACAACCAGCCACAAAGGAGATTTTGATATGGGCGATACAAATATGGATATGAGCCGCAGCAAAATCTTCAATGCCGCCGTTTACGCCTGCGCTGCTGTCGGTGCGGGTGTCGGCGCGGTTACGTATGGCAGCGGCACGCTGGCCGGTATGATCGGCATGGGCGCACTCGGCGCGGTTGCGGGTGGCGTCGGTGTGCCGCTGGCGCTGACGGGCGTGGCTGTGCTTGGGTATGTCGGTTATGTCGGCGTCAAAGCCACATTCAAGGCGCTGAAAAAAGAAGGCGCCGCCGTACCGCTGGGTATGGCCATCGTCGGCATTTCCGCTGCCAAGGCGCTGTTTGTCACCCCCATCAAAGCCCTCGCCGGATTGCTGCCGAAAAAAGACAACGATGCACAGCAGCCGCCTGCGCGTAGCATAGATAATTCGGGCGAACAGACATCCGGTTTCTTCAGCCGTGAAAAACTGAAACAAGCCTTCGCCGCCGCGCTGAAACCCCTGCGCCGTGAAAAAACGCC
>JAUXOC010000004.1 GCA_030682495.1 Alphaproteobacteria bacterium | reverse complement strand
TCCATCGGCTGAAAGCTGTGCCGCGCACATCGCAAGAATTTTTTCGGGCGCGCCTTTGACAAAAATGGTGGCAGCCGTCCCCTTATGCGGAGGCCTGTTGAGTGTGGCCATAAAGCGGTGGCGTGAATCAAAAGGAACGGTATCCAGGCGCGGCCATTCATGGGCGCTATGTAAGGGGTCAAGTCCAGCCTTGCCTGCGAAAGAGAGCAGCGCGCCTTCCATCGGGTCACCTTCGACGACCCAGGCCTCCTCATGCAAGCGCAGTGACGCATCGTTACACAAGAGTGCCGCACGCGCGAGAGACTGGAGAGCTTTGTTGGCGCTGTCAGCATCCGCTTGTGTATCCGCACTGGTTATAGAGCCTTTCGGTTCGTAGCCCATCCCGCCAATATTGAACAGGCTGCCATCAACCAGTGCCGCGCTCACCATCATTTCGTTGCGTGTTAGCGTGCCGGTTTTGTCGCTGCAAATAACTGAAACGGCGCCGATAGTTTCGATGGCCGGCAAGCGCCGGACAATGGCATTGCGCCGCGCCATGGCCTGTACGCCGACAGAGAGTGTAATCGTCAGAACAGCAGGCAGCCCCTCGGGGATAGCGGCGACCGAAAGCCCGACCACAGCCATAAAAATATCTTCGAACGCATATCGTTCGGATAGCCAGCCCATGGCCAGAAGCAGGGCAGCCACCACAAGGATGAGGAAGGTCAGGCGCCTTGCAAAAATATTCATCTGCAAGACAAGAGGGGTTGTCAGGATTTCAACATCGGACAGCAATCTGTTGATACGGCCGATTTCGGTATAGGCGCCTGTTGCAATCACGACACCAGTGGCCTGTCCGGCTGTAATTAATGTACCGGAAAAAGCCATACATGTTCGCTCGCCCAGGGGCGCGGCTGCGTCAACGGGCGTATTCTTTTTTTCAACAGGAACGGATTCACCGGTCAACATGGCTTCATGCGCGAAGAGGCTGTGGCAGCGGATCAGACGTAAATCAGCCGGCACCTTGTCTCCCGCCTCAATCATCACAACATCGCCCGGCACCAGATTTTGACCGTCAATCGAGATTCTTTTGCCATCACGCAAGACATGGGCATGCGGTGCCAGCATGTCGCGTATGGCCGCCATCGCGTTTTCCGCCTTGCCTTCCTGCAAAAAGCCAATCACGGCGTTGACGACAACAACGGCAATAATCACCGCCGTATCGATCCAGTGCTCCATCGCGGCTGTCACAACCGCAGCGCCGAGCAAAACATAAATCAGGATATTGTGAAAATGCAGAAGGAGCCTTTTTATGACGCTGCGTCTTTCAGGCTCCGGTAACTTGTTCCAGCCATAAGTTTTCAGCCGCTCGGCAGCTTCTGCTTTGCTGAGGCCTTGCGCGCCATCAACGGTAAGGGAAGTGCAGGCCTCGTCAGGGGGTAAGCTATGCCATGCCCTGCCAGCCGAGGAGGGCTCACCGAGGTGATTTTCTACCTTGAAGTCTGTCTCGTTTGTCATGCACGCATAGTAGTTTTTTGCACTGCACAATACAAGGCTATGCGCGTTAGTCTCTTTGCGGTTTTATATTCAAGCTCTTTAAAAAATAGAGTTATTTTCTCTTTTCCTGAAGATATGGCCATATAAAAGAGAGAAAAAAACGATCAATTTAACGTAATATATTTTAGGGAGGGGATAAAAAGGCAAAGCTTGCAGCGGCGCAGATCGCCTTCGTTATCAAGCGAGCCGAGGTTGGCGCTCGTTGTCGCGACGATATACAATTTTGCGTTAAAGGTGCGACGCAGAGCGTATTTTTATATTTTCGCGTGAATGACGATCTGGCAGCCTTGCTGGCAGGCAGCGCAGTTGCAGCCATCACTATGAACATTTTGATTTGTGATGCCTGTAACGCCAAGAGAGGCCAGAACGGGTGAAGCCACAAATTGCGGTGTATGATCTTTTACCTGCGCACTAAAACTATACGCCGCGATTGTCATTGGGATCGCCGTAAGTAGAGTAAAACCCGTTATCATTTTTGACATATTTTTCATACGCTTAATCCTCTCTTGTACTGAGTAAGAACAGATCACTTTTTTAGGGCAGGTGTCGTAAATCCAGAGTAAAAGCCCGTTAAAACAGTCTTGAATTCCTTCAAAGCCCGATCTATAAAGTGTTATAATATAACAGTTTAAAAATCAAGGCGTCATCCATATGAAGCAAAAACAACAAGATAAGCTCCCTGTGACGGTTCTTTCAGGATTTCTGGGGGCGGGTAAAACCACGCTGCTCAATCATGTTTTGAACAATCGCGAGGGTTTAAAGGTTGCGGTCATCGTCAATGATATGAGCGAGGTCAATATAGATGCTGCACTTGTGGACCGCGGCGGCGCAAACCTCTCGCGCACGGAAGAAAAACTGGTGGAAATGTCCAACGGCTGTATTTGCTGTACGCTGCGCGAAGACTTGCTAAAGGAAGTACGCATGCTCGCGGCCGATAGAAAATTCGACTATCTGCTTATTGAAAGCACGGGTATTTCCGAACCGATGCCCGTGGCGGCAACCTTTGATTTTCGTGACGAAGACGGCGAGAGCCTGTCTGACGTTGCACAGCTTGATACAATGGTAACCGTCGTTGATGCCGCAAATTTGATCAGAAATTACAGCTCTACAGATTTTATCAAGGATCGTGGCGAGAGCCTTGGCGATCAAGATGAGCGCACGCTTGTTGATCTGCTGGTCGATCAAATAGAATTTGCGAATGTTATCATCCTCAATAAAACCGATCTTATTACGTCGGAAGAGATTTCTACCGTTCGCTCTATTATTCGTAGCCTCAATGCCCGTGCAGAGGTGATCGAGACCACACAAAGCAAGGTTGATCTGAAACATATCTTGCATACGGGAAGGTTCAACATAGCCGAGGCGCAGGAATATCCTCTCTGGGCAGAGGAGCTGTATAATTTCAAAAATCACATGCCTGAGACAGAGGAATACGGTATCCAAAGTTTTGTTTATCGTGCGCGGCATCCATTCGATCCTCAAAAGCTCTTTGCTTTTTTTAACCAATCTTGGCTTGGCGTCATCCGCTCCAAAGGGTTTTTCTGGCTTGCCTCCCGTCCTGATTTTGTTGGGGACATGTCACAGGCCGGCGCTTTCGTCCGGCACCAAGGTATGGGGCGCTGGTGGGCTGCCGTGCCTAAAGATCGCTGGCCTGACAGTGATGCATTCGATCTGGAGCTGCAAAAAAACTGGTCTCAAGACTATGGTGACCGACGGCAGGAGCTTGTTTTTATCGGGCTTAAAAGCGAGATGGACGAGAAGGCTATTCGTAAACAGCTAGACGAAGCTTTGGTCGAGAAATATCTGGAAGCGCCGGAACTCTGGCGCAATCTTGAAGATCCGTTTCCGAAGTGGTTTCAGGAAAAGGCCGCAGCCTAATCAGCAGGAGATTAATAAAAATGTTGCCACAACCATCTCCTCGCGGATACGGAAAAAGTAGATCTCGAATTCAGATAAAGCGCCTATAGAGTCTCCGTGATGGCTATACCTGCCTCGCACTTCTTTTTTGTACTTGCCTGAAGGAACATGTCTGTAGTCTATCGTGCAAGAAGAGCCGCCTGCTCTAGACATTTGTGCATTGCTTCCTCTATTTTTTCCTTTGTGAAGGGCTTGGCGACGAAGCTACGCGCGCCGCGCGCCTGCGCGAGTAGAACATTGTCCTTAATACAGTCCGCACTTAAGATCACTACCCCCGCCGAACTGTCGATACGTATCAAACCCTCCAAAAGATCTACACCGTTGCCGCAAGGAAGATGGATATCAAGGAAAACCACGTCAGGAATTTTTTCCTGATAAAGTCGCAAAAGATCCTTGCCGTCATCAAGTGCGAAAACCTCTCCATGGACCGACAGTACTTTGGTCAGTAAGGAACGCATGAAAATATCGTCGTCGACGACTAAAAATCTTTTTCTATAGCGGTGGAGGCGCTGTTTGAGAAGGCAATTTGTCGCCTCAGGTGTAGCGGAGGAAGGCGGTGCGACCGCAGTCGACTGTGTCGGAGAAGGGGCCGCCGCACATGATACTGCCTCGTCAGCGAGATGCAGCCTAATGGCGATCACCTCCAGCCCCTCGCGCGTGATGTTGCCGGTATTTATGGTACAGCTATACTCGGGCAGGTACGACGCAAGTTGCTCTTTAAGCGCTCCTAAATCGATGCCTTCGGTAAGCTTGCCGAGGGTGAGAATCTTGCGTGATCCACAGACGAAAATCGCTCCCTCTATGTCGCCGAAGAAGGACTGAATGCGATTGGAGACCTCTTTGATGTCGGGCTTTAATGTACCTTCGATTGAAACGTCTACCGCTTTCCAGCCTGTTGTGTCTGTGCGAATATGATCGATCAGCTCTTTCAGGTGCATCGGCGTGATGTGCGTAAATATCTCCATGCCTTTGCTGCTTCCCCCTGTTGACTGTCCCATGGTGTACACTCCTTCAGCCTTCTAAAACTCATTTTTTGGGAGGGAGCTCACCCCTCTCTCGCGCGGGCCGAGCACCGCCCGCAGTAAATCGGCTTTTTCAAACGGTTTGACCAGCATGGCGCACGCACCGGCGGCAAGCATGGCCTGCAGGGCTTCCATATTTTCGCTACCGCTCATGACCACGACATAGGCGGCGGGATCGGCATCGAGAAGGTCTTTCAGGATATCGTCGCCCCGCTTGTTTGGCAGGCAGAAATCCAGAATGACGACTTGCGGTTGGTGACGCCGGTAAAGTTCCAATGCTTCTTCGCCTGTAGTGGCGCTTAGAAAATCGCACGCGTTCTTCAACGCGCTGCGCATCAGCCAGCGGGCGGAAAGATCGTCTTCTACCGTCAAAACGCAAAGACGGTGCGCTGCGCTGTCTTCGCTGCTACCTGTAGCGATGCGAGTGACGGGCGGTCTTAAGCGGTCTGACATGGCGTTTCCTCCGGTCTGACAGTTAGCGGCAGCGTGAGCTTCTGTGCTTTTCAGAGTGCTTCACCTTGCCGGATTTCAAGCCTCCTTGCAGTCGGAACCGTGCAGCGTCAGGCAATCCTCGACGCGGCGGTATTCGGCGCATATATCGAACAGCAGGCTACTTTTGATGCTGATGTCGCTCACGGCGTTTTGCGCCTGTTCGCAAAGCTGGGCGAGGAAGGCCGCGCCAATGCTTCCCGCGCCGCCTTTCAGCATATGCGCCGCTTCGCGCCAGGCGTCGTGGGCGGCGGGCATCAGACTTGATTGCAGAATATCGATGTTCTTGCGCGACTGGGCCAGAAAGGCCTCTATCAACTCGCACATCATGTCTCGGTCGCCATCGGTAAAGGATTCCAGCCTGCGCAAGTCAACAGGGATGTCGAGCGGCGATGTGGCGGGCGCGTGCGTGTCTGTATCAGAGCTATTTTCGGTTGCAGGCGGAGGCGCTTCCATAAGCGTATCTTCGGAAGCGACCATGACGGCAGTTTCGAAATAAATCCACTGGCCAAGGATATCCCGCAACTCCTCAATGTCAAGAGGCTTGCTGATGTAGTCGTCCATGCCGAAACGCAGGCATTTTTCCTTTTCGCCCGCCATCGCGTTCGCGGTCATGGCGATGATCGGCATATGCGCGCCGGTTTCAAGCTCGCGGGCGCGGATATGGCGCGTCGCGTCATACCCGCTCATTTCGGGCATGTGGCAATCCATCAGGACGATGTCCCAGGTGCCTTCGGCGGTTTTTTCCAGCACCTGCAGGCCGGTATCGACGATGTCGAAACTGCCGATGCCGAAGCTATCCATCACGCGGCTGATCAGAATCTGGTTCATCGGATGGTCTTCGGCAATCAGAATACGTGCCTGCGCCGCGGGCAGGCTGCCGAGGGATTGCGGGCTACGTGCCTTGCGGCTGCGCAGAGTAGCAATTTCGGTGGCCACGTTGAAAGGAATGGAGAACCAGAACATCGATCCTTCGCCGAGATTACTTTCGACGCCGATGGTTCCGCCCATCAGTTCAACGAGTTCCCGCGTGATAGCGAGGCCAAGACCGGTGCCGCCGTAACGGCGTGTGGTCGAGGTGTCGGCCTGCACGAATTTGTCGAAGACTTTCTCCAGCTTGTCGGCGGGGATGCCGATGCCGGTATCCTTGACTTCGAAACGGATCTCGACGCGGCCGTCCGCCAGCGCTTGCGGGGTGGCAAAAAGCTCGACACGGCCTGTTTCGGTGTATTTTATGGCATTGCTCATTAGGTTCATCAAAATCCGCGACAGGCGCAGCGGGTCGCCGACGACATAGGGCAGGACGGAGGGATTGTAGCGCGAGATCAGATCAAGCCTTTTTTCCCGCGCCAGTTGTTCCAGCGTCATGACCGCGCTGTCCAGCACGTAGGAAAGATCGAAACCGAGGGCCTCAAGCTCCACCTCGCCAGCCTCGATCTTGGAAAGGTCGAGAATATCGTTGACGATTTCGAGCAGGTTGACCGAACCTTTATGCACAGATTCGACCAGTTCGCGCTGCTGCGGCGGCAGTACGCTGCCCATCAGCAAGTGTGTCATGCCGAGAATGCTGTTGAGCGGCGTGCGCAATTCATGGCTCATATTGGCGAGGAAGTCGCTCTTGGCGGCATTGGCGGCCTCTGCAGCGGCCTGCGTGCGCTTGAGCTCCTCGTTGACCTGAACAAGAGATGTAATGTCCGTATGCGTGCCGACGACGCGTACGATGCGCCCGCTGCTGTCGGTCGCCACCGTCGCGCGGCACATGATGTGGCGCGCCGTGCCGTCTGTGTGTGTGAAAGGCAGTGTTTCAGTCACCTGTGCGCCGCTGCTGAGGCAACGGCTGATGAAGCTCTGCGCCGTACTGCGGCCTTCGGGAGCGACAATCGCGTACCAGTCTTCCAGCGTGCCGGATGTGGGGCCGCTGTCGGCAAATCCCAGCATTTCCTTGCAGCGGGGCGACATCCATAGCTTGTCGTCGGCGGCGTGCCAGTCCCAGATGCCGTCGTTGGCGCCTTCGGCAGCCAGTTCAAACCGGCGGTTGCTTTCTGCTACTTTTTCGTCGCGGTCGCGGCGCAGGTTGGCATTCAGGGCATTGAGTTCTTCGGACATAATGTTCAGCGCGTGTTGTTGCCGTTTGAGCGCGCGCTCGTAATCGTCATAAGCCTGGCTGATCAGCTTGCAAATGGGGTCATCGGGTCGCATGGTGCTATGCGGGCCGGTTTTACGCATCTGCCATTCAAGGAGGGTGTGCATCATACCTGTTCTCCCAGCAAGGTGATGGTCATTGTCTGGTTATGAAGATCGCATTTATGTGTCAGCGGATGAGGACAAATCTCTCCATAAGAATAGAAACCTGCGACCGGTACTTTGCCCAGAATCTCGCGCACGGCGGAAATTTCCGACGACACGCGCTGTCCCATCATTAGGTTACGTCCGATACAGCTGACCAGTAGGGCGACCGAAGGGGTGAACCCGGCGAAACCTGTGCTACCCACAGCGCAGGTGGCAGCTTCAGTTGCGCCATCCACAAGATTGTGAATCGTACCCTGCATCATGCGCGCGATATATCCCTGCGGGATGTTATCGGAGAAAATCAGGCTACCCTCCTTCTCGTCGATGCCGAAAACGCTACGCACGATGCTGTGTGTAGGATTGTTGGGAGGGCTGATGCTGAGTGGAAACAATAGTCCGCTACCCGGAAGCTTTTCGGCGTCCTCTCCAAGGTACGTTTTGTAGAGCTCAAGCGCCGATTTTCCGTCGAACTCGTATATGATGTTTTTGTGCGCCTTGGTGATAACGCGTTCGGGGCCGAAATTGACCCAGCCGCCGACACTGCCGCAACTCGCACGGATGCTATCGCCATAAAGCCCAACGGCGGCCACCATGCCGCTTTCGGGTAGTGCATCGACGCCAACGCCGGTCTGCAGGAAATCAGCGCCATCACCTGCAAGACCGCCCGTCAGCATCACGCCAGGCGGGCAGGTTGCAGTCAAGCCTCCGACAAGCGCACTGCCGACGACTGTTAATCCTTCTGACAGGATAAAAACCACACGCAGATCGGGCGCCGCCAGTTCGCGGCCGAGGGCTTCGCCGACGGCGTAAGACTCTTCTGGCTTCTCTGCCTTGGCGGCGGCGATACGCACATACCCCACTTCAAGAGCTATGGCCACGGAAACTGCCGAATTTTCTGTAGCGTCATCACCGTATATCTCTCCGCCAGTCGTGCAGCCGACCAGACGCGCGCGCGGATAGGTTTTGCCAAGGATCTTCAGATATTGCTCTGGGACCGGGTACTTGCGGGAAATGAAATAAAGAACGACCTGTGCATGGGGCAGGCCTTTGCCATTGAAGTCCTCTTCCGGCTTGCCGTTTGAAATAAGCGCTTCCACTTGCACGGTATCCTCCTTTTGCAAAGGTGATCTCTATAGCTAAGCAAGATACATACCGCAGCGTTAGTCTTCTCTTTTCAGACGGTTAGCGAGAATAACGGTGTATGCATCCGCTTCATATGTCCGGTTTTGAGACTTTTTTATTCTTTTTATGAGACAATCATCATAGGGGGAGCTATGTCGGAAGGGGGAGCTATGTCGGAAGCGATTCTGATCGTCGATGACGATCCTTTACAAAGAAAGTTTATTTCAAGCATCGTGACGCGCCGTCTCGGTATGCCGATCGCTGAGGCCGAGAACGGCGACCAGGCGCTGGCACGGATTGAACGTGGCGGTATCTCCCTCGTGATGATCGACTACCGCATGCCTGGCATGGACGGGCTTACCTTGCTAGGGCATATCACCCAGCGGTACCGCGACCTGCCTGTGATCATGCTGACGGCCAATGCTGACCCTGAAGTGATTGTCCGTGCTATCAAGGGCGGGGCGAGCGACTACATCGCCAAAACTTCTGAGCCGGAGCGTATTCTGGTTTCAGTCAAGAACGTTCTGAAAATGCGGGAGCTTGAATCCGAAGTTGTGCGGCTGCGGCGCCAGAAGAAAGGTACGATGGGCTTCATAGATATTATCGGCTACCAAGGGGGACTTGCCGATGTCGTTACGGCAGCCCGCAAGGTGGCACAGACGGAAATTTCCGTCCTGCTGACCGGAGAGACCGGAACGGGAAAAGAACTTTTCGCTCGCGCCTTGCATGGCGATAGTAGGCGCGCAAGCAAGCCTTTTGTCGCCGTCAACTGCGGCGCGATTCCCGAAAGCCTCGTTGAAAGCACGCTTTTCGGCCATGAGAAAGGTGCCTTCACGGGTGCTGTGGCGAAATCTCCCGGTCGTTTCCGAGACGCGCACGGAGGAACGATTTTTCTCGACGAAGTGGGCGAGCTTCCTCTGGCGGGCCAAGTAAAGCTTTTGCGCGTGCTGCAGCAAAAGGAAATCATCTCAGTCGGCGGCAGTGTGCCGGTACCGGTCGATGTGCGCGTCATCTCGGCAACCAACCGCGACCTGTCGGAGATGGTGCGGCTTGGCAAGTTCCGCGAAGATCTTTACTTTCGGCTG
>JAUXOC010000074.1 GCA_030682495.1 Alphaproteobacteria bacterium | reverse complement strand
CGTCAGGCGCAGGCGTTCGGTGCCGCGCGGCACGGTCGGGTAATTGATCGGCTGCACATAGATGCCGTGACGCGCCATAAGATCGTCGCTGGCTTTTTTGCACAGGCGCGCATCGCCGACCATCACCGGCACGATATGGCTGACCGAGGGCAAGACAGGCAGCCCTGCCTCGCCGAGGATTTTCTTGAGCGTCGCCGCACGTTCCTGATGCCGCGTACGTTCTGCCTGCGACGATTTCAGATGACGTACGCTGGCCAGCGCCCCCGCCAGCAAGGCGGGCGGCAGGGCCGTTGTAAAAATAAAGCTGGACGCATAAGAGCGCACGCAATCGACAATCGCGCGGCTGGTCGCGATATAGCCGCCCATAACGCCAAAGGCCTTGCCCAGTGTGCCTTCGATAATATCCAAACGGTGCATCACACCATCGCGTTCGGCCACACCTGCACCGCGCGCGCCGTACATGCCCACGGCATGCACTTCGTCGAGATAAGTCAGCGCACCGTATTTTTCGGCCAGATCACAAATTGCGCCGATGGGCGCAATATCGCCATCCATCGAATAGACGGATTCAAAGGCGATGATTTTCGGGCGGCAGCGTTCGACCGATTGCAAAAGTTGTTCGAGATGTTCGAGATCATTGTGGCGGAAAATATATTTTTCACAGCCCGATCCGCGAATGCCCTGAATCATCGATGCGTGGTTCAGCGCATCGGAGAAAACCACACAGTCCGGCAAAAGTTTGGCGATGGTCGACAGCGCCGCCTCGTTCGAGATATAGCCGGAGGTAAACAGAAGTCCTGCCTCTTTACCGTGTAGATCAGCGAGCTCTTCTTCCAGCATCACATGGTAGTGCGTATTGCCGGAAATATTGCGCGTACCGCCCGCGCCAGCGCCCGCTTTCTGCGCGGCGTCGCACATGGCAGCAATCACATCCGGATGCTGACCCATGCCAAGATAATCATTGCTGCACCAGATGGTGATTTCCCGCTCGTCGCCCTCAGCATCGCGGTAAACCGCCTTGGGGAAACGCCCGACCTGCCGTTCGATATCGGCAAAAACGCGGTAGCGCCCTTCCTTGTGCAGGTCGTCCAGACGGTGCTTGAAAAAGCTGTTGTAAAATTCAAGCGCGGTTGCGCGGGGACGGTTTTTAAGGTCGGGAAGCTTGGTCAACGTCATGGCGGCTCTGCCTTGTTGTTCTTGTGCCTTTCAGGCTGTTTTAGATGTACACGCCAGACCGTCTGCATGCAATATAATTAGACATAAGGGACTCGTTTAGTACCTGTTTGTATTCATAAATTCCGCCAATCAATCGCATCGCCGCACCTTCGCAAAATTCGGCAGCGGCGGCGGGGACAGAATTTATATAGACCGCCCCGCAACCTTTCGCATAAGCTTGTAATAAGGGGCTTTTTCAGGCCGCCTTCAGGCGCCTGCAGGGGATTTTGAGAATGATTATTGTTTTCGGTTCATTGAATATCGATATCGTCATGCCGGTCGGGCATTTTCCCCAACCGGGCGAAACCGTTTTGTGCAGCGCAGATTACCTTAGCCGCACGGGCGGCAAAGGCTCCAATCAAGCCGTTGCCGCGGTGCGGGCGGGCGCCAAAGTCGCCTTTGTTGGCAAGGTGGGGGATGATTCTTTTGGCCGCCGCTGTATCAATAACCTCAAAAGCCAGGGCATCTGGGCGGCAGGTATCGGCGTGTCGGAACGGCCGACAGGCTGCGCCACGATCGCCGTCGATGCACAGGGCGCGAATATCGTCATGGTTGCACCCGGCGCCAATCTGGATGCCACCGCCGATCAGGTGCCGGACGAAGTGCTGGGCGAGAAAAACATTCTGCTGACACAAATGGAAGTGACGCCGGCGGAAACGCTGTCTGTACTGGCACGCGCGCAAGAACTGGGCGCGACAACAATCCTGAACGCCGCGCCCGTGGCGCATCTGCCAGAAGACGCGCTGGCGCATATCGACTATCTGATCGTCAACGAAATCGAAGCGATGCAGCTGGCGCAGGGTTTTGGCATCATGGCCACCGATGCGCAGCAGATCGCCGCAGCGATTGCCAAAAAAGGCAACCTGACCTTTATCATTACACTGGAATCCAAGGGCTCTATCGCCGCGCGCGAAGGTGCCCTTTATACCGTCGATGCACTGGCTGTGGATGCGATCGACACCACCGGCGCGGGCGATACGTTTTGCGGCGTTTTTGCCGCCTGTTTGCAAAAAAACATGCTGTGGCTGGAAGCACTGCGCCATGCCAGCATCGGTGCCAGCCTGTCCTGCCTTGCCATGGGCGCGCAAACCGAAACCCCGACACTGGAAGACATCACAGCACAGCTGGAAAACGTACCCCCGCCGCAGAAAATCGCTTAAACGCTTATTCCGCCGCTTTCGCAGGCGGCATGTCGGCACGCCACGAAACAGTTTCCGGCAAGGTCACGCCGCGCGGCAAGAGCAGCCACGCATGGCCGCGGCTTTTCATCAGCCCTGCCTTATGGGCGGCCTCTTCACCGGCACCCCAGAAATAATCACCGCGCACCGCACCGCGGATCGCACCGCCTGTGTCCTGCGCGATCATCAGCTGCGACAAACGCCCCGCGCCCTCCGGCTCTGGCACATCCATAAAAACCGGCGCGCCGTAGGGGATGCGGCGGCGGTCCACGGCAAGGCTGCGGTGCGGCGTCAGCACCACCCCCTCCGCGCCGAGCGGACCCGTTTCACCGAGACGCTGGAAAAAGATAAAGGACGGATTGGCGTTCATCAGATCCTGTGCTTCATCGGGGTTTTGCTCCAGCCATGCGCGTATCGATTGCATTGAAACGTCTTCTTTGGCCATCGCCCCGCGCGCAATCAATTCGCGCCCGACCGCCACGTATTTGTGGCCGTTCTGCGCGGCATAGCCGATGCGGTCGATACTGCCGTCGGCATGCACCACTTGGCCGGAGCCTTGGATGTGCAGAAAGAACGCATCGACCGGATCATCCACCTGCGCCAGCACTTCGGCGCGCCCGGTGAGCGCGCCGGCTTCGATTTCCGCGCGTGTATGATAAGGCACAAGCTGTGTGCCTTTGATCCGGCCTGAAATCGCTTCTCCCTTCAGCTCCGGCCTGAAATCACCGAGGTTGACGGTGATTAAATCGTCAGGGCGGGCATAAAGCGGCGTGGCCTTTTCATCGTCCGGCGCGGCGGCGCGCAGCTGCGGTTCGTAATAGCCGGTAAAGAGCCCCTCGCGCGTTTGCGGATGGCGCGGGTCGGCCCATATTTCGTAGGGTATAAACTGAGATTCAAAAAACGCGCGCGCATCGGCGGCGTTTTCAGGCAAGGTCAGGCACAGCGTCTGCCAGTCTTTCATGCTGCCCGCGTAATCGATCTGCGCAAAAAAAGGCGCATCGGCAGGACGCTTATTGATACGGACGCAGGATACGCGCAGAGTTTCCAGCGCGGCGGCATGGTCATCTGCCGCCCAGCCGGGCAAAGCATCAAACCCTGCGGCACGCAGATAAAATCCGTCTTCGGGCGGCGGTAATTCGGCAGGCTGCTTTTTATCTTCGCAGGCAGAGAGCAGCAAAAGCGCGACGAGCGGCACAAAAAGAAACCGGCGGGAAAAAACGTTCGGCATCGGTTATTTTTCGGCGGCGCGGGTTTCGATCAGCGTCCAGTTCGGATCTGCCGCGCGCGTATCGCGTGTGAACGTCCAGATATCTTCGACGCTGAAAACCTTGTCCGGATTGCCGTCAATGACGTTGCCGCTGGCATCGCGCGTGACAGATGTTTCCTCGACATCGAAATCAACCGTGACATAGGACATGGTGCCGCCCAGATGGGCTTCGATAATCCGCGCCGCCTTGATGCGGTGGATTGTCAGCTCGTTGGTGTGACCCAGTGCCTCACGGTTTTTGACGCCGGCGGTAAAATCGGCAAATAATTTGGGGCTGAGCAGCGGGCGCAGCGTATCCAGATCGCCGCGGCTATAGGCCAGTACGATCATTTCAAACGCGCCGCGCGCGCCCTGCATAAAACTGTTGATTTCGAAATAGCTGTCGGCGGCGGCAATTTCTTGCAGGCCGGTTTCGATGCGCCCATCAAGATTGAGCGCAGCGTCGATATGGCGTTCAGCCCCCGCCAGCGGCACAACGTTTTCGCGCACAGGTTCGCCTTCGAGCAGAACGCCCTCCGCTTCCTCCGCGGCTGATTTTTTCTCGAGCGCAGGGTCGAAAGGATTGCGGCGCTGACGCTCTTCACCGTGGCGGCTGCCCAAAACCGCATTCAGGCGATAAATCAGAAACGCCGCGATGAGCGCAAAAATAAGAATGTCGATATACACGCCTGCTATACCCCTGTCTGATAATGTCATATGTCCACCATTACGGCGGACGATGCATCTCCTATACCCGCCGCTGCGGCGGGCAATGGATCTTGCATGCTTGCAGTCTATATTATAAGAATACGCCTATCCAGCGCCGGAGGCGAGAAAACAACACGGCTAGACATCGTGCCGCGCGCGGCTGGACATTGTGCAGCGCACCGCTGGACATTGTGCAGCGCACGGCTATACATAGTGCGGTGCATGACTAAACACAGTGTAGCTGCACCGTGCGAGCAAGCTCCACAGGCGTC
Source organism: Alphaproteobacteria bacterium (assembly GCA_030682495.1). GTDB lineage: Bacteria > Pseudomonadota > Alphaproteobacteria > Micavibrionales > UBA2020 > UBA2020. Next base: position 7,099 of record JAUXOC010000074.1, on the reverse strand, counting down.
ATAATAATAACAAGTTGCTGAAATGAATATCTTTCTTCTCCTTTTTATCTTCTTTCCCCTTTTCGAAATCGCCGGATTTGTGGTGATTGGCGGCGAAATCGGGCTTGGCAGCACTTTGCTCTGGCTTATGGCCAGTGCCGCGCTGGGCATCTGGGTTTTGCGCGGACAGGGTGGTATCTGGGCGCGCGTGCAAACGGCGGATGACGATCTTTTTGTGGTCGAGGGCATGTTTGATGCGCTCTGCCTGCTGGCCGCAGGGCTTTTGCTGATCTTTCCGGGCTTTATCAGTGATTTTATTGCCTTGCCGCTGCTGGTGCCACCGCTGCGACGCCTGATTTTCCGCCATATCCAGAAACGGCCGGACGGGTTTATCCGCCGCCATGCGCGATTTACCAATACCACCCGCCACGGCGGCAGCAATACGCAAACCACAATCATCGAAGCCGAATACAGCGAAATCGACCCCGTACCAACGCAAGTAGATAACAGTGCCCCGACGCTGCCGCCGCAAAATCAATAACCAAACATCCTTATGAAAAGGGATTCGCGCTTGCGCCCTGTGCAGTGGAATGCTACCCCTGACAGGCCTGTTATGTAACGAAAACGCGGCATTTACGCCGCCCGAGAAGAGGATGACAACCATGGCCGAGACACCCCAGACCCCGCAAGCCGCCGCCGATGCCGCCCCCGGCATTCAGGTTGTCGCGCAGTACATCAAAGACCTGTCGTTTGAAAACCCGAACGCACCCGAAAGCCTCGTCAGCGGCTGGCCGCAGCCCGATACCAACGTACAAATCTCGCTGCGCCACAATCAGGTGCGCGATGACGCTTATGAATGCAGCGTCCATTTCCGCGTTGAAGCGAAGAAAAAAGACGATGGTAAGGTTTGCTTTATCATCGACCTCGCCTATGGCGCGCTTGCGGTTCTCAAGAACATCCCCAAAGAAAACCACCAGCCGGTGATCATGGTCGAAGTGCCCAAGCTGCTCTTCCCCTTCGTGCGCGAAATCGTCGCCGGCCTGACGTCCAAGGGCGGCTACCCGCCGCTGTACCTGACGCCGATCAGCTTCGAGACGATCTACGTCAGCGAAATCAAGCGCCTGCAAGCCGAAAAAGAAAAACAGAAGACTGCCGCAAACTAATTTGCCCCGACCGCAAACAAAAAAGCCGCCCTGCGAACGGGCGGCTTTTTTGTTTAGAATTTAGGCGATTACCCCCTTGAAGCACGTATTCTCCTTTTTCGTCATACCGGCGCAGGCCGGTATCCAGCCCAAGGCCGAAAGGCCTTGATGTGTTAAAGTGCGCTTCGCGCACTGGATACCGGCAGCATGCCCCCCATGCAAAGCATGCTGCCGGTATGACGCGGTACGTGCTTCAACGGGATAATCACCAAAATCTATACCGGTTCGCCTTTACTTTTCTGTCATCCCGACGGAGCGTAGCGATGAGGGATCTGCGGCCTTTGCGGCGAGAACGAAGATTCCTCGCTACGCTCGGAATGACAGCACTTTTTTCTTTTTAAGCCGTCAAGGAGCAGGCTTCTCTTGCCTCACCCCTCCGCCTTTTTGTCCGCGTGCCAGAGGTTGTCTTTGACTTTTTCGAGGAATTTTTCGTGGGCGGCTGTTTCGGCGGTGTTGGGCGGGAAGCTGCGCTGCGGGCGGTCCTGACGTTTGATGCTGGCGTTGAGCTGCGCCGAAGTCAGCGAGACAGCTTCGGAGGCAAGGCCGAGGCCATGCTGCCGCCCGCCCATCAGTTCCAGATAAACCTCGGCCAAAAGTTCGGAGTCGAGCAGCGCGCCGTGCAGCTTGCGTTCGGTATTGTCGATTTTAAAGCGGCGGCACAGGGCGTCGAGGTTGGCCGGCTGTCCGGGGAATTTCCGCCGGGCAATCAAAAGCGTGTCGATCACGCGTGACATGGGTAGAGGTTTGGGGAAACCGGCCAGCTTCATTTCGGCATTGATAAATTTCATATCGAATTCGGCGTTGTGGATCACCAGCGTGGCATCGCCGATAAAATCAAGAAAATCGCCGACTTTTTCGGTAAACAGCGGCTTGTCCTGCAAAAATTCGGTGGTCAGGCCGTGAATACGCACCGCATCGGACGGCACATCTCGCTGCGGATTTAAATAGACGTGAAAATGGTTGCCCGTCGGCAAATGGTTGAGCAATTCAACGCAGCCGATTTCGACAAGCCGATGCCCTTCGGAGGGTTCAAACCCCGTGGTTTCGGTATCAAGGACAATTTCGCGGATGTCGGCCATGTGCTCAGTGCCTTCCGTTTGTCGGCGGCGTGGCACGCGGCTTTTGCGGCACCAGAATTTTATCGACGATTTTTTTCAGCTGTTCGCGCGTATCGTCAAGGCTGATATCGGTGGTGACGATGTAATCCGCGCGGGCACGTTTTTCGGCATCCGGCGTTTGCTGTGACAGAACATAATTGAAACGCTCTTCGGTCATGCCGGGGCGTGCCATCACGCGCGCTTTTTGCACATCGGCGGGGGCGGTCACAACCAGCACGGCATCCACGCGCGTCTCGCCACCGGTTTCAAAAAGAAGCGGGATGTCAAAAACGATGATCTTGTGCCCCTGCTGTTCCATCTCGGCACGGAAGGCAGCGCTGTCTTGCTGCACCATCGGATGCAAAATCTGTTCCAGCGCTTTTTTCTTTTCGGCATCGGCAAAAACGATTTTCCCCAGCGCGGCGCGGTCAATGTAATCTTTTCCCGCCGCATCCTGCGCCAGTGCAGCGGGAAACAGCGCGGCCACAGGCGCAACGCCCGCACCATCCGCCGCCAACAGTTTATGCACCGCGGCATCGGCGTCATGCACGGGAATGTCCATTTCCATGAACATTTTCGACACCGTCGATTTGCCCATGCCGATGGAGCCTGTCACGCCAAGGACGATCATGCCGCAGCCTTTCGCATGTCTTCGTATAGCTCCAGCGTGACTTCGGGATCCTGCCCGAACCATTCACGAAAGCCAAGGCGCGCCTGATTGAGCAGCATGCCAAGCCCTTCCACCGTCGGATTGCCGCGCGCACGCGCCGACATCAAAAGCGGCGTTTGCAGCGGACGATAGACCAGATCGCAAACGGCGGCATCGGCGGGCAAGGTCGAAAGGTCAATCTCCAGTGGCGGCTGACCGACCATACCGAGGCAAGAACCGTTCACCAGCATCGTTGCGCCCGCAAGCGCCTGCTGGCGGTTCTCCCATGAAAAAACTTCGGCGTTCAGGCCAAATCCGGTCACAATTTTCTCCGCCCGCTCCGGCGTGCGGTTGACGAGGGCGAAGTGCTGCGCACCGGCCGCCCGCAGCGCCGAAATCACGCCGCGCGCCGCACCGCCCGTACCCACGACAACAACCTTGTCGCCGCGCCATTCAGGGAACTGGATCTTGAGGCTTTCCATGAAGCCGAAACCGTCGCTGTTATAGCCTTTCAGCTTGCCGTCGCGCACAACAACGGTATTCACAGCGCCGGAGATAAGGGCGCTGTCGTCATGGCTGTCCATCAGCGCCATCGCGTCTTCCTTGAGCGGGATGGTCAGGTTGCAACCGGCATAGTCGCTGTCGATGAGCATCTGCATCGCGTCTTTCAGCTGTTCCAGCGTCACCGGCATTGCGTTATACGTTGCATTCAGCCCGTATTGCGCAATCCAGTATCCCATGATACGCGGCGAGAGCGAATGTTCAATCGGCCAGCCCATCACGCAAGCCTGTTTGGGGGTCGCATCTTTCATGCGGTTTCCTTTTCGGTTTTTTCTGCTGTATCGGGGTTATGAAGGTTTTCGCGGTGGTGGTCGAGCAGCGAGAGAATCTCCGCCGCCGTTTCTTCGACCGAGCGGCGCGTGACGTCAATCACCGGCCAGCCCATGCGGTTGTAAAACTTGCGCGCTTCGGCGACTTCTTCTTCGACGTGCGCGGGCTCCAGATAATCCGTCTCGCGCCGCTCGCCCAGCTGTCTCAGGCGGTTGCGGCGAATATCGATCAGCCGGTCAGGCGCAGCCGTCAGCGCCACAAACATGGGCTTGGCCAGCTCCAGCACGCGCGCGGGAAACGGCACGCCGGGCACATAAGGCACATTGGCCGCTTTGACGCCGCGGTTAGCCAGATAAATACAGGTTGGCGTTTTCGAGGTGCGCGACACGCCGACCAGAATGACATCGGCCTTTTCAAGGTCGCGGTCACTTTTCTGACCATCGTCATGATGCAGTGCGTAATCGACGGCATCCATGCGCGCGAAATATTCTTCGTTAAGCTGGTGTTGCAAGCCCGGCTCGGCGCGGCTTTGCATACCGAACGACACGCTCATCAGATCCAGCACCGGATGCAAAATCGACAGGCTGGGTACGCCGAGCGCGCGGCAGTGTTTTTCCAGCGTCTTGGCAAGGCCGTCATCGACCAGCGTGTAGAGCACAAGGCCGGGGTTCTGGCGGATGGCCTCCAGAACCGGCGTCAACTGGCGCGGCGCACGTATCAGCGGCCAGAAATGCTGTTCGTTCTCCACGCCTTCGAACTGGGCAAGGCAGGCCTTGACCACGCTGTTGAGCGTGCCGCCGGTCGAATCCGAAATCAGGTGCAAATGGAATTTGGTCATGCCTGTGCGGGGGCGATGCCGCCATACGGTTCGGGTTGAAAGAAAGTTCGGTCAATATATTGCAACTTGCCGCGCGCGCAAAGCGGATACGGCCCAATATTTCACATAATTTAACCCTATCCCCATGTGGCGCGGAATTCTGGCCGTTCCCGTCCTGATAAATTAAACAAAAACCCTTGAAATAATTGCGCTTTTACCTTAATTCAGGGGCATGAATACGGTACATCACACAGACGCCATCATCATCGGCGCGGGGCCGGTCGGCCTCTTTGCAGTGTTCGAGCTGGGACTGCTCGACATCAAGGCACATCTCATCGATATCCTTGACCGCCCCGGCGGACAATGCACGGAGCTATACCCCGAAAAACCGATCTATGACATCCCCGCCCTGCCCGTGGTGAGCGGCCAGCAATTGACCGACCAGCTGATGGAGCAAATCAAACCGTTCAGCCCGACATTCCATTTCAGCCAGATGGCCACAGCGATTGAAAAAACCGAGAGCGGCTGGCGTGTCGCCACCGACACCGGTACGATCATCGAAGGCAAAGTCGTCATCATCGCGGCGGGCGGCGGCAGCTTTACGCCCAAAAAACCGCCGATTGCCGGCATCGAAGCCTACGAAGGCAAATCTGTTTTTTACGCCGTGCGCAAGCGCGAACAATTTGCGGGCCGGCATCTGGTGGTGGCGGGCGGTGGCGATTCCGCGCTCGACTGGGCGCTGAATTTGCAGCCAATTGCAGCATCTATCACGCTTTTGCACCGCCGCGACGATTTTCGCGCCGCACCGCACAGTGTCGCGCAGATGCGTAGGCTGGTCGCAAACGGCAACCTGAAGCTGGTCATCGCCAACCTGAACGGCCTGAACGGCACAGACGGACAGGTCGAGAGCCTTGCCGTGACCTATGCCGATAAAACAGCAGATCGCATCACTTGTGATACGCTTTTGGCGTTTTACGGGCTGACCATGAAACTCGGCCCCGTTGGGGCGCTCTGCGAAAAACTCGGCATTGCACTCAAAGACGGGCTGATCCCCGTCGATACAGAAAAATTCGAGACCGGCGTGAGCGGCATTTTTTCCATCGGCGATATCAACTGGTATCCCGGCAAGCTGAAACTGATACTTTCCGGATTCCACGAAGGCGCGCTGATGGCACAGCAGGCTTTCCGTTATGTCTATCCGGAGCGCAAGCTGCGGTTTGAATACACCACCTCCAGCTCGAATTTGCAGGAAAAACTTGGCGTTAAGTGATTCCGGTGTTGTAATGGGCGCGTCTTTTAGAGGCCTTTTGGCGAGCAATATATGAATACCCAGCGTTTTGACATTCTTGGCTGCGCCCTTGCGGGTTATCGTTCGGTTTTTGCCGAACGCCGCTATCTGCTGTCTGCCGCGCTGATGCCGGTCGGCCTCACCGTCTTTATCGAAATTTTGAAAATCTACGGCATCCAGAAACCCAGCATCATGAGCGAAATGCTGACCATGCTGCCGGTCGGTATCGCCGCCGCATGGTTTATGTTTTTGCAAACACGCCTGATGGTTTTTGGTGAACGCCCCGAAAACATCGCGCCCGAAAATATTATGCCGCGTCGCCGCGCGTTCGAAGCTTCGGCACTGCTGTGGCTTTTGCTGCAAATGGCCGGGCTCGGCATGCTTGCCTTTATGATGTACTGGAGCCGCGAGATGCAATCCGGCAGTCCTGCCGCCTTTGTCAATATTGCAGGCTTTATGATAATCGGCGCGTCTTTCTGGGGGCTGCGTCTGCTGGTCGTGCATATCCTCGGCGCGATTGGCTATTCGATCCGCGGTTATATTTTCAAGGTCAATGGCGTCATGGTCTCGGTGCGGATGTTCGCGCTGCTCATGATTGTGCTGCTGCCCGTCGCCATCGCGGCAGGGCCGGTTGAAGAATCCCTTATCACAGCCCTGAAAGCCGAAAGCGCGCCTGCGCTGCAAATCGCCGGCCTGACGGTTTTGCGTGTCATCCTGAATTTCATGCTGCTGGCGTTTTTCAACGCCGCCGCCGTTTTTGCCCTGCGCCAGATGCTGGGGCAAGGCAAACCGCAACGGGGAATCCCCGCATGAAAAGACACGGGGTGACGGTATGAAAATCATCGTCAATGACCGCGCGGGTCTGCGCCGCGAACTTGACGCCATCGAAGGCTGGCGCGTGATGGAAATCATCCGCGATTACGGCATGACCGACCCGAGCCTTGGCATCAAGGCCGAGTGCGGCGGCGCGCTGGCCTGCGGCACCTGCCATGTTTACGTCGCCAAGGAGTGGCAAGACAAAATACCCCCCGCCAGCGAAGACGAGATTTACATGCTGGATGAAGCTTTTGAAGTGACCGAAGATTCACGCCTGTGCTGCCAGATCATCATGAACGAAGCGCTGGACGGAATTGAAGTCACGCTTGCCCCCGGCTCGGAGCCGTAAGATCTTTTGACCAAACCAAGCCCCCCTAACGAAAGACCATGGATATGAGCAATCTGGAAGCCCTGAAACAG
>JAUXOC010000091.1 GCA_030682495.1 Alphaproteobacteria bacterium | reverse complement strand
CGGCAAAACGCCCATGCCGACAAGGTTGGAGCGGTGAATACGCTCGAAGCTTTCGGCGATGACGGCCTTGACGCCCAAAAGGTTGGTGCCTTTCGCTGCCCAGTCGCGCGATGATCCGGTGCCGTATTCCTTACCCGCGATGATAACCAGCGGGGTTTTGGCGCCCACGTATTTCATCGCCGCATCATAAATCGGCATGATCTCGCCGGAGGGGATGTGTTTTGTCACGCCGCCTTCGACGCCGGGAACCATCTCGTTTTTGATACGGATATTGGCAAAGGTGCCGCGCATCATGATTTCGTGGTTGCCGCGGCGCGCGCCGTAGGAATTGAAATCTGCCGGTGTCACGCGGTGGCCGATCAGATACTTGCCTGCCGGGCTGTCTTTTTTGATCGAGCCTGCGGGTGAAATGTGGTCGGTCGTGATGGAATCGCCGAAGATGCCGAGCAGATGTGCGCCCTTGATATCGTGAATGGCGTCGGTCTGCTTGGAAATTTGCGTGAAGTACGGCGGGTTTTGCACATAGGTCGATGTGTTGTCCCAGTTATAGGTCATGCCGCCCGATGTCTTGACGCCTTGCCATTCGGCGGGGCCTTCAAAAACATTGGCGTAGCGGGATTTGAACATGTCGGATGTCAGGGCCTGTGCCAGCGCGCTTTGGACTTCGGCCTGTGTCGGCCAGATGTCTTTCAGATAGACAGGCTTGCCGTCCTTGCCGATGCCGATCGGATCGATGGAAAGATCGATTTTCATCGATCCTGCCAAAGCATAGGCAACAACCAGCGGCGGGGAGGCAAGATAGTTCGCCTTGACGAAGGGATGGATGCGGCCTTCAAAGTTGCGGTTGCCGGACAAAACGCCCGCCACAGCCAGATCGCCTTCTTTGATCGCGGCTTCGATGGCTTCGGGTAGCGGGCCCGAATTGCCGATGCAGGTGGTGCAACCATAACCGACAAGGTTAAAGCCCAGCGCATCAAGGTGTTCCGAAAGGCCTGCCTTGTTAAGGTAATCTGTCACAACCTGCGAGCCGGGAGCGAGAGAGGTTTTAACCCAGGGCTTGACGCTGAGGCCTTTTTCACGCGCCTTGCGCGCGACAAGCCCCGCGCCGATCATCACCGAAGGGTTCGACGTATTGGTGCAGCTGGTGATGGCCGCAATGGCGACGTGGCCATGCGCCATGGTAAAATCGTGGCCCGCAACGGCAACGCCGCCTGCATTGAGGTTGGTCGCGGCGCCGCCTTCGGAGATAAAGGCTGCTTCGGCACTGCCGGGGTTTACGGTCAGTTCGGCGGCCAGATATTTTTTGAAATCAGCGGCGACATTCGCCAGCGCGACGCGATCCTGCGGACGCTTGGGGCCTGCCAGTGACGGCTCGACGCTGGCCAGCTCCAGCTCCAGCGTTTCGGTGAAAACGGGGTCGGCACTGTCGGCGTCGCGCCACATGCCCTGTGCCTTGGCATATTCTTCGACCAGTTTGACGCGGTGTTCGTCACGGCCGGTAAAGCGCAGGTAGTTGAGTGTCTCGCTGTCGATGGGGAAGAAACCGCAGGTCGCGCCGTATTCGGGCGCCATGTTGGCGATGGTGGCGCGGTCGGCCAGCGACAGGGTATTGAGACCGCTGCCATAGAATTCGACAAATTTGTTCACCACCCCTTTTTTGCGCAGCATCTGCGTGACGGTGAGAACGAGATCGGTTGCCGTCGTGCCTTCTTTCATTTTGCCCGTCAGCTTAAAGCCGACCACTTCGGGGATTAGCATCGAAACCGGCTGGCCGAGCATTGCGGCCTCCGCCTCGATCCCGCCAACGCCCCAGCCGAGAACGGCAAGGCCATTGACCATCGTGGTATGGCTGTCGGTGCCGACGAGCGTATCGGGATAAGCGACCATGCGGCCGCCCTTGCTTTCGTCGTCTTCAGTCCAGATGGTCTGCGACAGGTATTCAAGGTTGACCTGATGGCAAATGCCGGTGCCGGGCGGCACAACGCGGAAACGGTTGAAGGCTTTCGCGCCCCAGCGCAGGAAGACGTAACGCTCCATGTTGCGTTCAAACTCGCGTTTGACGTTGGCATCGAAAGAAGCGGCGCTGCCGAAATCATCCACCATGACAGAATGGTCGATGACAAGATCAACGTTGGCGAGCGGGTTGATTTTCTTGGGGTCGCCGCCAAGGGTGACCATGGCATCGCGCATCGCAGCCAGATCGACCACGGCGGGCACGCCGGTGAAATCCTGCATCAGCACGCGCGCGGGGCGATAGGCGATTTCGCGGGTGCTCTTTTTATCTTTCAGCCATTCGGCAACGGCTTTGACGTCATCAACCTTCACGCTCTGGCCGTCTTCGAAGCGCAGCAGATTTTCGAGCAGCACTTTCAGGGAGTAGGGCAACTTCGTGATGTCACCGATGCTCTTTGCCGCTTCGCTCAGGCTGAAATAATCATACTCCTTGCCATCGACAGTCAGTGTCTTGCGGGTCTTGAGCGTATCATGTCCGGTGGTGGTCACGTTTATAAACTCCCTTTAGGATTTGGGGCAGCAGGACGCCGCCCGTGACAATCAGAAAAACCTCTGTCTTTTCACTATATCCAAGCTTCCCTAAGATTTTGTAACTCGGGTTCAAATGGTCTATAGTCGCCGCAGCCGCGTGGTCTTGTAGCCGCAGCCGCGGCCGTCGTTTTTGCGCCCGGCGGCGCATGCCGACGCAGCGGCGTGTTAACAGAAATTAATATAGGCCAAAGACGGTCATGGCAAAACGGCTTTTTTCTTCCACCCTCAGCTTTGCGGATGTTGCGTGCATCCGGGGGAACCGTTTGCTTTTCCAAAACTTTTCAGCATCGCTGGCGGCGGGCGGTGTCTTGCGTCTGGCGGGCGCGAATGGCGCAGGTAAGACCAGCCTTTTACGTATTGTAGCGCGCGCCTTGCCGCATGCTGCAGGACGCATTCTCTGGGATGGTGTAAATATTTTGGAAAATGAGAATATCGCTCATAACGCGCGTTTCGCGTTTTTGCCCGCAGATGACCGCGACCTCAAACTTCTGGAAACAGCGCGCGAAAATTTGCACTTCTGGGCAGTGCTGTGGTGTATCGAAAATTCTGCAGCGGCGATAGATGCCGCGCTGGCGGCCATGGGGCTTTCGTCGCTGGCAGATACGCCGGTGCGTGTTTTCTCGGCAGGACAAAAACGCCGCTTGTCGCTGGCGCGGATTATTCTCAAACAATGCCCGCTCTGGCTTTTGGACGAGCCCTTCAATGCGCTGGACGACGCAGCCATTGATTTATTATCGCAGGCTATGGCGGCGCATCTGGCGGCGGGGGGCATGGTGATGATGGCGACACACCATCATCCGGATATCAAAAACATGCAGACGGCACATCTGGCCGCGGCGCAGGTTGCGGCATGACGGGCCCGCTGTTTGCCATCGTTGCGCGTGACCTGCGCCTGACCCTTGGTCGCGGGTCAGAGGGGCTCGTCACGGTTTTCTTTTTTGTGCTGGTGGTCTCGGTCTTCGCCCTTGCGCTGGGCGGTGATACCGCGCTGGTCGCGCGCGCGGCGGCGGGCATTATCTGGACCGCAGCGGTCCTTTCGGCACTTCTGACGCTTGAATCGGTTTATCACCGCGACTATGCCGACGGCACGCTCGATCTTTTGCTGCTCTCACCCCTGTCTCCGTGGCACATTGTGGCGGCCAAAATGTTATCGCATTGGCTTTTGGGCGGTGCTTTGCTGCTGCCTGCCGCGCTTGTTGCCGCCCCGCTTTTGTTTATACCGGCGGCTGCTCTGCCCGTTTTACTCTTGTCTTTGCTGTTCGGCACGTTATATCTCAGCCTGCTGGGCGGGCTGGGCGCGGCGCTCACGCTCGGCAGCCGCCGCCCCGGCGTTTTACTGGTAGTGATTGTGCTGCCGCTTTATACGCCGATGCTGCTTCTGGGTGGTATGGCCGCTGCTGCTGCGCTGGCAGAAATGCCCGTGCGCCCTTACCTGCTGTTGCAGGCGGCGCTCTTTCTGGCGGCCTTACCATTGGCGCCTGCAGCTGCTGCTGTCAGCCTGACGACGAATATGAGGTCATCGTGATCCGCCGTTTTGCCAATCCGACGCGTTTTCTGGCGCTTGCCCGTGTGGTAATGCCGCTGGCCGCTATTTTGTGCGCCTTTGGTTTTGGCTTGGGGCTGTGGCTGGCGCTGGCCGCCTCGCCGCCGGATTATCAGCAGCAGGAAACGGTACGTATTATGTACGTGCATGTGCCTGCGGCATGGATGGCGCTGTTTGTCTATACCAGCATGGCGATTGCCGCAATCACAGGCTTTGTCTGGAAGCATGTGGTGGCAGAACTGTACGCCAAGGCCGCAGCGCCTGTCGGTGCGGCCTTCACGCTGATCTGCCTTGTGACCGGCGCGCTCTGGGGTCAGCCGATGTGGGGCACGTGGTGGGCGTGGGATGCGCGTATGACATCGGTGTTGGTGCTGCTCTTTTTGTATCTGGGATATATCGCGCTGGTCGATGCCTTTGACGATCCGCAGCGCGGTATTAATGCCGGTGCGATTTTGCTGATCGTCGGGCTCGTCAATATTCCGGTTATCAAATTTTCGGTTGATTGGTGGAATACGCTGCATCAGCCTGCCAGCCTGACGCGGCTTGACGCGCCCGCGATTGACAGCACCATGCTCTGGCCGCTTTTGACGATGGCTTTTGCCTTCAAGATGCTTTTTGTCGCGCTGGTCTGCCTGCGTCTGCAAACCGAAATCATGCGCCGCCGTCTGGCCGTGCGCCACCAGCAGGTGGCGGGGGAGGCGGCATGAGCATCGCAGACCTGACCCATGCCGAATATATTTTCCTTGCCTATGGCGTGACTTTTGTTGTGCTGGCATTGGTGGTAGTGCAGAGCTGGCAGTCGTTTCGCGCCGCGCGCTGCGCGCTGCAAGACGCCGGCCTTGCGTCTGATAAAAAGGCGCCGGAATGAAAAAGAAACAGCGTCTCTATTTCGTGATCTTTGTCCTTGCGGCACTGGGCGGCGCGCTGGGTCTGTCGCTTTATGCGCTGCGCGATAATATTTCGTTTTTCTATAGCCCGCGTGAAGTCGCCGCCATGCGTGCAGCAGGTGATATGCGTATTGCTACGGGCCGTTCTTTCCGCATCGGCGGACTGGTCGAAGAAGGGTCAGTTGTCAAAAGCAGCGAAGAGGCAAAGGTCAGTTTCAGCGTCACCGATGGCGATGAACGTCTGATGGTGCATTATGCCGGTATTTTGCCCGACCTGTTCCGCGAAGGGCAAGGCGTTGTGGCAACAGGTACACTGGACACGGCGGGAGATTTTGTGGCTGCGGAGCTTCTGGCGAAACACGACGAAAACTATATGCCGCCCGAAGTCGCTCGCGCGCTCAAACAGGGACACGAAGAAGGCAAGGCGCGCCTGCAGCAACGTGCCACCGGCGGAGGCTTTGATGATTATTGAGCTTGGCCATTTTGCCTTGATCCTTGCGCTTCTGCTGGCGTTTTTGCAAGCAGCCGTGCCGATGATCGGTGCCGCGCACGGGCGTGCACGCTGGATGCATTTCGGCCGGCAAACAGCATGGTCGGGCTTCGGGCTTTGCACCATCGCCCTTTTGGCGTTGATGCATGCTTATGCGCTGTCGGATTTTTCGGTGCGCAATGTGGTTGAAAACAGCCATACGCTCAAGCCTCTGTTATATAAAATTGCAGGCACCTGGGGCAATCATGAAGGCTCCATGCTGCTTTGGGTCTGGATGCTGTCCTTCTGGAGCGCGATGATTGCGCAAGCGGCATGGCGTCTGCCCGAAACTTTTCAAGCCCGCACACTGGCGTTTCAGGCCATGCTGCTTATAGGGTTTATGCTCTTTGTGCTTTGCGCGTCCAATCCGTTTTTGCGGCTGGAGATTGCACCGCCCGAAGGTTTTGGCCTGAACCCTGTTCTGCAAGATCCGGCACTAGCGATTCACCCGCCGTTTCTCTATGCCGGATACGTCGGTTTTTCCGTGGCGTTTTGTTTTGCCATGGCGGCGCTGTTGGAAAAAAAGATCGATGCTATATGGGCGGCTTTTTTGCGCCCGTGGGTGCTGGCGGCATGGGTGTCGTTGACCATCGGCATCGCGCTGGGCTCCGCCTGGGCCTATTACGAACTTGGCTGGGGGGGCTTCTGGTTCTGGGATCCGGTTGAAAATGCCGCGCTCTTGCCGTGGCTGTCGGGCACGGCGCTTTTGCACTGCCTCTCCGTGCTTGAAAAGCGCGGCGCGATGAAAAACTGGACGATTTTTCTGGCGATTCTGACCTTCAGCCTTTGTTTGCTCGGCGCTTTTCTGGTGCGCTCCGGCGTTTTAACATCGGTGCATGCCTTCGCGCTGGATCCGGCGCGCGGTGTTTTCCTGCTGGTGCTTTTGGCAGTGGCCACGGGCGGCGGGCTGTTCCTTTATGCCCTGCGCGCGCCTTATATTCGGGGTGCGGCGTTGTTTCGGCCGTTCAGTCGTGAAACAGTTCTGCTGCTCAATAACGTTTTTCTGTTTGCCGCCGTGGCAACAGTATTTATGGGGACGCTGTACCCGCTGTTTATGTCGGCGCTGGGGCTGGGCAGTGTGTCGGTCGGCGCGCCTTATTACACGGCGACGCTTGTTCCCATGTTGGTGCCTTTCGCGTTTTTGATGGGTCTGGCGCCGGCCATGGCGTGGCGCGCGGGCAGGCCTGATCTTGTGCTGCGGCGTCTGCTGGCGCCGATGCTGCTGACGGTGGTTGCGGCAGTTGCGATTATCTTCTCGCCTTTGCCGTCATCGCCGCTTGTGCTGGCGGCGATGATCCCTGCGGTCTGGATTTTGCTGACGCTGGGACAGGATGTGCTGCGCAAGGCAGGCAACCTGCGCGGCCTTGCCTATCTGCCCGCGCGCTATTACGGCATGGTCATTGCGCATGCGGGATTTGCGTTTTTGATAATGGGCGCGGCAGGCGCAACGCAGGCAGACAGCGAAGATATCCGCTGGATGGCACAGGGCGACCGCGCACGCGTTGCGGGCTATGAATTTGTTCTGTTGACGGCAACGTCCGACCTTGGCGCGAATTTCAATCGCGACAAGGCGGTTTTCAGCGTTCGCCCCACCACCGGCACGGCCGCTTCGGCACGGTATTTTTTCATGACGCCGGAAAAACGCTGGTATCCCGAAAGCGAAAAAGCGACCAGCGAAGCCGCCCTTTCCCTGCGCGGGCTTGATATGCTCTATGTCGTTCTGGGCGATCAGGATGAAAAGAATAGCGCACGATTTGTGGTGCGTATCTATCACCATCCGCTGATCGCCCTGTTGTTTGCCGGTGCGACGATGATTGCACTGGGCGGCCTGATATCCCTGACGCCGCGGTATCGCCGCCGGAGGGGCACATGAAACCGCAGCTTCTCGCGCTTGTCCCGTTGGCCGTTTTTATCTTGCTGCTGGCACTTTTTGCCGCGCCGCTGATGCGGGGGGTGGATCCGGCCAAGCTGGAATCCGCCATGATTGGCCGCGAAATCCCTGATTTCGTATTGCCCGCCGCGCTGCCTGACGGACGTCATTTTGACCGTGATGATCTGGCGGGCGCACCGGCCGTGGTGAATTTTTTCGCATCATGGTGTGTGCCTTGTCAGGCTGAACAGCCGCTGCTGGCGCGCATGGCCGCACAGGACGGCATAGATGTTTATGGCGTGAACTATAAAGACAAGCCGGAAGCGCTCGCGCCGTGGCTCGAAAAACACGGCAACCCTTTCAAGCTGATCGGCGCGGATGACGAAGGCCGCGTGGCGATTGAATGGGGCGTCTACGGCGTGCCCGAGACCTTTGTGATTGACCGCCGCGGCGTCATCCGCCTGCGCCATGTCGGGCCGGTCAGCGAAGCGGATTACCGCGCGCTGTTCAAGCCCCTGATTGCAGAGGTGATGAAATGAAGACACTACTGTGCGCCCTGTTTTTTTGCCTGTTTCTGCCCGCAGTTGCACTGGCAGTGCAACCTGACGAGATGATGCAGGACGCTGTGCTCGAATCGCGGGCGCGGGTTATCAGCAAGCAATTGCGCTGTCTTGTCTGCCAGGGCGAAGATATCGACGAATCTGCCGCAGGCCTTGCGCGCGACTTGCGCCTCTTGGTGCGTGAACGTCTGAGCGCGGGCGACAGTGATGCACAGGTTTTGTCCTTTGTGCAGGAACGCTACGGCGACTATGTTTTGATGAAGCCTCCGGTCGCGCCGCGCACATGGATTTTGTGGCTGACGCCGTTTTTGGTGCTGGGGGCAGGCTTTGCTTTTGTCTGGCGGCTCGTGCGCCGGGGCTTTGTGCGGAGGGACCGTGCATGACGATGCTCTATGTTCTAATGGCGGTTTTGACGGCGGGCGTTTGCATCAAGCTGGTGCATGTGCTGGCCGCGCCTGTAGGTGCAGGGCAGACAGATACTTCGCGCCCTTTGCGACGTGCCTCGCGTGAGGACAGGTTTCTGGTGGCGGTTGTCGTGCTCCTGCTGCCGGCTGCCGCACTGACGACTTATCTTTTGACGGGTCGTCCGGATTTACGGGCGCGGCAGGCGATTTTTGATATGACATCTGATTTGCAAACGCGGCAGGCGGCGCTGCTCGCCCAGCGTCCGATGGCTGTGCTGGTCGGGCAGAACCCCGATGATATCGGCGCACATCTCAGTCTCTCCGAAATCAACCGCCGCATCGGGCGGCACGATGACGAAGTTAAGTTTCTGGCGCGCGCCGTGGCGCTGGGGGTGGCGGCGCAAGACCCGCTGCTGCGGCATTATGCTGTCACGCTGGGGCAGGCACAGGTGCGGCAAAGCGGCGGCACGGTGGGCGATGATGCGCTGGCGACGTTTTCTTTTGTGCGCGGGCTTTATCCGGATGATCCGCTGTCCCGCCATTTCGAGGCGCTGGCGATTGCCCAGCGTGGCGACCCCGCGGCGGCACTGGTGCTGTGGCGAACGCTTTTGTCCGAAGGACCCTCGCGCGCGTATTGGAAGGATATGGTGCGCAAAGCCATGAGCGATGCGCGCCGCATGCCTGCGGCAACGGCGGCGTCAGCCGAGGATAGGTAAAGACAAGGATCAGCGGCGGTATTGCTGCTGTCCGGGCATGGCGATCGGGTTCGGCTCATGCGCGCAGGCGCGTGACAGGCGCGTGTATTCTTCGCGATTGTCAATGCGCTGGTGACGTGCGCGGCGCACCTGATCCATCTCCGCCAGCGCCTGTTTTGCCGCTTGTTCAACCTGCATGCCGATCCATTCCTGTACCTGCGGAACCTGCTGCTGCTGCACGGGCTGCATCGGGGGCAGTGAATTGACGGCGCGCTGTATGTAGGCCTGAATACGTGGAATAAATTCGTTCAGCGTGATGATGTCGAGGTTCACGTGCTGCACTTCGTGCTGCATGGTGGTCTGGTAACGGCAGGTGCCGGGTCTGTATTCAGTAGCAATATAAACGTCCGGTTGATAGTCCAGTGTCACGGTGATCTGTCCGACCGACACGCAGTGCGCATTGACGCCGCGCATGGAATGCGTAATCAGCTGCACTTGCCGTGAAATGAGAATTTTGCCGTGGGTCACGCCGCCGACAACGTAAATTTCGTTGTCGTGCTTTGAAAATGTTGTGTCGATCTGGAAGTTGCCAAGCTGCGCGCTCGGGATATGATAGTAATATTTCGGCGTACCGTTGCGGGTCTGGATCGCGACTTGTCCGGGCTGTGTTTGCGGGCAGCTATAGATACTGGCGAGCGTCATCAGCCCCGCGCTCACGACATGTTCCAATCCGAAAATCATGCGTTTTTCCTTCTTCTCGTGACTTGGCCGATGCCGCGTTTGATTTTATCGACCGTGCCGCCTGCGGTTCTACCTATTTTAAGAGCCTCGTCGATGCGGCGTGCCAGAAATGCGCGGGTGTCCTGATGCTGCGGGGTTTCATCGCCCAGCCAGAATAAAATCGTCGCTGTTAGAACGCCGGAGAGCAAAAGCCTTTTGGTATAGCGGTTATAATCGGTCGCGGTATCGCCTGCTGCCTGCCAGATAATATCCGCGCTGCGCCAGACCTGCGAGGGCAGCAGCAATCCGCCGGGCGGTGTGCCCAGATAGCAAAGTCCGCTTGATACCGCCTGTTTCCACGGCGCAAGGATGTCGAGGCGGATTTCAACGCCGCGTGCCACGCGGTCGCGTACACGCAGGCTCTCCATCTTTTCACGCGCCAGACGCTTGCGCATCTCTTCGTCTGCCCATGTCGACAGATAAAGTGCCAGCCCGCGCGTGCCTTGGGGGAAAAGCGCTTCCGCATCATCCTCGCTGATACCGGCACGGCGCGCCGCAGCGGCCAGCAGCCCCGCATGCCAGCCGTCAAAGGCGACATCGGGCAGAGCCGCCAGTAAAAGCTTTGTGCGCAGGGCGTTCTGGGCGGCATCGGTGCCGCCGGTTTCGGGTTTTTGTTTCTTACGGGAAGCGGCGGACATCGGCAGCCTTTGAAATTGAAAGCCAGATGTGTAGATTAGCCTAAACATCTTTAACAAATTATATCATATCCTCCCGCCCTATAGGTAGACATGCCCCCCGTAAAAAAACGCGCCAGCCGCAAAAACCTCGTAAAAACAAACAAATCGGCCAAGACACGCGCGGCAGCGCTGCCGGTCTGGGATCTGTCCGATCTGGTGCCTGCCCCCGCAGCGCGGCATATCGCGGCGGGGCTGGCTGCGGCGGGCAAAAAGGCCGCGGCCTTTCAGGCGAAATACGAAAATAAAACGGCGCGCCTCTCGGCGGCGGCTTTCGGCAAGGCTTTTGCGGATTACGAAAGTATCTGCGAGGGTTTGGGGCGGCTGGGCAGCTATGTATCGCTGGACCGGCAAACGAGGCTTGATGATCCGGCGGCGGGGCAGCTGTACCAGTCGGTCAGCGAAACGATCAACGACATTTCGGCGCGGCTGGTTTTTTTCAGGCTCGAAATCAACCGCGCGGCGGAAGCCACGGTCAAAACGTGGCTAAAACACAAAGATGTTGCACGCTATCGCCCTGTGCTGACACAAATTCGCGCCTTTCGCCCCTATCAGTTGCCTGACGAGGTTGAAAAGATCCTACATGACCGCGATGTTACGGGGGCCTCGGCATGGATGCGCATGTTCGATGAAACATCCGCGCGTCTTCGCTTTCCTTTCCGCGGCAAGGAACTAACCGAGACGGAAATTTTTCACCACTTGCTGTCGCATGATGCCGCGGCGCGGCGCGAGGCGCATGCGTCAATCGGTCGTGTGATGAAAGACAATGCCGGCACCTTTGGCCTTATCCTCAATACGCTTGCCAAAGAAAAAGAAGTTGATGAGCGCCAGCGCGGTTTCAAAAGCATCATGGCCTCGCGCAACCTTGACAATCAGGTCGAAGACGAAGTGGTCGAAGCGCTGACAAAGGCCGTACGCCAGAGCCATAAACGCCTGTCACATCGCTATTATCGGCTGAAGGCCAAATGGCTGGGCAAGGCGCAGCTGGATATCTGGGATCGCAACGCCCCGCTGCCTTTTGCCGCCAAAAGAAAGATCACTTGGCCGCAGGCGCAAAAGGTTGTGCTGGATGCCTATGGTATGTTTCATCCGCAAATGGCGCGGACGGGCGCGCGGTTTTTTGAGAACAGCTGGATCGATGCGCAGCCGCGCGCCGGCAAGGACAGCGGTGCTTTTTCCGCCTCGACGGTTCCTGCCGCGCATCCTTATATTCTGATGAACTTCAAAGGCGGTTTGGATGATGTGATGACACTGGCGCACGAACTGGGGCACGGCGTGCATCAGGTGCTGGCGGCGGATCAGGGATATTTTATGGCCGATACGCCCCTCACGCTGGCGGAAACGGCGAGTGTCTTTGGCGAGATGCTGGTCTTCCAGTCGCTGCTGGCCGCGGAAACAGATCCGGTCGCGCGCCGCGCCCTGCTTGCGCGCAAAGTGGAGGATATGCTCAATACTGTTGTGCGTCAGGTTGCCTTTCACGACTTTGAATGTGAATTCCACACCCGGCGTAAAAAAGGCGAGCTGACGCCGCAGCAAACGGGCGAGATTTGGATGCGCATCATGCGCCAGAGCCTCGGCCCCGCCTTCCGCTTCGACGATCATTACCGCTATTTCTGGGCTTATATCTCGCATTTCTATCATTCGCCGTTTTACGTTTATGCCTATGCTTTTGGCGACTGTCTGGTGAATGCGCTGTATATGGCCTATAGGGATTCTGAAAAGAAGGGCGATAAAAGCTTTGCGGATAAATATATCGCGCTGCTGGCGGCTGGCGGCACAAAGCACCACCGCGACCTTCTTCGTCCTTTCGGTCTCAATGCGGCAGATCCGGCGTTTTGGCGGCGGGGGCTGGCCTTGATTGAAAGTTTTATAGACCAGTTGGAATCGGGGGAGAACGCTGTTACTCTGGACGGAAAGCGCGCCAGACGTGACAGCGTCACATCAAGAAGGCGGGCGACATCATAGGGTGTAGGCGTCTTTATGCTTCTGTTCGGTAAAAAAGCCAGAATCGCCGATTTGTGCGCGCAAGTCGCGACGCGCGCAGAAGAAGCCATCGTCATTATAGACCGCAACAGCGAAATCATTTTCTTCAATGAAGGCGCCGAAAAGGTTTTCGGCTATACGGGCAGTGAAATCACCGGCCAAAAGCTGGATACGCTGCTGCCGGAGCGGTTTCATATCCAGCACGATATGATGATCCACGAATTCGGTAATAGCGATTCGCGCGACAAACCATCCAGCGAGCGTCACCGGCAAATCTATGGCCGCCGCAAAAGCGGTGAAGAGTTTGTTGCCAGCGCGTCGATTTTCGACCTCAGCCGCGGCGATCAGAAATTTTACGGCGCACTGGTGCGTGACATCAGCAAAAACCGCAAAACCGAAGAAGAGCTGCTGCGCCTTGCCGCCACAGACCCGCTGACCGGCGCGTTCAACCGCCGCGAGTTTACATCGATTGCCGAGCGCGAGGCGCTGCGCGCCAGCCGTTATCATCATCCGATGTCGGTTCTGATGCTCGACCTTGACCATTTCAAACGCCTCAACGACACCTATGGCCATGGCGCGGGTGACAAGGCTTTGCAGCGTTTTACGATGATTTGCACCAATGCGCTGCGTAACGTTGACGTCTTTGGCCGCTGGGGCGGCGAAGAATTCGTCGCGCTTTTACCCGAAACCGATATTCAGGGCGCAACGGTCATCGCCGAACGCCTGCGCAAACTGACCGCCGACAACCTGCTGACCTTTAACGACCACAAAATCAATTTCACCGTCAGCATCGGCATTGCCGAATTCAAAGATGGCGAAACCTCCATCGATGGTGTGCTGGGCCGCGCCGATAACGCCGTCTACGACGCCAAAAAAGCCGGCCGTGACCGCATTTCCGTATTTAGAAACTGATTATACAGATTCTGTAAAGTGATTCAGGGCAAAGAGGGCAAAAAAGCCTTTCTGTCATAAAATTCTGTGTTACGCTTTTGGTCGTTCGTTCAAACAAGAAGCTGCCAGCCCCGTTTATGCGGGGGATTGCGGGCAGACAGGTACGGACAAGCGGCAAGGCAGGGTGTGAATTTGTCTGATCGCGGCGCGCAAAACGTGCCGCAAACCGCTTCGGAGGCCGATGCAAGACCGACCGGACCAAACACCGCCCGCCTCGTTGCCGCCGCAGTATCGTCTGCCGCGCTGGGATTTGTCGGCTCTGTTTCCAGGCAAAGATTCTCCCGAATTTCAAAAAGCCCTGACCGACATTGACCGCGATGTCAAAAAATTCGCGCAAGACTGGCGTGGACAGGTTGCCAAGGCCGATGGTGCGGCGCTGGGCGCGGCTGTCGCCCGTTTCGAGCAGATCACCGAGAATATTGCCCGCGTCGAAACCTATGTGTCGTTGCTGCGCGCCGCCGATAACCGCGAAGATACCTTCGCCGCCAAAATTGATGACCGCCTGCGTGCCTCGGTGCAGGATCTTTTGTTCTTCACGCTGGAAATCAATCGTATTGCCGAACCGGCACTTTTGCAAAAAATTGCCGCGCCGGAGCTGTCCAAATACGCGCCGTGGGTTGCAGGTCTGCGCGCCAGTCGCCCGCATCAGCTGGATGACGAAGCCGAAAAATACCGCCATCTGAAAGAAGGCGTCGCCGAAGATGCCTGGCGCCGCCTGTTCGATCTGACGATGCAGGGTCTGCGTTTTGATGTAGGTGGCGAAAAACTGACCGAAGCCGAAACACTGAACATCATCGACAATGACCGCGACCCCGCGCGCAGACGTCTGGCATGGGATGCCTTTGCCAAAGGCCTTGGCGAGAATGCGGGCAGCTTTGCGCTCATCACCAATACGCTTGCCGCGCTCAAGGCGGCCGAAGATACGCAGCGCGGCTTTGAAAAGCCCGAAGACAGCCGCCATCTTGAAAACCATATCGACCGCGATACCGTGGGCGCGCTGTCGGCTGCGGTGAAATCATCCTATGCCAAAACGTCGCATCGTTATTACGGATGGAAGGCCAAAAAGAATGGCACGGCGCGGCTGCATCCGGCGGATCGTAACGCGCCGCTGGCCGATGCGCCGCAAAAATATATTCCATGGGAAGAGGCGAAAGAGATGGTGCTCGCCGCCTTTGCCAAACTGTCACCCGAGATGGAAAAAATCGGCAGGCGTTTTTTTGACGAAGGCTGGATCGATGCGGAACCGCGCGCCGGCAAAGACAGCGGCGGATTTTCGCACCCCGCCGTGCCCTCGGCGCATCCCTTTATTCTCGTCAATTATTTTGGTACCACGGGCGATGTGATGACGCTGGCGCATGAACTGGGGCACGGCATCCATCAGGTGATGGCTGCGAAACAGGGTCAGCTGATGGCCGATACGCCGCTGACCGTCGCGGAAACCGCCAGTGTCTTTGGCGAGATGCTGGTTTTCCGCGCGCTGCTCGACCGTGAAGAAGATCCCGCCGCGCGCCGTGCGATGATCTCTGAAAAAGTCGAAGGCATGCTCAATACCGTGGTGCGCCAGACGGCGTTTTTCACGTTCGAACAAAAACTGCACGCCGAATACCGTGACAAAGGCGAACTGTCGCCCGAACGTTTGGGCGAGCTGTGGCGCGAAACATCGCGCGAGAGCCTTGGCCCTGCCGTCAATATGGATGTGGACGGCGCGCAGCATTTCTGGGCTTATGTGCCGCATTTTATCCATACGCCGTTTTACGTTTATGCCTATGCCTTTGGTGATTGTCTGGTCAATGCGCTCTATGACGCCTATGACAAGGCGGTGGATAAAAACGATTTCGCGCAAAAATACGCCGCGATGCTGGGCGCGGGCGGCAGTAAAAGCCACGAAGCGCTTCTGGAGCCTTTCGGCTTTGACGTCAACGATCCGGCGTTCTGGCGCAAGGGGCTTGGCGTCATCGAAAAATATATCGACGAGCTGATCACTCTCGACCAGAAGATTGAGCGCGCGGCCAAGGCTGAAAAAGATATCCGCGATGCCGGACGCGATCTGACGGACGAGAAACCGCCCGCCGCCAACGACAACCCGACCCGCGACGATTTCAAAAAAGCGGCACGCAAGAAGCCGCCGCGCGCAGGGCTTGACAGTGCTGTACCGCCAAAGCCGCCCAAAAAGGGCGGCGGCGCAGGGGGGCCGTCATGAAGAATCCCCGCACGACCTTGCCGCAAAAACGCCTGCAGGATGACTTCAACCGCGCGCGCAAACCCGCGAATGACAATCCGTCGCCGCTCGATGACCTTGATCTGCCGCGCTGGAACCTTGCCGCGCTTTATAGCGCGCCCGATGCGCCGGAGCTGAAGGCCGATCTGGCGCGCATCGATGCGCTCTGCAACGATTTCGCCGAAACCTACGAAGGCACGCTGGAATGGCTGTCCGGCAGCGATCTGGGCAAGGCAGTGATGGTCTATGAACAAATCGAACAGCTGCGCCATAAAATCAGCTGCTATATCGTTTTGATGGAATCCGACAATGTCGGCAATTTCGCACGGCTCGGTGACCTCAACAAATGGTTTCAGGAAAACGGCGGCAAGATCGGCTTTTTCGAAGCCGAATTGACGGAAATGAAAGAGCAGACGCTGATTCCCAAACTTGCCGCGCCGGAACTGGCGGCTTATGCACCATGGCTGGCGGCGCTGCGCGCACGTGATGGCCAGCCGCTGCCTGACAAGGTCGGCGGCCTGTCTGCCGATTTCGCCACCACCAGCCGCGAAGGCTGGGGACGTTTTTATCATGAAACGGTTAATGCCCTGCGCGTCGAGTGGCGCGGCGAAAAATTGTCGATTGATGACCTGTCCGAAGAGCTGGCCGACAGCAAAATGACACTGGAAGAGCGCAAGGCCGGACGGCAGGCTATGGCGGACGCCCTCAAGGCGCAAAGCGCGCGTATTGCCCTCTGCTACAACGCCATGATCCGTGATGATATGATCGACAACGATCTGGCCGGCGAAAAACGCCCCGATGCCCCCGTCAACCGTGCCAACCGGACGGCGGATGAAATCGTCGATACGATGTTCGATACGATTAAGGCGTCTTATGCGCAGCTGTCGCACCGCTTTTATGAGTGGAAAGCGCAGCAGCACGGTCAGGAAGTCATGCCCCGCGCGCAGGTGGGGATGACATTGCCGGGGCTAGAAGGCGCGTCGAGCGAATATAGCTTCGGCGAGGCGCAGCGCATGGTTTTGCGCGCGTTTCGAAAGTTCTCGCCCAAATTTGCGCGGCTGGCCGAAAAAGTTTTTACCGCCGGGCATATCGATGCGGAACCGCGCGAAGGCAAAGAAGGCGGCGCTTTTGCGCTGCCAACGGGCCCGGGCGATGTACCTTATGTGATGCTCAGTTTTACCGGCAGCGCGGGGGATGTCGCGGCCACGCTCGGGCATGAACTCGGTCATGCGGTGCACCAACAGCTGTCCGAAAAAGCCTGCGGCTTTTTTATGTCGGACGTGCCGACGCCGGTTGCCGAAACGGCGAGTATTTTTGCCGAAATGCTCGTCTTCGAAGAATTGCTCAAGACCGAAAAAGACCCCGCCGTGCGCAAAAAGCTGCTGGTCGACCGCGTTGAAAACATGCTGGGCAACGGGCTTCAACAGCTGGCCTATTACGATTTTGAAAAGCGCGTACATAGCGCCCGCCGCGATGGCGAACTGGACGCCGAAGCGATTTCGGATATCTGGGTTGAAACCCAGCGCGAATATTACGGTCCGAGCGTCGAGACCGACGACTATGACCGTTACTATTGGATGACCGTGCCGCATTTCTTTGACACACCGTTTTATGTGTCATCCTATGCCTTTGCGCAGCAGGTCGTCAGCGGGCTTTACCAGTCGTATAAAGCTGCCGAAGCCGAAGGCAAGGAAGCGCGCGCGGAGTTTATCGAAAATTATATCGAGCTTCTGGAAGCCGGTCTCACCAAAAACCTCTATGAAATGTTTCAGCCTTTCGATCTTGACCCCGAAAGCCGCGAATTCTGGGAAAATGGTCTCTCCCTCAATGCCAAGTATCTGGACGAATTGATAAAGCTGGATGCTGCGCCCCCTGCGGCTGCCCCCAAAAAAGGCAAAGCACCGCGCAGCGGCAAGTAGAATCCTCTCGACTTTTTGCCGCCGGAACATCATCTTTGCAGCATGAGCAAAGACCAAGGCGACAAATCCAAACCCAAAAAGCCTGCGCAGGGCAAAAAAAACGCCGCGCCGAAGGATGCCGCAACTGGCGGCAAGCCAAAAGCCGATAGCGAAAGAAGCACTGTGGGCGGGCGCATCAAGCGCTATGCCCGCGTATCCACGACCATGACGGGGCTGGCCGCCAAGCTTGCCGGCCAAAAATATCTGGGGCTTGATATCGACAAGCCGCAGCATGCCAAACAGCTGATGGAAAGCCTCGGCAACCTGAAAGGCCCGCTGCTCAAGGTGGCGCAGCTGCTGGCGACCATTCCGAATGCCCTGCCCAAAGAATACGCGGCAGAGCTGCAAAAACTCCAATCACAGGCACCGCCGATGGGCTGGCTTTTTGTCCGCCGCCGCATGGCGACCGAATTGGGCCGCGACTGGGAATCAAAATTCAAAAGCTTCGAGCGTGACGCGGCCGCTGCCGCTTCGCTCGGGCAGGTGCACCGCGCTGTGACGCATGACGGGCGCAACGTTGCTTGCAAACTGCAATACCCTGATATGTCTGCTGCGGTCGAAGCCGACCTGGGGCAGTTGAAACTGGTCATGGGCATCTTTGAAAAATACGACCAGTCGGTTGTGACGGGCGAAATCCAAAAAGAAATCGCGGCGCGGCTTCATGAAGAACTGGACTATGCGCTTGAAGCCCGCCATGCAGCGCTTTATGCGCATATGTTAGCCGATGAAAAAGGCGTGCATGTGCCGAAGGTCGTGCCGGAGCTGTCGACAGGACGACTGGTGACGACGACGTGGCTGGAAGGCGCCTCCATCCTCGATTTCATCGATGCAAAACAGGATGTGCGCAACCGTATCGCCCATAATATGTTTCGGGCTTGGTATGTGCCGCTTTATTTTTACGGTATCATTCATGGTGACCCGCATCTTGGCAATTACACGGTGCAAAAAGACCAGACAATCAATCTACTCGATTTCGGCTGCGTGCGCATTTTCCCGCCGCGTTTTGTCGAGGGCGTCATCACGCTTTATCACGCGCTGCAAAAAGAAGATCGGGCGATGGCGGTTGCTGCCTATGAGTGCTGGGGTTTCTCCGGCTTGACCAAAGAAACCATCGACGTGCTGAATATGTGGGCAGGCTTTTTATACGGCCCCGTGCTGGATGACCGTGTTCGTCCGATCGGTGTTGTCGAAGAAGGTGTTTACGGGCGCGACGTCGCATCAAAAGTCCACCGCGAGTTAAAACGTATCGGCGGCGTGCGTGTGCCGCGCGAATTTGTTTTCATGGACCGCGCCGCACTGGGGCTCGGCTCGGTCTTTCTGCATTTGCGCGCGGA
Source organism: Alphaproteobacteria bacterium (assembly GCA_030682495.1). Lineage (GTDB taxonomy): Bacteria > Pseudomonadota > Alphaproteobacteria > Micavibrionales > UBA2020 > UBA2020. The sequence goes on along the minus strand of JAUXOC010000091.1, from coordinate 51,716 downwards.
AATAAACTGGCACAACCTGTTTCATGAACTGGTGGCCGATTTTGATGCCGATAAATTGGCGGCGCGGCAGGCAGAAACGCTCAGCCGTTTTGACCTGACGGCGACGGACTGATCTTTGCCGCGGGGGCGGGCGGTGTTTCGGCAGGGTTTGTGCGCGTCATGTTGTCCCGATTGGCGGTAAATTCTTTCTCTGTTATTTGCCTTCGCACCGCATTCCAATAAGAGCCGTCAAACGGCGCAGTGTTGACGCGTATATATTCTTTGCCCACACGCATATCGCCCAGACGTCCGTCGATATACCCGCGCAGCACCGGTGCGCCCCATTTGAAAATATCTTTGTCCGTACCGCCCAGAACAATCGCCGCCAAGACGCGGTAAGGGTCATCGCCGCCCGTGCCTGCGGCCAGCATATCCTTAAACGGGATAAAGGCCTTGGACAGTTTCTGGACGATAAAGTCGGCAGGCGTATGCTCGCCCGCGATACGGCTGGCCAGTGCAGCGGTTTGCCGCGGCGTCAGATATTCAACGTCGGTCGCGGGTAATTTTTCCAGCAGTTTTTCAAGCGCAAAGCTGGAAAAATGCTCCGGATGCCGCGGGCCATGCAGCGAGACAAGGCGCTGCGCCCGCTGTAAAAGAAGATCTTCGATGGCGCCGGTTTTACGGCCAAAACGCTGGATATGGCGCAGGCTTGCAAAAACATCGGCGGTGGCTTCGTGCAACGTTGCGCTTTTTGTCTTGTCGGGTTTTCCGGTGGAGGTGACGATATGGCCGATTTCGTGGTCCAGAATAAAATGCATCCGCTGTTCGTGCGGCGCGTGTGGTAGCAGCCCGCCGTTTTGCGGCCCGTTATAAAGAAAAATGAAATGATCGTTTTGCGTGCCGGCGAGGACGCAGGATGATTTGTCGCCATGCAGTTTCTGCATGAATTCAGCAAGCTGGCGTGAAAAATTTTCCTGCGCCTGTGCGATCGTGTCCAGCCTGCGCGCCGCGACCGGATGGCTTGGCACATAAGCTTTGCGCGCGGTATCAAAAAAATAAAGATCTGTGGCAACTTCGGGGAAGTCGCGGCATATGCCCATGGCGGCGGCGGGGTAGTTAAAAGCCTGACTATTTTCTTTCATGGGTGCTGTGCCATCTTGTCCATACGGCGGCTGATTTTCGCCATATGCTTGTTCCAGGCTTTATCGGGATTTGTTTCGGGCATGTTCTGCGGCGGACGGACGGCTCCGGCGAGCAGGGCTTTGAGCACTGTTGCGCTCCATTTAAGAACCGCGGCATCTTTTGTTTCGAGGGAGATTTTTGCAAGAGCGTCCATACTGGCCTTTTCGTGCAGCGGTGCGAAAGCGCCGTGCAGACGTTTAAGCAGTGGCGCATCTGGCGTATATTCCTGCGCAATCGTTTCGGCCAGCGCAGAGGTGCGCTCGGGCGTCAGCTGGGCGTAGTCGATCTTGTCCGGATTTGCGAGAACATGCTCCAGTGCGGCGCAGGAGAAATTCAAAATGCCGTTTGCGCGAAAAACCGTATCCTGCGCACGCGCGGCGATTATTTCATCTGCAAGTGCCGTACCATTGCCAAAACGTTGAATGTGGCGGATGAGCGCATAAACATCGGCCGTATTCTCGGCCAGAAAGCGGTTGTCTGATCCGCCCGCCGCGATATGTGCATGAGCAAATTCGTGGTCAAAGATAAATGTCATTTCCTGTGCGCCGCTGACGCGGGGAGAAAAGAACCGCAGACGGTCTTCACCGGTATAGATGTAGACAAAACTGCTTTCACCGCCGAAATGGCAATAGGATGTTTTGTTCCTTTGGCATTCTTGAATTTGCGGCCGGATAAATTTTTTGCCTGTATCACTGCTTGAAATGAATTGTAAAATTTCTTGCAACGTTTCGGGGTTCGGGTGCGCGACCTGATTTTGGGCTATGTCGACGAAATAGACACTGTGCTCCAGCCGGGGGTTTTGCGCGTAGGCTTCGGATACGGCGTTTTTGAAATCAAAACGCTCTGGCTGCGCTGCGGCCGTGAATGTTTTTTTATGACCCATTGTCCCCTCGCGACGATATTTTATTATACATAATTAAAGGGCGCGCGCCATATTTTTGTCATAGTCGGCAAGAATCTCTCTAACATACTGATTTATAGTACAAAAATCTACAAAAAAGACGTGTATCGGTTGAGTTTGCGGCTGAATTACGTCATGCTGAAGGCCGTTTTGGCGATTCACCACCGCGCGATGCTGACAGGCCGGGAAAGGGTGGAGGGTTGTCTTCCGGTATGGGGCCGTCTGCCCCGTGCCAAAACCTGTCTTTACGGATCTGAAATTGCGCGGCCGCACCGCGCCCTTGGGGGAAAGTGTCATGAAACTCGCCGTCGGCAAGGAAACCATCACCGCCGAAAAACGCGTTGCCGCGACGCCGGAAAGCGTCCGCAAGCTGATCGCCCTCGGCTTTGACGTCAGCGTCGAAGCCGGTGCGGGCCTTACCGCTGCCGTGACAGACGATATGTATGCGCAGGCTGGTGCAAAAATCACCACAGGGGCAGATGTGTATAAAGACGCCGACGTTGTGCTGCGTGTACGCCACCCCGCTGCTGCTGAAATTGTAAACATGAAATCGGGCGCGCTTTTGCTGGCGCAGCTGTCGCCCTATCAGGAAAAAGAAACGCTGAAGGCGCTCGCGGCGCAGGGCGTTGTCGCCGCCGCGATGGAATTCGTGCCGCGCATCACGCGGGCGCAAACGATGGATGTACTGTCATCGCAGGCGAACCTGGCGGGGTACCGCGCCGTGCTCGAGGCCGCTGCCGCTTTCGGCCGTGCTTTTCCGATGATGATGACGGCAGCCGGAACAATCCCGCCTGCCAAGGTTTTTGTGATGGGGGCAGGCGTGGCCGGTCTTCAAGCGATCGCCACTGCGCGCCGTCTGGGTGCGACCGTATCGGCAACTGATGTGCGCCCCGTTGCCAAAGAACAGGTGCAGAGCCTTGGTGCGTCTTTCGTCATGGTTGAAAACGAAGAAACCAAAGCCGCCGAAACATCGGGCGGCTATGCCAAAGAAATGAGCGATGATTACAAACGCCAGCAGGCCGAATTGATCGCCGAGACGATCAAGAAACAAGATGTGGTGATTACAACCGCGCTTATTCCCGGACGTCCCGCGCCCAAACTGGTGAGCGAAGAGATGGTGCGCAGCATGAAACCCGGCGCGGTCATCGTCGATCTCGCCGTCGAGCAAGGCGGCAATTGCGCGCTGTCAAAAGCAGGCGAGATTGTGAACGTGAACGGTGTGACGATTGTGGGGCATCTCAATATGCCGAGCCGCATCGCGGTCGATGCCTCCGCGCTGTATGCCCGCAATCTGCTCAATTTCCTGACGCCGCTGGTCGATCCGGAAACCAAGACGCTGAAAATCAACCGTGAAGACGAGATCGTCAAAGCCTCCGTCGTGACCGACGGCGGGCAGATCGTTCATCCGCAACTGCAATCCTGATAACAGACCCGCAAGGGGAGAGAGAACATGGACGCACATACACTTGCCGAAGATGCCGCCGCCGTTGCCACAGGTGCCAGCCAGCTGTCGCTGCAGGCGCAGGAGCTGGCGCTGAATATCAGTCAGTTCACAACGCCGGAAACAGCGGGCATGCCGTTTTTTGTCGTCGGGCTGACGGTCTTTGTTCTCGCCTGTTTTGTCGGATACTATGTGGTCTGGCGCGTGACGCCGGCACTGCACTCCCCGCTGATGGCGGTCACCAATGCGATTTCGTCAGTCATTATCGTCGGCGCCTTGATCGCCGCAGGGCCGGAGGGATGGAATTTTTCCAAGCTGCTCGGCTTCCTCGCCGTGGTGCTGGCCTCCGTCAATATCTTTGGCGGATTTATCGTGACGCACCGCATGCTGCAAATGTTCTCCAAGAAAAAGAAACAAGGGGCCTGATCCATGCCGATAACCGTATCCCTTCTGGCCTATCTGGTGTCCTCCGTCTGCTGCATCATGGCGCTGCGGGGGCTTTCGGGCCCCAATACCGCCAAGAACGGGCTGATGTTCGGCATCGGCGGCATGGCGCTGGCCGTTGTCACGACCTTGCTTTTGCCCGGTGTGTCGTCTTACGGCATGATTATCCTCGGCATCGCGATTGGCGGCGGTATTGGCACGATCATTGCCAAGAAAATCGAAATGACCGCGCTGCCGCAGCTGGTGGCAGCGTTCCACAGTCTGGTCGGTCTTGCGGCGGTCTTTATCGCGGCAGCAGCCTTTCACAACCCCGAAGCCTATAATATCGGCAAACAGGGCGATATCCATATCGGCAGCCTGATTGAAATGGCGCTGGGCGTTGCGATTGGTGCCGTGACCTTTACCGGCTCTGTGGTTGCTTTTGGTAAGCTGCAAGGCCTTGTCACCGGCAAGCCGCTCGTCTTCAAGGGGCAACATATGCTGAACGCAGCGCTCGGCGGGCTATTGCTGTTTTTGATCGTGCTGCTGTGCCTGACGGAATCTGCCGCTGTTTTCTGGGGCATTGTGTTTTTGTCCTTCCTGATCGGCGTGCTGATTATCATTCCGATCGGTGGCGCGGACATGCCGGTCATCGTCTCCATGCTCAACAGCTACTCAGGCTGGGCGGCGGCCGGTATCGGCTTTACGCTACAAAACAACCTGCTGATTATCGTCGGCGCGCTGGTGGGGGCGTCGGGGGCAATCCTCAGCTACATCATGTGCAAGGGCATGAACCGCTCTTTCTTCAACGTGATTCTCGGCGGATTTGGCGGCGAGGCAGCGGGCGGTGCAGCGGCGGCAGCCGTTAGCGACAAGCCGGTCAAGATCGGTTCTGCCGAAGATGCGGCTTTTATCATGAAGAATGCTTCCAGCGTGATCATCGTGCCAGGCTATGGCATGGCGGTCGCACAGGCGCAGCACACACTACGTGAAATGGCCGACCAGCTGAAAAAAGAAGGCGTCAAGGTACGCTATGCCATCCACCCCGTCGCAGGCCGCATGCCCGGCCACATGAACGTGCTGCTGGCCGAAGCCAACGTGCCCTATGAAGACGTTCTGGAGCTGGAAGAGATCAACCGCGATTTCAGCCAGACCGATGTGGCTTTTGTCATCGGCGCAAACGACATCACCAACCCTGCCGCGAAAAAGGACCCCGCATCGCCCATCTATGGCATGCCGATCCTCGACGTCGAAAGCGCGGGCACGGTGCTGTTTGTCAAACGCTCTCTCGGCTCTGGCTATGCGGGAATCGATAACGAGCTTTTCTTCTACGACAACACCATGATGCTGCTGGGCGATGCCAAGGCCATGTGCGAAGGTATCATCCGCGCCATGGAACACTAAACATAATCACGACACAAAAACGGCGGTATCTGCGGATGCCGCCGTTTTTGTTTGGGTGCGTTGCAGCATCTTGTCTGGCGCGTTGCGCCGCTGTTGTGCACTGCAAAACAACGTCCGTGAAATTTTACGTATGGGCTTTAGCGTCTGGTAATCCTTTTATTTCCCGCTATACTCTTAAGGCATCTTCAACGCCGCAGTTTTCGAGGAAAGAGACAGCCGAGCATGGAGTATCTGGCCCGATTTTTCGAACCAGACACATGGCAGGAAAGTTCTTTTACCAACCGTCAAGGTAAGACGATACGGTACGGCCATGCGACGCCGGAAGGCGATATCAAAGGCACTGTCGTGATGACGACGGGATATGCCGACTTCATTGAATCCTATTTTGAAACCGTGAACGAATATCTGGACCGCGGGTATCAGGTGTTCATGATGGATTGGGCGGGGCACGGCGCATCCGAAAAAATCCGCGCCGCCGACGTCAAATCGGGCGATCAAAAAAAACCTGCCATCCTCGATGACCATATCGCCGATCTTTGGCAATTTCGCGATCAAGTTGTAAAGCCTGCCGAAGGAAAACCCGTTTTCCTCAGCACCCATTCGATGGGCGGTCAGGTTGCACTGCACACCCTTAAAAATCATCCCGAGGCTTTCGACGGCGCCGTGCTGGCCACGCCGCTGGTCGATGTCAAAATCAAAGGCCTGCAAAAAACAATGCTGGCTGCGGCTTTTCGCGCTGCCGTGAAGCTTGGCTTTGGTGACCGCGTGCTCGAAGGCGGGCGGCAAAAAGCGGTGCGTAAAATTACCCGCGCACGCCGCGAACGCAAAAAAGACAATCCGGTACGCATGGGGCTGCACAAAGCCTTTATGCTCGGCGTGCGCGATTTGCGCGCGGAAGATCCGACGATTGCCTATGCGGATAATATCTACCGCGCCGCCGCGGCACTCAACGCGCCGGGGAGCCTTGAAAGCATTCAAACGCCAGTTCTTTTCGGCATCGCCGGTCGCGACAATATGATCGACAACGATACCATCCGCCGCGCCGCGCGGGTGATGCCGCAGGCGCGCGTTTGCGACATCCCCGAAGCCAGCCATGCTTTCTGGATCGAGCGCGACGACCTGCGTAAACAATGGTGGCAATCTATTGACGGTTTTTTTGCCGATTGCCATGCCACGTTTGACCTCAAAAACCAGCCGGCCAATGACAATACCTCCCAGGCTGCCGATGCATCCGCGCAAAAACCGCCACCAGCCGCCGCGAAAGGCCCCAGAGCATGACGGAAAAACCCGTACCCTCGCTACGCGAACCAGACGGCTTCAAATGGGGCAGCTTTACGAATGCCAAGGGCGCCGATATCCGCTACGGCAGCCTGAAAGCCGAAGGCGAGAGCAAAGGCACCGTCGTGATGTTGCCCGGCTTCCGCGAAAGCGTGGAGAAATATTTCGAGGCTGCACAGGAAATGAAAGACCGCGGTTTCGACGTCTGGCTTATGGACTGGCGCGGGCAGGGCGGGTCAGAACGCTATCTGCAAGACAACCCGCAGAAAATGCACCACGAAGGTTATGACGAACAAATCGAAACCCTGCACCAGTTCACGCAGACTGTTGTCGACAAAGCCCCCTCTGGCCCACTGATTATGTCGGCGCATTCGATGGGCGCGCATATCGGCCTGCGCTATCTGAAAGAACATGCGGGCGTGTTTGACAGTGCGATGCTGAGCGCGCCGATGCTGGATATCAACACGGGCACGCTGCCCAAACCGCTGGCACGCCAGATGGCGAAATTCGCCAAGGCGGGCAATTACCTCGATAAATACATCCCCGGCGGCAGCGACTGGAGCGAGGAAAAGAACGCGTTCAAAGACAATAACAAAACCGCCGACGAAGCACGTTTCAAGGCCGCGGTCGATATCGTGCGCGCCAATCCGGATCTCAAGACAGGCGATCCGACCTATGGCTGGGTCTATCACACCTTCCAGTCCATTGACATTCTGAGCCAGGAAGACTATCTCAAAGAGATCAAAACGCCGATTCTGCTGCAGATTTCCGAACACGAAAATGTGGTCGATAAACCGGCGCAGGAACGCGCGGCGGGTTTGCTGCCGAATTGCAAGCGCGTCGATATTGCGGGCGCGCAGCACGAAATCTGGCACGAAATAGATGCGCTACGCAAACTCTGGCTCGACAAGGTAGATACGTTTTTGGCGGAAAGGCTTTCGCCTTCGGGGCCGCGCCCAAAAAAGCCTGAACCGTCAGCGCCGCGTCCGCCGAAACCCTGAGGATGTGCTGACGGCTTTTCCTGACACGGCCGGACGTAAAGAACAATAAAAAGACCAAGAGAAGAAAAGGTAAAAATGTCGGACCAAAAAAACTATCAGCGCCTCAGCGACCTTATCCTCGAAGCGCTCACGCTTTCGTTGGAGCAGAAAGACGTGGTGATTTCCGATATCCTCAGCCGCGCGCTGGAAATGTCCATCACCCGCAATGCCGGTGGCCGCGATTTTATCGAGCGGCGTGATCTGTCGAGCGATGTTGAACAGGCACTGGAAAAACTCTACGCGCTCAAGCGCGAGGCCAAGGGAAAAGATTAAGCCGCGCCGATCAAGGCCAGCCAGTCGTCTTCACTGAGCACCATCACGCCCAGCTCTGCCGCTTTTTTCATCTTGCTGCCCGCATCTTCGCCTGCCACAAGATAATCCGTATTTTTTGACACGCTGCCCGCGACCTTCGCGCCCAGTGCCTCGGCCTGTGCCTTGGCTTCCTCACGTCCCAGACGCGCCAGCTTTCCGGTAAAAACAACGGTTTTGCCCGTCACGGGTGATTCAGATGTTTGCAGACGGACATAAGGCTGGATATCCAGCTCGGCGCAAAGATCGTCCACAGCGGCCATTTGCTGCGGGTCGTTGAAAAACGAAACAATGTCGCGCGCAACGGCAGGGCCGATATCATCAATCGCAATCAAGTTCAGAAACGCGGCGCTATCGCCATCCATCGCCGCCTGCATGTCTGTGCGCAGGCGCGGAAGCGTTTCGTAGTGCAGCGCCAGCTTCTTCGCCGTCGCCTGACCGACCTGCCGTATACCCAGCGCATAGATAAAACGGTCAAGGGCGATACTGCGGCGCGCCTCAATCGCCGCCATCAGGTTGCTGACTGACAGATCGCCCCATCCTTCGCGGGTTTTCAAGGCTTCGGCGTGGGCCGCAAGGCGGAAAATATCGGCGGGCAAACGGACAATTTCTTCGTCGTAAAATTCACGGATAATTTTATCGCCAAGCCCTTCGATATCAAAAGCCAGTCGGCTGACAAAATGTTTCAAACGCTCGACAGCCTGCGCAGGGCAGAGCAAACCGCCCGTGCAGCGCGTCGCGGCCTCGTCTTCGATGCGCAGGGCGGGACGCTGGCAGGCGGGGCAGGTTTGCGGAAAGGCAAACGGCGTGCTATTTGCGCTCCGTTTTTCCGGCAGGCTGCGCACAATCTGCGGGATGACATCGCCCGCGCGCTGGACAATGACATGGTCGCCAATGCGTACGTCCTTGCGCGCGATTTCGTCCTGATTATGCAGCGTGGCGCGCGACACAATCACACCGCCGACATTCACGGGCTTTAAATGCGCAACCGGTGTCAGCGTGCCGGTGCGGCTAACCTGAATCTCGATATTCTCCAAAACGGTTTCGGCTTGTTCGGCAGGGAATTTATGCGCGATTGACCAGCGCGGCGCGCGGCTGATAAAGCCGAGGCGCCGCTGGAAATCAAGGTCATTGACCTTATAAACAATACCATCAAGGTCATAGGGAATATCAGGGCGCTGGCCATAGACGTTTTCGTGAAACGCCATAAGCTCTGCTGCATCCTGCACGGTTGCGGCGGGCTGCGGCACGTTGAATCCCAGTTGTGCGAGCGCGCGGCGAATGCCGTCTTGCGTTTCCGCAAGCGGAGCAGAGGTTTCGCCCAGTGCATAGCCGAAAAATTTCAGCGGACGCCGCGCCGTTATTGTGGGGTCAAGCTGCCGCAGCGACCCGGCCGCGGCATTGCGCGGGTTGGCAAATATTTTATCTTCCGCGGCGGCTTGTGCTGCATTCAGCGCATCAAAATCCGCGCGTGTCATGTATATTTCTCCGCGCACTTCCAGAATATCCGGTGCGCTTCCTTGCAGCGTTTTGGGGATGTCGCTGACGGTCATGATATTGGCGGTGACGTCTTCGCCCTCTTCACCATCGCCGCGCGTGGCGGCCTGTACCAGCTTGCCGTTCTCATAGCGCAGACTGCAGGACAGGCCATCTATTTTCGGCTCGGCCAGAATTTCCAGATTTTCGGCCGCAGACAGGTTCAGAAACTTGCGGATGCGGTCGACAAAATCTGCAACATCTTCGCCGCTAAAAGCATTGCCGAGCGAGAGCATCGGCACACGGTGGCGAACCTTGGCAAAGGCGGCGGCAGGTTTTGCACCAACCGTTTGGCTGGGGCTAAACAGGCTGTTTTCAGGCGGCAGAATTTTTTCGATTTCTTCCAGCCTGCGGCGCAAACTGTCGTAATCGGCATCGGAAATCTCGGGGGCGTCCTGCTGATGGTACAAAATGTCATGCCGCGCGATCTGTTCGCGCAGCAAGGCGGCCTCCATGGCCAGTGACTTGACGGATTTCTTAGGCGGCGGGGACATGCTTATCCGCGTTTTCCAGCAGTCTAGCAGCTTGCGCGCGCGCCTCTGTCGTGATGTTGGCGCCTGACAGCATGCGGGCGATTTCTTCCTGCCGCGCCGTCAGTTCGGTCAGCGACGTGATGCGCGTGACGACGGTGCCTTTTTGTTCGGTCTTGGCGACATGCCAGTGATGTGCCGCGCGCGCCGCAACCTGCGGGCTATGTGTCACCACCAGCACCTGACAATGCAGCGACAGGCGCTGCAATCTCTCGCCGACCGCATCTGCAACTGCGCCGCCGATACCGCTATCCACTTCGTCAAAGATGAGCGTGGGGACAGAGCCGCCGCCGGAGAGGATGAGTTTGAGCGCCAGCATAAAACGGCTCAGTTCGCCGCCCGATGCAATTTTGTCAAGCGGCCCCGGCGCAGCCCCGGGGTTGGTCGCGACAAGAAAGCGCACGCGGTCGATGCCGGCGGGCCCCCAGTGGTTTTCATCATCCGTGGTTCTGCATTCCACATCAAAGCGGGCTTTGTCGAGCTTGAGCGCAGGAAGCTCCGCATTCACGGCCTTGGCAAGTTTGGCGGCGGCTTTGTGACGCTTGGCGGAGAGTTTCTCGGCCAGCGCGATAAAGGCGGCACGCGCCTGGCGGACAGCGGCTTCCATCTCCCCCAGTGCATCGTCTTGGTGCGTGATAAGGCGCAGTTTTTGTGCCAGATCGGCATGGACAGCGGGCAGGTCATCCACGGTGCAGCGGTGTTTTTTGGCGCAGTCGCGCAGCGCGAAATAACGCTCTTCGATATCTTCAAGACTGTCGCTGCCGTCTTCGTCTGCCTGCGCCAGACGGTCAATTTGCCAGCCGAGGTCTTCGAGATCGGCTCGGATACGGCCCAATGTTTCCAGCAGGGGCGCCAGTGCCGTTTCAGCCTTTGCCGAGAGTTTCACCAGCACATTTTCCAGCCGCCCGCCGAGGCTTTGCAGCCCGCCGTCGTCTATAATAATACCCGATGCCTGCGCCAGCCCCTCGGCCAGCTTGTCGCGATTCAAAAGCCGCTGGCGTTTTTCGGCCAGCACGGCTTCTTCGCCTGTTTGCGGCGCGAGCTTTTCCAGCTCGGCCACGGTATAGCGCAGATATTCTTCTTGCAGGCGCATGGCGTCGATACCTGCGCGGGCTTCGTCGAGTCTCGCCAAGGCTGCACGCCAGCCCGCCCATGCAGCAGCCACGCCTTTGGCATCCGCCGCTGTGCCGGTGAATTGGTCAAGCGTATCTGCATGGGTGGCGCTGTCGAGCAGCCCGTGCGTGTCGAACTGGCCATGAATTTCGATCAGCTGTGCGCCGACATCGCGCAGAAATTGCACGGAAACGGCGGCATCATTGACAAAGGCTTTGCTGCGCCCGTCTTTGCCGACACTGCGGCGCAGGATAATAAGTTCGCCGCCATCAATGCCGTTATCAGCCAGCCAGCCGCGCAAGGGGTGCAGGGCGGGCAGCTCGAACGATGCGGTCACCGTGGCCTGCGCCGTGCCCTGGCGCACCAGTCCGGCATCCGCACGCGCGCCCAGCGCAAGGCCCAGCGCATCAAGCAAAATAGATTTCCCCGCGCCGGTTTCGCCCGTCAGCGCGACCAGACCCGCATCGCCTTCCAGCGACAGGCGGTCGATCAGCACCACGTTTTGTATGTCGAGACTGGCGAGCATGCTGCGTGCGAACCCTTAGTTGAGAAGACGTCCAAGCGTACGGTCGTAGACGGATTTTTTTGGTGCAGGCGCGTTTTTATCGCCCAGCAGCGCATAAGTGTCTTTGTACCAGCGGCTTTCAGGGAAGTTATGGCCGAGAATAGCGGCCGTTTTCTGCGCCTCGCCAACAATACCCAGCGCCAGATATGATTCCGTCATACGGTGCAGCGCTTCGGGCACGTGCGTGGTTGTCTGATATTTATCAACGACGCGCTGAAAGCGGTTGATGGCAGCTTGATGCTGGTGGCGCACCTGATAATACCGGCCGATTTCCATTTCTTTGCCCGCAAGGTGGTCGCGCGTCAGGTCGATCTTCAGCATGGCATCACGCGCATAAACAGTATCGGGGAAACGGTCGACGACGCGCTGCAGTGTTTCAAGCGCCAGTTCCGTCATGCGCTGGTCGCGGCGCACATCGACGATTTGTTCGTAATAGCACAGTGCGCGCAGGTAATGCGCATAGGCAATGCTTTCATCGCCGGGATGCAATTCGATAAAGCGGTCCAGCGAGAGGATCGCCTCGTCATAGCGCAGGTTGCGGTAATGCGCGTAGCCCGACATCAACTGCGCGCGCGTCGCCCATTGCGAATAGGGGTATTGACGGTCAACTTCGTCAAACAGTTTGGCGGCGTCAAAGAACACGCCTTCGTCAAGACGCTGTGCGGCGCGGTTGTACAGGGTTTCCACCGGTTCTTGCTGCGCGGTTTCTTTGGCAAGCCGCTTGGTCGCCTTTTGCTCTTCGGTGGCGCAGGCGCTCAGCGGCAGGCACAAAAAGGCCAGCAGCGCAAAGCGGCACAGCCGCGGCATGTGAAAGGTCGGAAAAACGGTCATGGTCGGCAGTGTCCGGCTGTGGTTTAAAAGGATGAAAACACGCTTTTTATAGCATGTTTTTGCACAGCGGAGCAAACGCTGGCGCGGGCCGGTGCTTTTGTATTATGTGAATAATCAGGCCGTGGCGGGAAGCGCTTCGCCGAAGAAGGCGCCAGCCGAATGCTTGGCCTGCACCGCTTGCGGCGCGACCGCTTCGGGTGCCTGATTGAGCGTGACGATAGCATAGGCCGCCGGATCCGCGAACAGGGCGTGCAGCACTTTGTTGTTCATGGCATGTCCGGCCTTGACGCCGTGATAATGGCCGATCAGCTGTGCGCCGGCCAGATAGATATCACCGACCGCGTCGAGGATTTTGTGGCGCACGAATTCGTTTTTAAAACGCAGGCCGTCCGGGTTCATGACAGTATCACCGTCGATGACGATGGCGTTATCAAGCGAGCCGCCACGGGCGAGGCCCATTTTGCGCAGCATCTCAACTTCGTGCAAAAAGCCGAAGGTGCGCGCGGCCGCAATTTCACCGCGGAAACTGTTTTCTTTCAGCTGGTGCGTGTATTTCTGGCGGCCGATCAAGGTGTTGTCGAATTCTATTTCAAAGCCGAAATACTGGCCATCCGCAGGGCTGAGGATCGCTTCTTTGTCGCCGTCTTTGACGCTGATGGTTTTTTTGATGACGAGAACTTTGCGCGCAGCTTTTTGACGCAGAAGGCCGGTGCGGTCAATCGCCTCGATAAAAGGCTTTGCGCTGCCGTCCATGATCGGTGTTTCGGCGCCGTCGATGTCAACGCGCGCGTTGTCAACGCCCAGCGCGGCGAAAGCAGACATCAAATGTTCGATGGTGGATACACTTGCGCCGGCTTTGTTGGCGATGACGGTGCAAAGACGCGTATCGGCGACATGGTCCCAGCGGGCGGGGATGACGTTGTCGCGGTCTTGAATGTCGGTGCGGACAAAAACAATGCCGCTGCCAGCGGGGGCAGGGTGGATGGTCAGCGTGGCGGGCGCGCCGGAGTGCACACCGATACCGCTGATGGTCAGAACTTGGCTAAGCGTGTGCTGGTAGACAGATTTCAGCATCATATACATCCGGATTATTGCGCCGCGGGCGATCCCCGTATCTTCATGAGTAACAAAGTTTCTTGAACGTCTGAAGTCACTCTTTGTGACAGAGTGTTACAGGGGTAAGCATTTGCTTTAAAATGATATTTTCGCCCCGCCGGTTCCGCGCAAAAATAATTGACATAACCATAAAACGAGCGTAATCCTATTGCCAATTCATTGCAAAAAACGTCGATTCAGGTCTAAAGACCGATTTAGACGCGCAAGAAACCCGCCGCGCGGTATCACCAGAGGGATTTTCCGCGGCAAGCTTTTAACCTTGTCAGGAGACAAAACATGGCTTTTCGGAGCAATTTTAATCATCGTGCCGGTCGCGGCAACGGCTTTCACGCACTTGTCATCGGCGCCATGGCTGTCGGCTTTGCCGTGGCTGTCGGCAGCTCTTTTCATTATCAAACCACCGGCAAGGAAACCGTGCGCGCGATGGTGACAGACAAAGAACGTCAGGTAAGCTCTGACGGCGAGGGTGGCTCTACCAGCAAATACATCGTCTTCACCGATAAAGAAGTTTTTGAAAACAGCGACAGCATGATCCGCGGCAAATGGCGTTCTTCCGACGTACAGGGCAAGCTGCATGCGGGCTGCACCTATGATTTTAACGTCTATGGTTTCAGAAACGGCCCGTTCAGCATCTACCGCAATATCGTCGATGCACAGCATGTCAAAACCGACGCCTGCCCGACCAACAAACCCGCCGCCGCCCGCACACCGCAGTAAGGAGAGGCAGATGACGCCCCAAACCAAACAACGGCTGCGCGCAGGTATTGTCATGACGGCCTTTGCTCTGGCCGTGACAACGGTGGCGAATGCGCAGGATATTAAGCCGCAGCCGGAACCGGGGAAAAACTGCCTTGGCCTTGTCGAGCTGGATATCCGCCAGTCGTCTTTCTCGCTCGACCCGACGGTGCACATGAAAAACGCCGCTAACGCAACGCAGATCACTGTGCCGATGTTTGCGGCAGACTACGAAAAGATGCGCGAAGGGCAAAAGCTGGATAGTGGGTTCCGCACCGGCTCCGCCCTTTTCAACGGCAGCATTTCGTGGCGCAATGTGACGGTGAAAAAGAAAAAAGGTTTTGTCTGCGAATAAAAAAAGCAGCAAGAAAAACTAAAAAGGCCGGGAATTTCTTCCCGGCCTTTTCGTTACGCCCCTAGCGGAGGGGATGTTTTTAGTTCGCCTGACGGCGGAGGAAAGCGGGAATATCCAGCTCGTCCTCTTCTTTTTTGCCACCTTCTTCAACGGTCAGTCTGCCCGCCGGGGTCGTCGCAGCGGCGGGTGCCACTTCTTCTTCCTTGTGACGTTGCAGCGTGAAACGTTCGAACAGCGACGGCGATTTCTTCACCGGCTTTTCGGTAGCGGTAGTGGCTGCGGCTTTCTGTGCGCTCAGTTCCGGCTCGGCAAACAGATCAGCGCTGGCAGCCGCAGCGGCGGCCTGACGCGGATCCACCGGCTTGGGCGGAATAAAGCTGTTGCCATGGCGGACACCGCGCGGCTGTACGGCGTCGCGCGATTGCGTGACGGGCGGTACCGTGCGGTTATAGCTTTGCGCGGGTGTGCTCGGGCGTGTCCACGTATCGGCTTCGCTCACCTCGTCGTCCAGTTTGCGCGCGGTCGCCGTAGCGGCAGCGGCATAGGTTGTCGAGGCAGTATGGCCGAGGGTCGCTTCGGGCGCATCGTCCTGCTCGGCCCAATCATCGGCACCTGCCGTGACGGGAGCAGCCGTTCTTTGCGCCGTGGCTGCCGCGCGGGCTTGGCTGGCATGGGCGGGGATGATCGACGACGGAATGCCGCCGGTAAAACCCGCTTCACGCGCCGCGCTTTGCGGTGCAGACGTTCTTTCGTAGCCGTAGCCAGCACCAGTCGGTGCCGCGCCAAAACCCTGCGCATGCAGGCCGCCCTGGGGCTTCGCGCCGCCAAGACCGCCCCGGCGCGCAGGTTCACCCTGTGCGCCGGCCAGATGCAAAGGGCGCGGTTGCGCCATGCTTGCCGCTTCGATACCCGTGGCAACAACCGACACACGCATCGTGCCGTTCATTGTTTGGTCGAAGGTGGAACCGAAGATGATATTCGCATCCGGATCAACTTCGTCGCGGATACGGTTGATGGCTTCATCAACTTCGAACAGCGTCATGTCCAGACCGCCGATGACGTTGATGAGAACGCCTTTGGCGCCCTTCATCGACACATCATCCAGCAGCGGGTTCGAAATCGCAGCTTCGGCAGCTTCGATCGCGCGGCGTTCGCCTTCGCCCGTACCGGTGCCCATCATGGCTTTGCCCATCTCCAGCATGACAGCGCGGACGTCCGCGAAGTCAAGGTTGATCAGGCCCGGCATAACCATCAAATCGGTCACGCCGCGCACGCCGGATTGCAAAACTTCGTCCGCCATGCGGAAAGCATCCGCAAAAGTGGTCTTTTCGTTCGCAATGCGGAACAGGTTCTGGTTCGGGATAATGATAAGCGTATCAACGTATTTCTGCAGCTCCGCGATGCCGTTCTCGGCAAGCTTCATGCGGTGTGTGCCTTCAAAGTGGAATGGCTTGGTCACAACGCCGATCGTCAGGATGCCCGCTTCGCGTGCCGCCTGTGCGATTACGGGCGCCGCGCCCGTGCCCGTACCACCGCCCATACCGGCTGTGACGAAAACCATGTTGGAACCCTCGAGATAGGCGAGAATTTCTTCAATGCTTTCTTCCGCAGCCGCGCGGCCGATTTCAGGATTAGCGCCCGCACCAAGTCCGCGCGTGACGTTGACACCGAGCTGAATTTTATGAGGAGCTGAAGAACCTTCGAGCGCCTGCGCATCGGTGTTGCACACAAGAAACTCACAACCTTCAAGCTGCGAATTAATCATGTTGTTAACGGCGTTGCCGCCCGCACCGCCGATACCAACGACGGTGATCTTCGGTTTTAATCTATTTGTGGGTGATTGCATTCTCACGTTTATTGTCATTTTTGTTATCCTCCGCTTCGTAACGCTGCTGATTCTACTTACTCTTTTATCCGCTTTCCAGAGTCATCATGCACTTTAGTGCATTTTTTTTTCGCGCAGTTCGGGTGTAACAGATTGGAAAATCAGTGAAATTTCCCCATCGCCGCCGGAAAACCCAGCGGATTGAATCGCTTACCAGTTCTCTTTCAACCAAGACGTCACCTTTTGCAAAACGTTCCCCTGCAAACTAAAGGGCAGTCCAAAACTGTAAGAAGAGGCCGCGCGCGGCGTTTCTTCAACTGCATGCTCTGCAGCGTAGGTCAAAAGACCGGCGCAAGCGGCAAAAGCGGGGCCGCCGGTGGCTTCGGCAAGACCGCGCACACGCTGCGGACGACCCAGACGGATTTGTTTGTCGAGGATCAATTGACCGATATCGCAAAGACCCGGCAATTGCGATGCACCGCCCGTCAGCACAACGCGGCGACCGGCGATTTGATTGATGCCGTTGTCGACAAGCTTCGCGCGCACCAGCTCGAATGTTTCTTCGATGCGCGGCTGGATGATACCGACCAGCAGCGATTTGGGAATGTAATTCGGTTGCAGCGGTTCTTCTTCGCCAATCGGCGGCACGTCGATCAGTGCGCCGTCGTCTGTCGATGTCGCATGCGCCGCGCCGTACAGTGTTTTGATGCGCTCTGCATCGGCAACCGATGTTGTCAGCCCGCGCGCGATGTCGCTGGTGACGTGATTGCCGCCGACGGGAATGGCGGCGGAATAAATCAGCTTGCCCTGCGCGAAAACGGCGATAGATGTTGTGCCGCCGCCCATATCGATCACGGTGCAGCCCAGATCTTTTTCGTCATCGACCAGCGTCGCAAGCCCTGCGGCATAAGGTGCCGCGCAGAAGGCGTCTACTTCCAGATGGTTCTGATGCAGAGCGGCGGTGATGTTGCGCAGCGCCGCGCTTTGCGCCGTGACAGGGCTGAGAAGAACGTCAAGGCTTTGCCCCGTCATGCCGCGCGGATCGTTGATGCCGCGCTGGCCATCCAGCGCGTAGCCCGCCGCGATGACGTGGATCAGTTCATCACGCCCATGCTGTACCGCGCCGCGGCTGTGGCCAAGCGCGCTTTGGATATCACGCTCCGACACGTCGTGACCGGCAACTTTCACATTTACCGACATCTGGTGTGAACGCGTGTGCACACCGGGGACATTCACAAAGACGCGGCGGATCGGCTGGCCTTGCAGTTCCGATGCCGCCATCATTTCGGCGGCTTCGACGGCGTGGGAGATGGCGGTCTCGGCCGCCTTAAGATCGACAATCGTACCGGCCTTGACGCCGCGCGATGCCTGATGCCCGATGCCGATGACTTCCAGCCCGCCATGTGCGCGCAGCTCGGCGATAAAGCAGCAGATCTTGCTGGAGCCGATATCAAGCGCGGCGACGATATTGCGCGAAGGGACTGTTTTGCGGCTGCGCGCCGCCATATTCAGCGCGGGTATCTTGTCACCGGCTTTATGGCCGGCGGCGGTCTGGTCTGGCGGGGTGTTTTTGCCCTTCTTCATTTTTTGATCTCCCTTCGGGTGCTTCGCTTTGTTCTTGTTTATTTTGTAACGTTTTCTCAGATATTGCTGTTGTCGGTTTCCACAGGTTCAACCGCCGTCTTGCCGGCAAGGCGCAGATCGATATGTTTCACGTCGCGCGCCAGCAGACCGTCTTTCGTGCCCATCAGGGCAAGGCGGCGCAGCGCCAGCTCGACATCGTTTTCCGGCAGCTTGACCAGCACGCCGTTTTTCAGGCGCAAATCCCAGCGGCGGCTGCCGATGCGCACGGCGGCGGCAAGCTGCTGCGCAATTTCCGGCTCTGCATGCAACAGCCCGAGCAATTTGGCGACGTCCTGCGGCGCATGTTCGCCCACCACCAGCGGCAGATGGCGCCAGCTGTCCAGATTGCTTCCGCTCAGCACATGGCCACTGGCATCGATCAGGGAAAGTTTCTTTTGATATTGCCACAGCGCGGCCGGTGTCCGCTCGCGGATGGTGACGACAACCGTGCCGGGCAGGCGGCGGGCAACTGTGACGCTGGCAACCCAGGGAATATCTGCAATTGCGGTCTGTCCTTCGGCGATCGAAACGCCAAACAGCGGATCGCCCGCAGAGATGCCGAGGCGTGTCAGAAGTTCTTCGGGTGCGGTGTTTTTGCGGCCGACGACCAGAATGTCGCTGACTTTGAATCCGGCGGCGGCAGAGATATCGACGGTTTTTTGCACAGCAAAGCTGCTGGCGATAGAAAACCATCCGCCAATCCATGCATAAACGACCAAGCCGAGCAAAGCGCCCGCGCCACCGCCGTAAAGTGCACCGGCCTTCAGCCGTTGCACCCATAGCCGCGCGCGACGCCGGGAAGCCGACGCATCGCCTTTTTTACCAAAAAACTTCATCTACCCCAAAGACCTGCGGCTTTATCCCGTAGCCCGCGATGCGACGTAACCCCTTACGTATGCACCTCGGCATGCTCTACGAGCCACGCCACAAGTTCCCCAAAACTCAACCCCATATGCGCCGCTTGTTCCGGAACGAGGGATGTTGGCGTCATCCCCGGCTGTGTATTTGTTTCGAGATAGTAAAGCCCCGAAACACCCGGTTCGTTATCATTGTATCTGAAATCGCTGCGACTGACACCCGTGCAACCAAGTTTTTCATGCGCGAAGGCCGCCATGCGCATCGCTTCGTCAAAAACCGCACTCTCAATCGGTGCCGGAATAACATGCGTGGAGCCGCCCTGCGCGTATTTTGCTTCGTAATTGTAGAAATCCACATGGGTGCGGATCTCGGTGACGGTGAGCGCGCGGGCTTTTTCGCCGCGGCTTCCCATAACGGCCACAGAAAGCTCGCGACCCGGAATATATTCCTCCACCAGCGCCCATGACCCATAGCTCCAGGTATCAAGACCCAGCGGCGGTTTGTTGTCGCCGGGGCGCACAATATAAACGCCAACGCTCGATCCTTCGGCATTCGGCTTGACGACATAGGGGCGCGCCATCGGCTCTGCCCCGCTGCGGATATCGTCGATATGCACCAGCTTGCCCTCGGGGCAGCGGATGCCCAGCGGCTTTAAAACTTCTTTGGCTTTTTGCTTGTTCATGGCCAGTGCCGAGGGCAGCGGACCGCTATGCGTATAGGGAATGTCCAGCATTTCCAGAGCGCCCTGGATGCAGCCGTCTTCGCCGCCTTTGCCGTGCAGCGCATTGAAAACCACATCGGGTGCAGGGGTCAGTGCGGCCAAAAGGGCGGAAAGATCGCGCGCCACGTCAACTTCGCGCACGTCATAGCCCTGTTCGCGCAGCGCTTTCGCGCAGGCAGCACCGCTGGAGAGTGAAACCTCACGCTCCGCCGACCATCCGCCCATCAGTACTGCGACTGTCTTGGCCATGTTCTAAAAATCTACCCCTTCATGAAGGATAAAATATCTTTATCCTCCGGCAGCGGAACCCCAATCCGCTTGATTTCCCACCGTAACATGATGCCGCTCTTTTCCGCAACACGTTTGCGCACTTCTTCGCCCAGTCTTTCAATGTCGGCAGCGGTGGCGCCGCCGGTATTGAGCAGAAAGTTGCAATGCAGTTCCGATACCTGCGCGCCGCCGATTTTCAAACCGCGGCATCCGGCAGCATCAATCAGCTGCCATGCTTTTTCATTTTCGGGGTTGGCGAAGGTGGATCCGCCGGTTTTGGTTTTAACCGGCTGGGTTTCGCCGCGCTTTGTGCGGATGTCATCCATGCGCGCTTCGATTTCAGACGTTTCGCCCGCGTGACCATCGAAAACCGCGCCGAGGAAGATCACCTCTTCGGGCAGGTCATTGTGGCGATAGCTGAGCCCCATATCCGCGCCGGTCATGGTTTTAATGCTGCCGTCCCTGAACAAAACATCGGCATGACGCAGGACGTTTTTGGTTTCGCCGCCATAAGCACCCGCGTTCATGCGTAGCGCGCCGCCGATGGTGCCCGGAATGCCCGATAAAAATTCAAGCCCTGCAACGCCATGCTTTGCCGCCGTCAGTGCAACGTTGATATCCAGTGCGGCGGCACCGGCGGTTATCGCTGTATCTGCCGCCGTGATCTGTGCAAACTCGCGCCCCATACGAATGACAACACCCGGAATGCCGCCATCGCGCACAATCAGGTTCGATGCCACGCCCAGCACGGTGACGGGCACATCGGCAGGGCAGGCGCGGATAAAATTGGCAAGATCTTCGTGGTCTTCGGGTTTAAACAAGACCTCGGCAGGGCCACCGACGCCAAACCAGGTCATGGAGCCGATGGCAGCGTTTTCGCTCAGGCGTCCGCGTACTTCCGGCAGGCGGGACAGCAGGCCGAGCTCAAATTTTTTCTGCGTCGCGGTGGGCATCAGTGATCGCCATTTGCAGCTTTGGGGGCAATGCCCAGCAGCGCTTCCAGTTCTTTCGGCAGGCTATGCGCCCATGCCGTGATGCTGCCCGCGCCAAGGCAAATCACAAAATCGCCCTTCTGCGCGTTGTCGCGTATCAATTGCGCCAGTGCTTCAGGCTTCTCAAGGGCGCGCACGTTTTTGTGCCCGTGTCTTTCAATTGCGGCGACCAGTGTATCGCGGCTGATATTGGGGATCGGCGTTTCGCCCGCTTCGTAAACATCGGCGATCACGACCATATCGGCCAGATCAAAACAGGCGGCAAATTCCTGAAACAGATTTTTCAGACGCGTGTAGCGGTGCGGCTGCATCACGGCAATCACGCGTCCGCCGCCGCGGCCTTCAACCGCATCGCGGCCGGCTTTCAGCACAGCGGAAATTTCAACGGGGTGATGCGCGTAATCGTCGATGACGGTAATATCGTTCACGATGCCGGTCGTCGTAAAGCGGCGCTTGACGCCTGCGAATTTTTCCAAGGATGTTGCGATCTGTTCGGCCGGAATGCCGATTTCGTGGCCAACGGCAAAAGTGGTCAGGGAATTGACGACGTTATGCGGGCCGAACATCGGCAGCTTCACGCCTTTGATCTCGCGCGGGAAGTTCATCAGATTGGGGTCATTGACTTTGACGTCATAGACCAGTCCGTCGGGCGTTGATTTAACATGGATGGCCTGAATATCTGCTTTATCGCTGAAACCATAGGTAATTGTCTTGCGGTGGAAGTCGGGGATCAGCTCCGCCACGACCGGATGATCAATGCAGGCGATGACGACGCCGTAGAACGGCAGGTTATGCGCATAGGCGATGAATTCTTCCTTTAGTGCGTCAAAGGTTTCGTAATAGTCCATATGTTCGGGGTCGATATTGGTGATGATCGACGCCACAGACGGCAGATGCGAAAACGTGCCGTCGCTTTCGTCCGATTCAACCACCATCCAGTTGCTCGCACCCATGCGGGTATTGCTGCCATAGGCATTGATGATGCCGCCGTTGATGACGGTGGGGTCAATGCCCGCTTTTTCAAGAACGTGGCCGATCATCGATGTGGTCGTGGTTTTGCCATGCGTGCCGGAGACGTTGATGCACCATTTGGCCTTCATCAGCTCCGCCAGCAGATCGACGCGCGGAATGACGGGGATTTTTCCGGCCTGCGCCGCGATGATTTCGGGATTGCTTTGCTTGACGGCGGTTGATTTAACGACGACGGCGGCGGGTTTTCCGTCGGCGCCAAAAACGTTTTTGCCGTCATGGCCAATCATCACGCGGATGCCCAGATCGGTCAGACGTTTGACATTGGCATTGTCCGACTGGTCAGAGCCCTGCACGGCATAGCCAAGATGGTGCAATACCTCGGCATAGCCGCTCATACCGATGCCGCCGATGCCGATGATATGAATCGTACCGATGGCGAAGGGAAATGTCTTGCTCATGCTCATCGTCCTTTCACGCGCAGAGGCGGCGCGGGGCGCCGTGTGCACGGGTTGTCTTTTTGCTTGCCGGTACGCCTCTTGTCACGGGGCGCCGGCCTCTTCCCCGACCAGATCCGCCAGCCGGGCTGCGGCACCGGGCTGGCCGCAAGTGGCGGCGGCTTCGGCGGCGCGGGTCAATATCGCGGGGTCTTCGGCAAAGGCGCGGATTTTTGCGGCCAGCGCCGCCGGCGTGAAATCCGGCTGAAGAAACACCCAGGCGCCACCGGCCTGTGCGATGATGTCAGCATTGTGTTTTTGCTGCATATCCTGATGGCCGGGGTAAGGTACAAAAATCGCAGGACGCCCCGCAACAGCTAATTCCGCCACGCTGGACGCGCCGCTGCGGCCGATAAACAGCTGACAAGCCGCCAGACGGTCTGCCATGTCACTGAAAAAACTCGCAGTTTCGGCGCGAATGCCCAGCGCAGCGTATTTTTCCGCGGTCGTTTTCAGGTCGTTTTCGCGGCATTGATGCATGACATAAAGTCGCGATTTGATGGATTCCGGTAAATCTTTAAGCGCTTCCGGCACCACATCGGCAAAAACACTCGCCGCCTGACTGCCACCGGTGATCAGGATTTTGAACGCCGTTTCGGGCGGCGTATAGGGGATGCGGCTGACAGCAATGATCGGTGCGCGCACGGGGTTTCCGGTCACGATGGTCTTTTTTTGCTGGCTCTCCGACAGCCCGCGCGTGCCTGCCAGCGACAGGGCAATCCTGCGCGCACGGTGCGCCAGCCAGACATTGGCCTTGCCCATCACGGCGTTTTGTTCATGCAGAACCGTAGCGCGGCACAGCATTTGCGCCGCCAAAACCCCCGGAAAAGACGGATAACCGCCAAAACCGACCACCAGCGCAGGCTTGATTTTGAAAATCAGGCACAGTGCCGAGAGAATACCCAGCTTCATATCAACAATCGCACGGATCTTGGCGATCAGCCCCGGTTTCAGCGTGGCGGCGCGCACCGTATATATATTGACGCGCTCGCCGAGGCTTTTGAATGCATGGCCGCGTTTGTCGGTGATGATGGCGACCTTGTACCCGCGCGCCAGCAATTCTTCGGCCAGTGCTTCGGCGGGGTATAGATGCCCGCCCGTGCCGCCTGCTGACAGTAAAATGGTTTTGGCTGCGGTCTGTGCGGTCATGCGCCGCCGCCTTCGCGCAGGGTAAAGCCGCGCCACATATTACCGGCGGTCAGCTGCTGGCGTTTACGCGTCAGGGACAAAAGCATGCCCATGCCCAGCCCCAGCGCCAGCAAAGACGACCCACCATAACTGATAAACGGCAGGGTCATCCCCTTGGCGGGTAACAATTGCAGTGACGATCCCATATGAATAAGGCTTTGCAGCGCAAATTGCGTCAAAAGCCCGCCCGCCGCCAGCACGACAAAAAGATCTTCGCTCTGCGCCACGCGCCAGATGCTGCGCAAAAGGACAAAGCCGAACAGCGCGACAAGAAACAGCGCGGCCAGCAGCCCCATTTCTTCGCCTGCAACGGCAAAGATAAAATCCGCATGCGCATCGGGCAGGTTCATCTTGACCTGTCCGTGGCCGGGGCCTGTGCCGAAAAGCCCGCCGCTGGCAAAAGCATCCAGCGATTTTTGCACCTGATAATTATCGCCGCTGGCAGGGTCGAGGAAGCGGTCGATGCGGCTGGCAACGTGCGGAAAAAACATATAGGCGCCAAAAAGCGCGGCAATGCCCGCACCACCCAGCGCGAAAACCCAGATCATCGGCAGGCCGGCCAGAAAAACCTGTACGCTCCAGATCGCCGCCACGACCAGCGACATGCCAAGATCGGGCTGTAACAGCAAAAGCCCCAGCACCGCACCAAAAAGCAAAAGCGTCAGCATATGGCCGGGGAACTGCCCTGTGCCCTGATCCTGATGCCGTGCCATCAGCCATGCGGCGGTGACGGCAAAGGCGGGCTTGGCAAATTCCGACGGTTGCAACGAAAAGCCAAAGATATGCACCCAGCGTGTCGCGCCTTTGATCTCGGGGCCGAATAAAACGGCACAGAGCATCAAAACCATCGACAGCAAAAGCATCAGGGACGCCCCGCGCCACAGCATCTTGCGCGGGAGCATTGATGCGGCCAGCATCAGCCCCGCCGCCGGAAGCAAAAAGACGATATGCCGCAAAACAAAATAAAACGGCGGCAAGCCGATACGCTCGGCGACCGAAGGCGATGCGGCGGAAACCAGTAAAATCCCGCAAACCATCAAAACGACCAGCGCGCCCAGTGTCCAGCGGTCAATCGACCACCACCACGCGCCCAGTAAAGATTTGTCGCCACGTCCTGAAAGCGGGATCATGCCTTGCCGCCTTTCTTGGGTGAAGCTTTCGTCGCCGCCGTCACGCGGCGCACGGCCTCGCAGAAGACATCGCCGCGCTGTTCAAAGCTTTTGAACTGGTCAAAGCTTGAACAGGCCGGTGACAGCAGGACGGTCGCATGGTCAAGCGCTTCTTTCTGCGCCAGCGCATGCGCGGCCTCGACGGCCTTCTCGAGCGTGCCGCAGCGGGTATAGGGTTTTTTGTATTTGTCGAGCCAGGCTGCCAGAACATCTTCAGCCGCGCCGATCAAAAAGGCATGGCGTACATGCGAAAGATATTTGCTGCATTTATCATAGCCGCCGCCCTTGTCCTTGCCGCCCGCAATCCAGTAGATGGGGCGGTATGTCGACAAAGCCATGGCGGCGGCATCGTCGTTGGTGGCCTTGCTGTCGTTGACATAGGTCACGCCGTGCAGGCTGGTCACGATTTTCTGGCGATGCTCCAGCCCCGGAAAATTTTGCAGCCCCTTGGCAATTGCGCGGGTATCAACGCCCGCCGCGCGGCAGGCCGTATAGGCCAGCGCGGCATTTTGCCAATTGTGCCGTCCGCGCAGGGCAGGGCAGGTATTCAGATCGACCACGCCGTGCGGGCCGTCAAACAATTCGCCCTCGGCCGAAACGAAAACGCCTTGCGTCATCGGACGCAGACAGGAAACTGGCGTCATGCGCCGCGTGCCCTCTTTGCGCTGTCGCGCGAATATCGCCGCGCTACCGTCATCATCAACGCCGATGATGCCGATGCCTTTGCCGCGGAAAATGCGTTCTTTCGCGGCGATATATCCTTCCATCCCGCCGTGGCGGTCAAGATGGTCGGGGCTGATGTTGATCAGAACCGAAATATCAGGGCTGAAACTTGCCATCAAATCCAGCTGGTAGGATGACAGCTCCAGCACATAAATGCCGCTGGCGCTCAGGTCGGATAACCCCAGCACGGCTTCGCCGATATTGCCGCCCACGGCGCATTCTACGCCGGCATGCTGGAGGATATGGCCGATCAGCGCGGTGGTGGTCGATTTCCCGTTGGTACCGGTGATGGCGATGGTTTTCGCTTCCGGCTTGGCGCGGTGGAACAGCTCCATATCGCCGATCACTTCGAGGCCGTCTTTTTTCGCGGCAATCACGGCGGGGTGCGGCGCGGGATGCGTCAGCGGAATGCCCGGCGCAAGACACAGCGCGGCAAAGCGCGTAAAATCTCCGCCCGTGAAATCCTCAATCGTCGCGCCTTTGTCTTTGGCGGCTTTGCGCATGTCTTCCCCGTCGTCCCACAGCACGCAATCAATACCCGCGTTTTTGCAGGCATCAAAAACCGACAGGCCGCTGCGGCCAAGACCCAGCACGGCCAGCGGTTTGCCTTTCAGCGAGGATTTGAGAGGGGAAAGGTCTATCATGCCGCTTTTCTCCTTATCTCAGTTTCAGGGTCGACAGGCCGATCAGCGCCAGGATGATCGAGATAATCCAGAACCGCACGACGACCTTGGTTTCAGGCCAGCCCAGCTTTTCAAAATGGTGGTGTAGCGGCGCCATCAGGAAAAATCTCTTGCCGCCGGTTTTTCTGAAATAGGCAATCTGTATGACGACCGATAGTGTTTCCGCAACAAAAAGACCGCCAATAATCGCCAGCACCAGTTCATGCTTGGTGACAACCGCAAGCGCGCCGAGCGCCCCGCCGAGCGACAGCGAACCCGTATCGCCCATAAAGACCGAAGCCGGCGGGGCGTTGTACCAGAGAAAACCCAGCCCCGCGCCCAAAAGCGCACCGCAGAAAACCGCAAGCTCCCCCGCATCCTTGACGTAATGGATGCCCAGATAATTGGCAAAATTCAAATGCCCGACCAGATAGGCAATCAGGCCAAAACACGCGGCGGAGATCATAAACGACCCGATAGCCAGCCCGTCCAGCCCGTCGGTAAAATTGACCGCATTCGCCGCGCCCACCACAACGATGACGCCGAAAGGAATAAAAAACCAGCTGAGGTTAATCAGCAGGTCTTTGAAAAACGGCAGGGCAAGGCTGCTGCCCAAAGGTCCCGTTGTCAGCAACATAACAGCCAGCACCGCCACGGCGGCAATGCCCATTTCCAGCAAAAGCCGCAGTTTGGCGGGGATGCCGCGGTGGCTGCTGCGTGTCAGCTTGGCGTAATCATCGGCAAAGCCAATCGCGCCATAGCTGAGGAAGACAAACAGCACCGTCCACATATAGGGGTTGGTGATATCCACCCACAAAAGCGTCGATACGGTAACTGAAAACAAAATCATCAGCCCGCCCATGGTCGGCGTGCCTTTTTTCTTTTGGTGCGTTTCCGGCCCGTCTTCGCGGATCGGCTGGCCTTCGCGCTGCTTTTTCTTCAGCCAGCGAATGACGAAAGGTCCGATGGCCAGACTGATAACCAGCGCTGTCATCAGCGCGCCGCCGGTGCGGAAGCTGAGGTACTGAAAAAGATTGAACCCCGTGAAATAAGGCGTCAGCGGATAGAGAAGGTTATAGAGCATTCTGGCTGTCCTTGCCGTTTGTTGCGGCGGTTGCAGGTTTGTCGTTGGCGGCGCTGCCGCTGATGTGCAGGGCGTGCAGGGCTTCGATCACATAAGCCATGCGGCTGCCGGCGGAGCCTTTGACCAAAAGGACGTCGCCGGGCTTTACGACTTCCTTCACGATGTCGGTCAGGGCTTTGCTGTCTTTGGTATGTGCGCCCTGCCAGTCAGGCGGCAAGGCCTGATACAGCGCGTCCATCAAGGGGCCGCAGCAAAACAAAAGGTCGGCTTTGGCTTTGAGCAGCGGATTGGCCAGCTCCGCATGCAGGCGCGGGCCGTCCTTGCCCAGCTCCAGCATGTCGCCCAGTACGGCAAGGCGGCGGCCTTCACCTTGCGGCGCGACCATTTCAAAAACGCGGAAAGCCGCCTGCATCGATGCGGGATTTGCGTTATAGCTTTCGTCGATAATAATCAGCGGCGGCGCGCCCGGGCTCAGTGTAATCTTGTGGCGGTTGCCGCGGCCGATAACAGCTTCGGCGTTTTTCAGCGCCTCGACGGCAGCGTCCAGATCACCGCCGGCAGTTTTGACGACGCCCAGCGCGCCCAGCGAATTCAGCACGATATGCTTGCCCGGAATTTGCAGCTTGTATCTGACGCGCGCGCCCATGACATCGGCGGTCACGCGGCTGCTGTCGGCATGCAGGGCGCAGTCAATCAGCTGGATATCCGCGCCGTCATCTTCGCCAAAGCCAAGGATGGTTTTGATACCCTGTTTTTCGGCATGTGCTTTCAGCCGGTCAAAATAAGGGTTGTCGTGGTTGAGGATGGCGATGCCGTCTGCGGTCATGCCGGTAAAAATCTCGGCATTCGCATCGGCGATGCCATCAAGTCCATTGTCAAAAAATTCGATATGTTCGCGGTCGATGGTGGTGATAACAGCAATATGCGGCTTGACTTGATCGGTCAGGGCAATGATTTCGCCCGGATGGTTCATGCCGATTTCAAAGACGCCAAAATCCGTATCGGCGGGCAGGTTGCTCAGCGACAGCGGCACGCCCCAGTGGTTGTTAAAGCTTTTCTTCGACGCATGCGTCTTGCCGCAGGCTGACAGCAGCGTGGCGAGCATTTCCTTCGTGCCGGTTTTGCCGACCGATCCGGCTACGCCGATAATTTTACCGCCGCAGCGCGCGCGTGCGGCACGGCCAAGGTCTTCCAGACCCTTCATGGTGTCATCAACAATCAGCAGCGGGCCTTTTGCGGCGGCTGCATCATAGTCTTTCGATACCATGGCGGCGGCTGCACCGGCGGCGAAGGCGGCATCGATATAATCATGTCCGTCCAGATGGTCGCCTTTCAGCGCGACAAACAGATCGCCTTTTTGCAGGCTGCGCGTGTCAATCGAAACGCCCTGTGCGCTAAAATCTTCGCTGGCACGGCCACTTGTGGCGGCGGCGGCTTCGGTGGCGGTCCAGAGCGGTGTGGTCTTGTCAGTCATGGTGTCTTGTATCCGTTCTTTTTTTGTTTTTTATAATTTCACGTCATAATTTCTCTGTGGCGGCTTTGGCTTCGGTCACGTCGTCAAAGGGCAAAATCTCGCTGCCGACAATTTGTCCCTGCTCGTGTCCTTTTCCGGCAATCACCAGCACATCCCCCGCGGCAAGGTCTTGCACGGCAAGGCGGATGGCGTCGCGTCTTCCGGCAATTTCACGCGCTTCGGGGCAGCCCTGCATCACTTCGCTGCGAATAAAGGCGGCGTCTTCGGTGCGCGGGTTGTCGTCGGTGACGATGGCGACATCGGCCAGCCGCGCCGCAATCTCACCCATCATCGGGCGTTTGCCGCGGTCGCGGTCGCCGCCGCAGCCGAAAACCACATGCAGTTTGCCCACCGTATGCGGGCGCACGGCATGGAGCATCGTTTCAAGTCCATCCGGCGTATGGGCGTAATCGACGTAGATCGCCGCGCCGTTTTTGATGCGTGCGGCAAATTCCAGCCGCCCGCGCACGCTTTGCAAATGTTCCATCGCATGCACGCCCTGCATATGCAAGGCAGCATTGTCGGGCGCGGCGGCAATCACAAGTCCCAGCGCCGTCAGCGCATTCAAGGCCTGAAAATCCCCGACCAGCGGCAGCTCCAGCGTATAGCGCTGTCCCATCACGTCGATATCCAGAAATTGTCCGTGCGGCAGCGGCTTTTGCGCATTAAGGCG
This sequence comes from Alphaproteobacteria bacterium, assembly GCA_030682495.1. Taxonomy (GTDB): domain Bacteria; phylum Pseudomonadota; class Alphaproteobacteria; order Micavibrionales; family UBA2020; genus UBA2020. The sequence goes on along the minus strand of JAUXOC010000091.1, from coordinate 22,211 downwards.
GATATCTTTGGCGGCTGTGCCGACTTCGATCACGCGGATGCCGCGCGCATCGCAGATCTCGCGCAGCTTTTGTGAATAGGGCGTGTCCATACAGATCACCGCTGTACCCTGCGGCGAGAGCACTTCACCAAACAGCCGCGCCTTGGCGGCGAAATAGGTTTCCATCGTGCCGTGGTAATCCAGATGGTCGCGCGTCAGGTTGGTAAAGGCGGCAGCGGTCACCGCAACGCCATCGAGGCGGTGCTGGTCCAGACCGATGCTCGAGGCTTCGAACGCCAGATGCGTGACGCCGGCTGCTTCCAGCTCGGCGATTTCGGAATGCAGGACGACAGGGTCGGGTGTGGTCAAAAGACCGGGGCGGTTGATGCCCGCAATCTTTCCGCCCGCGGCTTCGATGCCGATGGTGCCAAGACTGGCGGCGGCATGGTCCATCGCCTGCCAGATCTGGCGGCAGAAATTGACGGTGGAGCTTTTGCCGTTCGTGCCGGTCACGGCGGCAATCGTTCCCATCTGGCGGCCATAAAATTTTGCGGCCATCAGCGAAAAGCGGCGGCGCGGGTTGTCGTCTTCGATAATCACCACATCGTCATTGGCCACGCCGGAAAGATCCGTGCCGCGCGGCACCAGTACAGCCGCCGCGCCGCGCGCGATGGCATCATTGATAAACTGACGGCGGTCAATCTTCGCACCCGGAAAAGCGGCAAAGACAAAGCCTTCGCGCACCTCGCGCGAATCCGCGCTCAGGCCTGTGATGTGCAGGTCTTCGGCGCGCGCCGCGTTGCGCAGCGTCATGCCGCTGTCTGCGGTGTTATCGGTCAACTCCAGCAGTCGCAAGGCTCTTTCCTTCCTTCTCGTCTTTCAGATATCTGGCCATCTCGGCCTTGATGTCGCGGCGCGGGCCGCTGTGCGGCGCAATGCCATAGAGCGGCGCCATTTGTTCGATGACTTTGCCGACCACGGGTGCGGCCGTCCAGCCGCCGGTCGCATAACCGTGGGTGTCTTTGGTCGGTTGCGGCTCGTCGATGATGGCCAGTACCGTATAGCGCGGCGCTTCGATGGGGAAGACGCCGATAAACGAGGACAGGCGGGCGTTTTTGTTATAGCCCTTGCCGAGCGTCTTGTCTGCCGTGCCGGTCTTGCCGCCGACGCCGTATCCTTCGGCCGCGGCTTTGCCGCCGGTGCCGCCGACCACGACCAGCTCCAGAAGGTCGCGTATGCGGCGCGATGTCTCGGGTGTGACCACGCGCGCACCTTGTGGCTCTCGCGTTTTGCGCCGCTGTGCGCTGTCCAGCGTCATCACGGGGTCGACCAGAATGCCGCCATTGCTCAGCGCCGCCGTGGCGCACGCCAGATGCACGGGGCTGATCGCAATGCCGTGGCCATAGGATGCGGTGAGGGTATGAATTTCGCGCCAGTTACGTGGATAAAGCGGCGCGCCGCGCTCCGGCAAATCCAGCGGCGTGCGCTCCAGAAAGCCGAGCTTTTTGTAGAAATCGCGCAGCCCCGTCTCGCCCAGCGACTGCGCCATCTTTGCCGTGCCGATGTTGGAGGAGTGGATAAAAACTTCGGGCAGTGTCATCACGCGGCGCTTGGCGTGAAAATCGTTGATGGTGTGGCGGCCAAAGCGGATCGGCTCGCGTGCATCGTAGGTGGTGGAAAAGCTTGCCTGTCCGGCGTCCAGCGCGGCGGCCACGGGAAAAAGCTTCATCGTCGAGCCCATTTCAAACACGCCGAGTGTGGCGCGGTTGAATTTCTGCTCGTCACTGGCCTGCGCGGGGTGATAGGGATCGAAATCGGGCAGCGACACCATCGCCACAATCTCGCCGCTTTGCACATCCATGACGATGCCGACCGCAGCCTTGGCGCTGAATTTTTTGACGGCATAGCTCAGCTCGCGGTGCAGCAGGTGCTGGATGCGCAGGTCAACGGCAAGGCGTAAATCATCTTCGCCTTCGCGCAGCGGCTTTTCATAGGCGCGCTCGACGCCGGCAATGCCGATGCCGTCCACGTCGGTATAACCAAGGATATGCGCGGTCAACCGGCCGTGCGGATAAATGCGTTTTTGTTCATCCTGAAATCCAAGTGACGGCTCGCCCAGTGTATTGATCGCCTGCATTTGCCGCGGCGTGATATTGCGCGCGATCCAGACGAATTTGCGCTTGGAGGCCAGCTTGGCCAGAATATCTTTTTCTTTTTCTTCGGGTAGAATATGCGCCAGCTGCCGTGCCAGCGCGGGCGCATCGGCGACCAGCGTTGCATCGGCATAGACGGATGACATGCGCAGCGATGTCGCCATCAGCTCCCCGTTGCGGTCGGTGATGGTGCCGCGCAGGGCGGCCGCGGCCTTGCGCACGGGCGCACCGGCTTCGGTGGCGGCGGTTTCCACATCGCGCAGCAGCGTCAAATCGGCAAGGCGCAAACCGACCGCCAGATAACCGAGCATAAAAACGACGGCGATAAAGGCCAGCCGCGCCTTGGCTTGTCCCAGCAGCTTGGTCTGATGTCCGCTGATGGTTTCGCTTTCTGTGACGCCGCGCCTCATCGCGCCCCCCCGCTGCCCAGACTGTCGAGCACATCAAAAAAGCTGCGGTGGGCGTTTGCATTGTCTGCCGTGGCGGCTTTTGGTGCCGGGGCAGCCGGTTTGGCGGCAGCGTGTTTTAATGGCGGCGCGGAAATGTCGCTGACCGGTGCATAGGCCGCAGGCAGGCGCAGCCCGGCAGGTTTGCGCAGCGGCACGGCAACAGCGGGCGTAGCAGCGGCCGCTTGCGCCGCGGGCGTCATGCTTTCGGCGACGGTGGGCAGATTGGCGTCTGAGAATGTATCGGCTGTCGCCACAAATGTATCGGCCGCCGGCGCAAATGTATCGGCTGTCGCGGCGGGTTCGGCAATCGGTGCGGCTGGGCGCAGCGGCAGGCTGGCGGCTGCGGCGAACTGTCGGCCTTTCATGGGCGCGAGTTTGAGATATTGCGCGGCAAGCTTTTCAAGCCGCTCCGGCTGGTTCAGATAGCTCCATTCCGCCTGTAAAACGCGCAGTGTGTCTTCTTCGCTGCGCATCTCGGCGGTGATGTTTTCCAGCCGCTGGCGGCCATCGGTCACGTGCTGGCTGGTCTGGAACAACAGAGCGCCCGTCATCATCGCGCAGCAGAGCCACAATATCGCGAATTTGCTCATGCGGCCTCCGCGCGGTAAGGGGCATCGGTGCGAATGGCGTAGCGCAAACGGGCAGAGCGTGCGCGCGGGTTGATCGCGGTTTCGGCTTCGGACGGCGCAAGGCCGCCGCGCTTTTCAAGCTGCAGCGGCGGGGGAGCGGCAGCGCCGATATCGTGCGGCAGATGACGCGATGTACCGGCTTTTTCGCCCGATTGTTCACGCAGGAAAGTCTTCACGCGCCAATCTTCCAGCGAATGAAAAGATACGACAACCAATCGTCCGCCCTCGCGCAAGATCGCGGGCGCGGCGGCGAGCGCGCGGTCAATCTCGCCCATTTCATCGTTGATGTGGATACGCAGCGCCTGAAAACTGCGCGTGGCGGTATCTGTTTTCATGCCGCCGTGCATCGGTAAAACGCGGTGGATAATCGCAGCCAGCTGTGCGGTTGTTTCAATGGGGGCTGTTTTGCGCGCCTCGACAATGGCGCGGGCGATGCGGCGCGCGGCGCGCTCTTCGCCGTAGGTATAGATAATATCCGCTATTGTTTTTTCATCGGCGGTATTCACAACATCGGCGGCGCTTTCGCCGGACAGGCTCATGCGCATGTCGAGCGGCCCGCTTTGCTGGAATGAAAATCCGCGCGCGGCAGTGCTCAGTTGAATAGAGGACACGCCAAGGTCAAGCACGAAGCCGTCAATTTTTTCGACGCCCGCAGCCGCCAGCAAATCGGCGACATCGCCAAAGCAGCCGTGCAGCGGGTGAAACCTGCCCGGAAAATCGCGCTCGAACGCGCGCGCGCGGGCAAAGGCTTCGGGGTCGCGGTCAATGCCGTAGAGTGTGCAATCGGCGGCTTCGAGGATGGCGCGGGCATAACCTCCCGCCCCGAAAGTGCCATCGACATAGATGCCGCTGTCTTTGGGCGCCAGACAGTCAAGAACCTCCGCCAACATCACGGGGATGTGGCGCGCGGGCGCAGCCGTCGCGTGGTCGAGTGCCTCGGTCATCTCTGTTTTATTCCGTCCCCAAACGTCATCGGCTTTTGTCTAAAAGCCTTGAAATCCAACCCCTTGCAAAGTGTACACGGCAGGGGCGCGGGCGTCAACGAAGGAGGGCGCGGGCTTAGGATCAATCGACATTTACTAACTGTACCTTGCAAAATCAGCGGCATTTCTGCGCTTCCGGTGCTCACGTGGCGCCGCCACGCTGCGCGCCGGTTCTCGAAAAACCGCTGCCTTGCCGACGGTACAGCGTAAATGTCGATTGATCCTAGGGGTTTTGTGGGCTGCGCAGCGCGGATTTGCCGAGCTTGCCGGCTGCGGGCAGCGGCGGGGGATGCCCGTCCATGTCGCAGAGTTTTTCGTGCATGCGTGCGACTTCGTCGAGACTGTCGAGGTCGCTGAATTTTTCGACATGTAAACTGCTCGTGACGGCATGTCCGTACCACATGCTGTAGATTGTCGTAACGCTCTGCGCGGCGAAATTGAAAATGCGGCGCAGTTCGGGGTCGGCTTGATCCTGCCGTGCGAAATCGTTGACGACGCTGAGCGTATAATCGTTCAGCTTTTCAAAAACTTCGGTGTTTTCGGGCGCGCGCGGCGGGGGTGTATCGGACATGATTTTTTCCGGATTTGTGCACTATGAAAATAATCTTATTGCTGTTTATTCCTGCGGCTTAGGACTGCGCAGGCCACTTTGTTTGCCCAGCATCTTGGGCATGACGTCTTCCAGCGGCGGCGGCTTGCCCTCCAGACTCAGCAGCTTCGCATGCATCAGCGGAATTTCACTGTCGCCGGGCAGGTCGTCAAAACTTTCGGTGCGGCTATGGGTGGAAAGCGCCGAACTACCGCCGGCATCGCCTCCGCGTCCCTCGTAAATCCAGTTTCGCTCGGTCGTGGTCACCTGCCGCGCACGAAAATTGAATATGCGGCTGATGCCGTCGCCGCGGCGCACACCGTTGTCGGTCGGGTGCTTGTTTTCAATATCAACGCGCAGGATATAATCGCCAATCTTGTGAAACGTCTCTTCCATGATACTTCCTTAACGCTTGAGGCCGGGGCGCGGTTTGTCGATCCCCGTTGAGGGCATAACGTCTTCCAGCGGCGGCGGCTTGCCGCCCATTTTGCCCAGTCTTTCGTGCATCTCGGCAATCTCGGCGGGGTTCGGCAGGTCTTTGAAATCCTGCATTTGCATCGCCGATGTGACGGCGGCGCTGTAGCCGGTGGAGCTATTGCCGTAGTTGCTGCCGGGAGGGATCGTATAGCTCTGGATGCCGCCGCGCTCATACAGTGTCACGACCTGCCGTGCCGTAAAATTAAAGATACGTGTCAGGCGCGGTGCGCCCCAGTCTTTCTTGTCTTTGTCGAAGCCAAGACTGCTGACCGCAGCAATCGTTGTCTCGTCTATGCGGTGATATTCGGTGGTCATGCTTGGGGCTTCCGCAGCGATGATTTACCGTTGACCTGTGTTTTGGGCGGCTCTATCAGGTCTTCCAGCGGCGGCGGCTTGCCGTGCAGCCTCTCCAGCTCTGCGTGCATCAGCCGCACTTCGTGCAGCGACGGCAGGTCGCGAAAATCCTGCACCTGCATTTGCAGCGATGACGCAACGCCTGCGCCGTTGTCAGAGGAATACCTGCCGGAAATGCCGGAAAAATGCCGCGCCAGTGTGGTCAGCTGCCCCGTACCAAAGTTAAAAATGCGCGTCAGGCTGTAATCGGCCTGTGTGTTATACGAGCCAAGGCTCGGGTTCCGCTCGCTCAGGCTTTGTACGACCTCAAGCGTGTAATCGTTGAGCTTGTTGTATCTGTTGCTCATCGCTTATCCTTTCGCCGCGGGCGTCAGGCCGGTGTTTTTCTTGCCCATACCGCGCAGAATATCGTCAAGCGGCGGCGGGTTTCCGCTCTTCTCCTTCAGCTTTTCATGCATCAGCCGGATTTCCGCGTCGGACTGGATATCGGAAAAATTCTGAATGATCGTCTGTGTCGATACTGACGAAGACCCACCAGCATCCGCCCCGCGGGACTGAAAGGTTATATCGCGGCTGATGGTCGTGACTTGCGCAGACAAAAAGTTGAAACTGCGCGTCAGTTGCGATTTGACGTAGAAGCTGGCGCCCCAGGCACTCGTCTCTTCATCGGCGGCGCGCAGTGTTTGCAGCAGCGTATAATCGTTGAGCTTGGCGAAAGTTTCTTTCATCTCTTTACCCTTTCACTGCAGGCGATAGTCCTGCGCCTTTTTTGCCGAGGCCGCGTGTGATCTCTTCGAGGGGTGGCGGGTTTCCCTTCAGCTCTTTCAGTTTTTTGTGCATAAAAACAATTTCGGCATCGCTGCGAAATTCTTCGAAATGCTGCTGGGTCAGGGCAGTGCTGATGCCGCCCGCGCCGCCGTTTTTGTAGCCGCCGCTGTTGCCGACCACGCTGTCACGCACATGGGTCGTCACTTGCTGCGCCAGAAAATTGAATGTCCGCGTCATGACGGTGCGGCCGGAAAAGCTGTTCGCTTCATCGGGCGTACGCAGGGTGGTCTCGCTCAGCGTATAATCGTTGTCGACGCTATATTTGATGACGGTCTGGCTCATCCGGATGTCCGTATGTTGGCGCAGCGAGATCCTGACGAATCCGCCGCGAAAATTGAATGAAATCAAATGCAGACTAGGAAATCTGACCGAATATGTCAATCAAATATTAACATATTGCAATAGCGTGGTTTTTTGGCGCACGGGGGCAGAAAAACAGGAGAAAAAATAGCCAGAAGGCCTGTAAGCCGGGTTCTGTGCCCCTTGCGGGGTGACGGTCATTCATCTAGGGCGGCGGTTGCCCGACGCCTCCAGCGACCGACCCGGAAAGCAGGCTGAAAACAGGCCCTGCGGTTGCCCGCGTGCTCTCCCTATTTGGTCTTGCTCCCGGTGGGGTTTACCATGCCGTTTCCGTTACCGGAAACGCGGTGCGCTCTTACCGCACCCTTTCACCCTTACCGGCGGGCCGAAGCCTGCCGGCGGTTTGCTTTCTGTTGCACTGGCCGTCACAAAAACCGAAGCCTTTGTGCCCGGACGTTATCCGGCACCGTGTTTTCAGGGAGCCCGGACTTTCCTCCCCTTTTTGCAAAGCGGCGACCGTCCGGCCTTCTGGCTGACCGGACAGTAAGCGGCGGTTTCCGTCTTGGCAAGGCAATTATGTTATGTGGCGTCGATCAGGCCGATCAGACCGGCCAGCCGCGCGATGGTGCGGGGTGTCACCATGCCGGATGTCTCGTCATCGTCAAAGGCCTCCGGCTCGAAATGCCGCTGGAAAGCAGGGACAAGAACCTCGGGCGGCAGGCCGGGGTCATAGCCGATATGCGCAAGCCCGGCCATAAAAGCCTGCGGCGTCATCAGCCCGCTGACTTTTTCCTGCGGCCATAGCCCGATACCGGCCGCGGCCAGCGTCGCCCACGGAAACAAATGCCCCGGGTCTTGCTTGCGCGCGGGGGCAATGTCGGAATGCGCGACGATATTGCGCGCCGGAATGGACTGGCGCGAAAGAATATCGCGGATCAGCGCAATCACACCGCCGATTTGCAGATCGGGAAAGGGCACATAGCCTAATGAATGGCCGGTGTTTTGAATTTCAATGCCGATCGAATGGGTATTGAGGTCGGTCATGCCGCGCCAATACGACTGCCCCGCATGCCATGCGCGTTTGTCTTCATCGACCAGCTGGATAACGCTGCCGTCAAGATCGACAAGGTAATGTGCGCTGACTTTTTTTTCAGGGTCGCACATCCACTGCCGTGATGTTTCCGCATCGGGCAGGTCGGTGTAATGCAGCACCAGCACGCTCGGCGCGGCATCCCCCGCGCGGTCGTTGAAATTGGGGGACGGCGATGGCGTCAGCGGGACGTAGCGCATTTATGTGTTTGGCCTGAATTTTTTGTTGATACGGGCAACGGCGCGCAGCTTGGCCACCGTTTCTGCCGTGGCCACGCCGGGCTTGGCGCCTTCGATGGTGAACAGATGCGGCTCGTAGCGCTGCTGGAAGGCATTGACGATCTGATCGAGCGAGGGCGTGCCGTCATCATGCACTTTGGTGTTGTAACCTGCCTTTTCAAACAGCTTGGCCAGTTTTTGCGGGTTCTTGGCGACGGCGGCGGCGTTGAATTTATCGCGCAGGGTTGGTTTTGGCCAAACGCCGATATCGTGCTGCGCAAGCTTCCGCCACGGAAAATGATAACCGGGGTCTTCTTTGCGCGCAGGCGCAATATCCGAATGGCCGACAACGTTTTCGGGCGCAATGTTGTGGCGGTGCATGATGTCCTTGCACAGCAAAACCAGCGTCGTCAGCTGCGCGGGCGTGTATTCTTCGTGGCGGCGGTTCGAAATTTCAATGCCGATGGATGCCGAATTCAAATCCGTGCGCCCATGCCATGACGAAATGCCCGCATGCCATGCACGTTTGTCTTCATCGACCATTGTATAAATATTTCCGGCCTCGTCGATCAGATAATGACAGCTGACCGGCGGTTTATGCTCGGCGTCCGACAGGCGCTGCAGCGCATCGACCGTTGAATTCATGCTGGTGAAATGGATGACAAGGACGGACGGCTTTTCGCCGCCTGCGCGCTCGTCAAAATTTGGTGATTTCCACGGGATGATCTTCATGCCGCCGCGTCCTGCGCAGCCACTTCGCGCACAAAGGCTTCGACCAGCGCTTCAAAATGCGCCGCGCCGCGGCCTGCGTTCTCCAGCGTATGCGCATGGCTCAGTTTTTCATCCGATAGCCCTGCGCCCATATTGGTAATCATCGAACATCCCACAACCCGCAGACCGCAGTGGCGCGCGATGATGCAATCCGGTACGCTCGACATGCCGACGGCCTGCGCGCCCATCGCAATTGCCATGCGGATTTCGGCGGGTGTTTCAAAGGTGGGGCCGCGAAAAGCCATATAGACGCCTTCGTGCAGCGGCGCGCCGGATTTTTGGGCGGCGGCGCGGAGTTGCTGCTGAAGGCCGGTGTCCCATGCATCGCTCATCGGCACAAAACGCGGGCCGAATTCTTCGTCATTCGCCCCTGCCAGCGGGCTGAGACCCATAAAATTGATATGGTCGGTGATCATCATCAGTTCGCTGACTTTGATATCCGCGCGCAAAGACCCTGCGGCGTTCGAGATAAACAAAATCTCCGCCCCCGCAGCCTTGACGGCACGGATCATGGTTTTCAGCGGTGTCGGATCATCGGTTTCATAGAAATGCTTGCGGCCCTTGAGCGCGATCACATCCGCGCCGCCCAATGTGCCGATCATCACCTCGCCGCTGTGACCCTGTACGGTCAGGGTGGGGAAACCGGGCAAATCCGCATAGGGCACGGAAACGGCATTTTCGAGCCTGTCGGCCAGCCCGCCGAGGCCGGAGCCGAGAATAACCGCAATCCTCGGACGGCGGCCAGCGGCGGCAGTACGGATTTTCGCGGCGCTCTGGGCGACGTTGTCGGCATGGCTGCTGGTCATGGCATCATCCTTGTGCATGGCCGAAATACTGCCGCAAAAACCGCCGCCTGTCAGCCGCAAATCGGCATTATCGGGTTTTGCATTGAATTTGAACGATATTTTTCGCGCTGCGGGAGGCACGGGCGATTGACATAAGCGTTCGAAACCTCTAAAAGATTATGATAAACAAAACCGGATGATTCACCCGCCATGGTTCAAAACGTACAGCCCATCACCGGCGATTATTGCCGCAATACCAAAGACCGCCTGATCTTCCATCCGGAATCGGTGGAGGAAGCGCAGTTCGTTGCCGAACAGTTCCTGCGTCTCGGCTTTCGCTATTATAGCGAAGGCTATCGCGACCAGATGAATGTCGCAGCAGCCGAGGGCAGTATTTACCTCGATACCGACAAGACGATCATGGTGACAGGCGGCCGCCGCGCAGATGGCGTGCTCTGCTCGTCTGACCAGTTCGAACAGTTCTTTATAGCCGATAATCATATGGGACAGGGGCGCATCCCCGCCGAAGAATTTTCGCAGCGGCATATGGTGTTTTATCCCAAAACGCTGAGCGAGGCGCGCGGCGTGCTCTCCGTGCTTAAATCCGGCGGCCTTGAAATTGAAAGCAGCGGCGAGGGCTTTTCTGTGCCCGTCACGCGCGCCGCGATGCAGGGGATTGCTGTGCATGAAGGCATCATCCGTTTTGCGCCGACACCGGACGACCTGCGCTGTGCCGAAATATGCAGCGCCGCCGATATCGGCGTTTTCGCCCGCGCTGCGCTCAGCGCCGAACAAGTCACGATGGTGGCCGTTTTTAACGATATGGCCGCGCGCATGGAACAGATGGCACAGCGCATTGCACAGCTGGAACAGGAAATCCTGCCGCAGGATATTCCCAAAACCCCCGCCGGCGGCAAACCCGCCGTGCGCCGCCCGCGCTGAGGAATGCGCTATGCCCAAGTTGCTCTTTGAAAAGACATACGAAAAAGTGACGCGCGAGATGGCAGCGCAAAACACGCTTTTGTTTCTGCCCGAAACGGAAAAACAGGCCACCTATGTGCAGCAGCGCCTGTTCGCTCTGGGATTTATCTGGGCGAATGACGTCAAGAAGGTACAAAGCCTTGAAGAATGCACCGCAAACGGCATCGTGCTTAAAAACCAGCGCATTTATTATCTGGGCGAAGACGATGAGGCGAAAGGCTACAAGCTCTGCGCGCTGGAACAGCTTGCGGAAGATTACATCGCGCCCGCCGCGCTGACGCCGCCGTCGCCCGACAGGCTGATGCAGATGTTCTCCGAGGTGACAGCGCGCCTCTCTGCGATTGAAAACAGGCTATCGAAAATAGAAGAACGCCTCGCGCCCGAAGAGCCGCCCCAGCTGCAAAAACCCGCCATACGCCGCCCGCAATAAATACAGCTCTCCAAGGAGAGAACAAAAAAGCCCCGCATACCGCGGGGCTTTTGGTTGTTTGGGTAGGCGTTCGCGCCTAGACGCGGCGCTGGATCATCAGTTTTTTGATCTCGGCAATCGCCTTGGCGGGGTTGAGACCCTTGGGGCAGGTATTGGTGCAGTTCATGATGGTGTGGCAGCGGTACAGACGGAAGGGATCTTCCAGCTGATCCAGCCGCTCGCCCGCGGCTTCGTCGCGCGTGTCGTCCAGCCAGCGGTAAGCTTGCAGCAAGATGGCAGGGCCGAGGAAACGGTCGCCATTCCACCAGTAACTCGGGCAGGCCGTCGAGCAGCAAAAACACAAAATGCAGGCGGCGGGGCCGTGCCCGTCTTCGCCGTTCAATTTGTTGGCGTCTTCGGATGATTGCAGATATTCGCGGCTGGGCGGCGGGCTTTCGGTTTTCAGCCACGGCTCAATCGTCGCGTATTGCGCATAAACATGGGTCAGATCGGGGACAAGATCTTTCATCACCGGCATATGCGGCAGCGGGCTGACATTGACGTCGCCGGTGCGGCAATCATCAATCGCCATGGTGCAGGCCAGTGTGTTTTTGCCGTCGATGTTCATGGCGCAAGACCCGCAAACCCCTTCGCGGCAGCTGCGGCGGAAAGTCAGCGAGGCATCCACATCGTTTTTGATATGGATCAGCGCATCCAGCACCATCGGCCCGCATTTGCTAAGATCAATTTCATAGCTGTCCACGCGCGGGTTCTCGGCATCGTCAGGGCTCCAGCGATAAACCTTAAAGGTGCGCGGGCTCTTGGCATCCGCAGGGGCGGGGTGCTTTTTGCCTTCCTTGACCTTGGAATTTTTTGGCAGGGCGAATTTGGCCATGATATTTTCCTCTCCGCTTCTTAATACACGCGGGCTTTGGGTGCGATGACTTCGACGTCGTTCGACAAGGTGCGCAGATGCACGGGGCGGTAACCGATGTTGGTCTTGCCTTTATCGTCCACGGTGATGACGGTGTGCTTCATCCATTCCTTGTCGTCGCGGTTCGGGAAGTCTTCGTGCGCATGCGCGCCGCGCGATTCATGGCGGTTCTCGGCCGAGGTGATCGAGGCGACGGCCTGATACATCAGGTTGTCCAGCTCCAGCGTCTCCACAAGGTCGGAATTCCAGATCATCGAGCGGTCGGAAACGCCGACATCGCCGCGTCCGGCGAAAATCTTGTTCATCTTGCCCATGCCTTCCTTCAGGCTGTCCGATGTGCGGAAGACGGCGCAATGTTCCTGCATCGTTTTTTGCATGGTCAGGCGCATATCGGCGGTGCGTGTGCCGCCGTTGGCATGACGCAGGCGGTCAAGGCGTTCCAGCGCATTATATCCCGCATCGGCAGGCAGGCGTTTATGCGCCGCGCCGGATGTGACGGTCTTGGCAGCCTGAATAGCGGCGGCACGGCCAAAGACGACAAGGTCAAGCAAAGAGTTGGAACCCAGACGGTTCGCACCATGCACCGATACGCAGGCCGCTTCGCCCACAGCCATCAGGCCGGAGACAATACGGTCGGGGTCGTCCTTGCTCGGGTTCACAACCTCGGTATGCACATTGGTCGGGATCCCGCCCATGTTGTAATGTACGGTCGGCAAAACGGGGATGGGCTCTTTGGTCACATCGACGTTCGAGAAGATTTTGGCCGTCTCCGCAATGCCGGGCAGGCGTTCGCGGATGATGGCAGGGTCGAGGTGTTCAAGATGCAGATGGATATGATCGGCGTTCTCGCCCACGCCGCGCCCTTCGCGGATTTCGATGGTCATCGAGCGTGACACGACATCGCGCGAGGCAAGATCTTTGGCCGAAGGTGCATAGCGTTCCATGAAACGCTCGCCCGCGCTATTGGTCAGGTATCCGCCTTCGCCGCGCACACCTTCGGTAATCAGGCAGCCCGCGCCGTAAATGCCGGTCGGGTGAAACTGGATAAATTCCATGTCCTGCAGCGGCAAACCGGCGCGCAAAACCATCGCATTGCCGTCGCCCGTGCAGGTATGGGCAGAGGTGCAGGAGAAATAGGCGCGGCCATAACCGCCCGTTGCCAGCACGACTTTGTGCGCGCGGAAACGGTGGATCGTGCCGTCGGCCAGATTCCACGCCATGACGCCGCGGCAGGCGCCTTCATCGTCCATGATGAGGTCGAGCGCGAAGTATTCGATGAAAAACTCTGCTTTGTGTTTCAGGCTTTGCTGATAGAGCGTGTGCAGCATCGCGTGACCTGTGCGGTCGGCGGCGGCGCAGGTGCGGCGTGCCGTGCCTTCACCGAAGTGCGTCGTCATACCGCCAAAGGCGCGCTGGTAAATCTTGCCTTCGGAGGTGCGGCTGAACGGCATGCCGTAGTGTTCCAGCTCGATCACCGCCGGAATGGCTTCGCGGCACATGTATTCGATGGCGTCCTGATCGCCCAGCCAGTCCGACCCCTTGACGGTATCGTACATATGCCAGCGCCAGTCGTCTTCGCCGTTATTGCCGAGCGCGGCGGAAATACCGCCCTGCGCCGCGACTGTATGGCTGCGCGTGGGGAAAACTTTGGTGATGCAGGCGGTTTTCAGCCCTTTTTCAGCCATGCCGAAAGTGGCGCGCAGTCCCGCGCCGCCGGCGCCGACGACAACGACGTCATATTCATGTTCGATGATGGGATAGGATTGCTGCATGATGGTTTACCCGACGTTGATGCCGAAATGAAGACGGACAAGCGCATAGATCGCGGCGATGCCCAAAAACAGGAACGAAAACTTGTTCAAAAGCAACAGGGCAATTTTTCGTCCCTCGCCATGAATATAATCCTCGATGATGACCTGCACACCCAGCGCGGCGTGATAAAAAGCGGCGGCGATAAACAACGCCAGTGCCAGCGCCGGAAACGGTTGCTGCAGCCAGTAGACGAAAGCCCCGTGGTCATGTTCGGCCAGCCGCGGCAATTGCACCAGCAGATAAATCATAGAGGGGATCATCGCAATGGCCGAGACGCGCTGCACCCACCAGTGATGCGTGCCGTCTTTGGCAGAACCCAGACCGCGCGCGCGGCCAAGCGGGGTGCGGATGGAAGAATCTTTTTGTACGGTCATGGTTTATGTCCCTGCGTAGAACCAAAGGGCGGTGGTGATGACCGCCGCGCCGATCAAAGCGGCATAGCCACTGGCAAAGGCGGCTTTCAGCCCCAGCCAGCGGCCGGTATCCCAAACCAGATGGCGCAGCCCGTTCAGAAAATGAAAGATCAGTGAAAACAGCCAGCCGAAAAGCATCAGCTGCCCGATCAGGCTATGGCTGAAATCGTGGAAACGGTCAAAATGCCGCGGGCCGTTCAGCGCCGCCATCAGCCACCAGACCGCCAGCGGCGCACCCAGCGCCAGACCAAAACCGGTCGCGCGGTGCAAGATGGACAGAAACATGGTCAGCTGCCAGCGGTAAATCTGGAGGTGAGGGGAAAGGGGGCGCGCTTTATTTGACATAACAAATACGATCTGTTGTGGCCACGGTGCGGGGACAGGGTATATCCGCCCCGCAGCGGTGCGGTGGGATATACATTAGATATAGAAACATATCGCCCATAAGCCCTTCCGTCCAGACGCGGCGGCGGGAAATAAACAATAAACCGTTCTAATGGCGCATAAAAATAGGACTAAACGCCTTTTCGTCCGATGGGGGAGATGGCGCGGGCGGCCAGATCGCCGCTTGACTTTTCATATGCAGTCTTTAGGCTGGCATTCAACAATCAAAAAGACGTCCAAAAGCGGGCCGGAAAAACCGGCTGGAGAGTGTGCCGGAATATCCGGCTGGTTCAGCGGCGCGCGGTCTATGCGCGCGGGGATTAGCCGTATACTCCCGCCGGATTTCGTTGTAATTATGGCTACCAACAACAAACATCCGGATTCGACAGCTTTCGCGGTTTAAACACCGCAGAACCGAGCGGCACGCGGCCGCAGAATCGAAAGGCACGTCTATGACCGACCGTCCCGCCGCAGGCGATCACGCCCCGCACAAGCGCAGCGATGCCGCAGGCGTTTATACCGTCGCGCCCGACCAGCCGTTTTTATCTGCCGTTGCGCGCGGGGTGCTGGCGCGTTTGGGTGATGACCCGCTGCGGCTGTCTGATCTCACCATTCTGGTGCCCAACCGTGATACCGGCTTTCAACTGAAACAGGCGTTTATGGAGCAGCTGGGCGGACGTCCCGGTATCATGCCGCGCATCGATGCGCCCGGCGATATCGATGACGGTTACCTGTCCTTGCGGATGGCCGACAATCAGGTGCTGTCACAGGCGCTGATGGACATTCCGCCGCCGGTGACACGTCTGGAACGCCAGCTGATTTTGGCAACCGAAATCATGAAAATTCCCGGCATGGCCTCGTCGCTGCAAAAAGCGGTGAAGCTGGGCGGAGAGCTCGGCAATTTCCTCGATGAACTGCAATCCAACAATATCCAGCTGCGCGATATCGACCGTCTTGTGCCGCCCGAATTCAAAAAACAATGGGGCGCAACCGCCGAGTTTTTGAAAATCATCACCGATGTCTGGCCGAAAAAATTGCAGGAAATGGGGCAGGTCGACCCTGAAGAACACCGCAATGCGCTGATCCAGATTCAGGCTGCGCATTGGCAGATGTCACCGCCGAAAAAGCCTGTGATCGCCGTCGGTTTTTCCGATACCGATCCGGCCACGCTCAGCCTGCTCAAGGCCGTGATCGGCACGCCGGGCGGCGCGGTGGTTTTGCCGGGCGTCGATCTGGGGCTGGATGATAAAAGCTGGGACGTCATGACCAGCGTGCATCCGCAATATGCTTTCAAAAAAATCCTCGCCGCGATGGAGGCGAGCCGCAAAGATATCAAAACGCTCGAAGGCGCGCCCAGTGTGCCGCAGCACGCCCGCGCCAACGACCCCGCATTGACGTCGCGGGAGCGGCAAAAACTGTTGCGCGAAGCCATGCGCCCCGCCGGCACCGCCGAAGGCTGGAGCCATCTGAAAGCACAGAAAAAATCGCAAAGCCGCGCCGCCAAGCTCTCCGCACCGGCCAATGACGACAAAACCATCAGCCCCGCCGCGCTGAACGGTATGGATCTCGTCACCTGCGGCTCCCCGCAGGAAGAAGCCAGCGTCATCGCCCTTAAAATGCGTGAAACACTGGAAGCGCAGGGGCGCACCGCCATGCTGGTCACTGCCGACCGCTCCCTCGCGCGCCGCGTCTCGGCACGTTTGAAATATTGGGATATTAACGTCGATGACGGCGCGGGCTTGTCGCTGGCCGATACCTCGGCGGGTGTCTACCTGCTTGCCTCCGCCCATATGGCAACCGAGGAATGGTCGCCCGTGCCGCTGCTCGAAGCGCTCAAACATCCGCTCGCCACGCTCGGCGAAAGCAAAGCCGATTTCCGTGAAAAACTCGCCGCCATCGAAGACATGGTGCTGCATGGCCCGCGCCCCGGTGCCGGTGCGGAGGGCATCAAGAACATGCTCGCTGCCGCTTTCAACCGCCAGTCACGCCGCCCCGATCAGACCCTCAGCGCCGAAGAACTTGCCGCGAAACAGGCCGAACTGACGGCCTTTGTTGACCGCATCGATGCCGCCGGAAAATCTTTCTTTGATATGGTCGCGGCTGGCAAGCCGCAGCCCTTCGCGCAATATCTCGACGCGCATATCCGCTTTGCCGAGGCACTGGCCGAAGAGGGCAAGAAAAAAGGTGCCGACCGCATCTGGCGCGGCGACGATGGCGTGAAAGCCGCGCGTTTTCTGACCCAGCTCAAAGACGCCGCCGCGCGCCTGCCCGATGTGACGGGCCGCGATTATGTGGATGTTCTGCAAGGACTGATGCGCGACGTCACGGTGCAGCCGACCAGCCGCCCGCATCCGCAGATGAAGATCGTCACACCCGAACAGGCCGTGCTGCAAAAAGCCGATGTTGTCATCATCGGCGGCATCAACGATGATGTCTGGCCGCGCAAGGCTGCGGAAAATCCGTGGCTGTCGCCCGATATGATCAAAAAACTCGGCCTGCGCGAAGCGGAAGAAAGCATTGGCCGCGGCGCGCACCAGTTTGTGCAAATGGCATCCAACCCCAACGTGCTGCTCTCGCGCAGCGTCCGCAGCGGCGATGCGCCGACCGTGTCTTCGCCGTTTTTGACGCGCCTGATGATGGTACTCAAAGGCGCAGGCATCGAAAGCGCGATTGAAAGCCGTGACCAGCTGCGCGACATTCACGCCGCCATGCACACGCCGGCCGAAGTCACGCCCATCGACCCGCCCGCCCCGACGCCGCCCGTTTCGGCGCGTCCGAAAAAACTGCCGGTGACCGCGGTTGAATCGCTGATGCGCGACCCCTATACCGTCTATGCGAAATATGTCCTGAAAATCCGCCCGCGCGACCCGCTGGATGCCAGCCCCAGCGTCTCGGAAAAAGGGATTTTTACGCATGATGCGCTGGATGAATTCGTCAAAAAATATCCCGATAAGCTGCCCGACAATGCGCTGGAAGAACTTCTCAAAATCGGTGAAGAAACCTTCAAGGCCCGCATGAATAACCCGACGGTGCAGTCTTTCTGGTGGCCGCGGTTTGAACGTATCGCCAAATGGTTTGTGAAATTCGAAAGCGAGCGGCGCGAACTTTGCCGCACCGTCGGCGCCGAAGTGAATGGCAAGCTCGAAATCGATCTTGGTAACGGCGATGTCTTTACGCTGACCGCCATTGCCGACCGTATCGACCGCGATTCCGAAGACCAATTGCAGATTATCGATTACAAAACCGGCTCCGTCCCGCTGCAAAAAGCGGTCGGGCTTGGCTTCTCGCCCCAGTTGACGCTGGAGGCGCTGATCGCCTTCACCGGCGGCTTCAAGGGCATCGATGCGGGTGATGTCGGCTCGCTGCAATACTGGAAACTGTCGGGCGGGCGTCCGGCTGCCGAAGTGACCGAAGTGCGCGGCGATGTCAAAAAACTGGTCGGTGAAGCGCGCGAAGGTATCGAAAACCTGATGAAAGCTTTCAACGACCCGAAAACGCCCTATCTGTCCAACCCGCGCCCCGAATGGGCGCCGCGCTATCAGAACTACGAACATCTGTCGCGCAGCGGCGAATGGGGCACGGTCAGCAAGACCAATAACAAAAAGCAGCCGCGCAAAACCACGCAGCGCCGCCGCGGCACCGCAGGCGGCAATACGCCCGGCGGCAAGGGAGGCCAAAAATAATGACAAGCCCCGACCCGAAAAAATTCCCGCCCGCCGCCAACGATCCGCTGCACGAAGCTGCTCCTGCTGAAAAACAGCCCGCGGCGAAAACCCCGCGCGCGCCCAAATCAGGCAAGCCGGATCCAAATATCGCGCAGCGCAAAGCCTCCGACCCGCTCTCCAGCGTCTGGGTTACGGCCAGCGCGGGCACGGGCAAGACCAAAGTGCTGACCGACCGCGTCCTGCGCCTGATGCTTTCGGGCGCAACGCCCGACCAGATTTTGTGCCTGACCTTCACCAAGGCCGGCGCGTCTGTCATGACCAACCGCATCCGCGAAGAGCTGTCGGTATGGGCAACCTGCGATGATAAAAAACTCGAAGAAAAACTCGCCAAGCTGGGCGGCAAAAAACCGGACGAGGCAACAACAAAACGCGCGCGCCAGATGTTTGCGGAATTCCTCGATGCGCATGGCGGCCTCAAAATCCAGACCATCCACTCTTTCTCGCAATCGCTGATACGCCGCTTCCCCATCGAATCCGGCATTCCGCCTTATTTTGATGTCATGGACGACCAGACGGCGGCCGAGATGCTGCGTGAATCGCAGGCCGATATTTTGCGCCGCATCCAGCGCGAACCCAACACGCCGCTCGCCCGTGCCGTGCATGCGGTCACACCCGAAGTCTCCGAAGACGATTTCGCCGCGCTGATCGGCGAGCTGACCTATCGTCGCGGCCAGCTGCTCGCCATTTTCGGTGAACAGGGCGGGCTTGAAAAAACCATCGACAATGTTTACGCGCATATGAACGCGCCCAAGGGCATCGACGGGCAGACCATGATGGCGCAGCTCAACAGCGAAGCGGGTCTTGCAACGCCGCCCGATATGGCCGCCTTGAAACAGGCCGCCGATATTCTGGCCGCCGGCAGCGCGACCGATCTCGAAAAAGCCAAGATCATCAAAGCCTGGATCATGCACCCCGACAGCCGCGTCGAAATTTTTCAGGACTACGCCGGTGTTTTCCTGACCAAAGACGGCGAGCCGCGCAAACGTCTGACGACCAAGGCAACATCCGCCGCGCAAGATGCGCTGGAGACGGAGGCCAAACGCCTGATGGACGGCATGGAAACGATTGCCACCGTCAATACCGCGCGCGGCACGGAATCAATTTTGCGCCTCACGGGTGCGATCCTCGAGCGTTATACCGAAAAAAAACGCAGCCTCAATTACCTCGACTACGACGATCTAGTGCATTACGCCAACAAGATGATGAAGGAAGACAATGCGGCGGGCTGGGTTTTGCAAAAACTGCCCGGCAACCTGAAACATATCCTGATCGACGAAGCGCAGGACACCAACCCCGACCAGTGGCAATTGGTATCGGCCATCGCGCAGGAATTTTTCACCAATCCCGCACGCAAAAAATCCAAAGACCATACGATTTTTGTCGTCGGTGATGAAAAACAGTCAATCTTCAGCTTCCAGCGTGCCGACCCCAAAGAATTCGCGCGGCGCAAAAAAATGTTTGCCGAGCTTGTCGGCAAATCCGGCGGCAAATGGCGCGAAGTGCAGATGGATATCGCCTTCCGCTCCTCGCCCGCCATCACGCAGGCGGTGGATGCGGTTTTCGCCAACCCCGCCGCATCGGATGGTTTGTTTGACGAAAACGAAGCCGCCGATAAAAAAGTGCGCCATGACCCGTTCCGCCGCGGGCAGGCCGGCCTTGTTGAAGTTCACCCCATCATCCGCGCCAAACAGCCGGCAGAAGCCACGCCGTGGTCGCTGCCGCTGAAAAGCGAAGACGTGTCCGACCCTGCCGCCGATCTGGCCGATAAAATCGCCGATCAGATCAAAGACTGGCTGGACAAGGGCGAAGAGCTGCCGAGCCGTAAACGCCCCGTCAACCCTGCGGATATCATGATTTTGGTGCGCCGCCGTTCGGCTTTTGTCGATCATATGGTGCGCGCGCTGAAAAAACGCGACATTCCTGTTGCCGGTGCTGACCGCATGTCGCTGCGCGAACAGATTGTCGTGATGGATCTGGTGGCGCTCGGTGAAGTGCTTTTGTTCCCCAAAGATGATTATAAACTCGCCAGCGTGCTGAAATCGCCGCTTATCGGCATGACAGACAAACAGCTGGAAGATCTCGCCGTTGGCCGCGGTGCGGATTTGTGGGCGGCACTGAAAGACAAAGCCGCCGACCCCAAAGCAGGCGCGATCTACAAATCGGCGTTTGAATATCTGTCCGGTCTGCAAGACCGCATGACGGCGCAGCGTCCTTATGAATTTTATTCATCGGTGCTGATGGATGCCTGCCCTGCGCATCCCAAATCGGGGCTGAACGCGCTTTACACGCGCCTTGGCTTCGAAGCGGAAGACCCGCTGGTTGAATTTATGAACGCGGTCGAACGGTTCGAAAAAATACACGTGCCGAGCATGCAGGGATTCCTTGCGTGGCTGGATGCAGGCGAAGCGGAGGTCAAGCGCGAGATCAACCTCGATTCCGACGCCCCGCGCGTGCATATCATGACGGTGCATGGCGCCAAAGGCCTCGAAGCGCCCATCGTGATTTTGCCTGATACCACCGGCATCCCCGCCGATAACACGCGCGCAAGGCCGAAATTCTTGTGGCCAGAGGGCGAGCGCAAAGTCCCTCTCTGGGTGCCGCGCGCAGATCAGGAAAGCCGTATTTTTGCCAATGAACGCGAACGTGCCGAGCAGGAACGCGACCGCGAATTCCGCCGCCTTTTGTACGTCGCCATGACGCGCGCGGGCGACCGTCTTTACGTCTACGGCAGCCAGAACCGCGACAAGATACAGGAAAAAAGCTGGTATTCGCTGATCGCGCAGGGGTTGCAACAAAACCTCGGCGATCAGGTGAAAATCATCGATGCGCCGAAAACGGAATCTGCCGATGTCAAACCCGCCGCGAACGACAATGCGGGCGGCGAAGACGCACCGGAAGAACAAAAAATCCTCCGCTTCGACGTCAAACAAACCGCAGCCCCGCAGCCCGATGGCGTGAAGCCGCTCGGCAAAAAACGCACAACGGGTATTCCGGTCTGGGCACGCAGCGCGCCGACGGCGAACCAGCAACCGGTCGAAAAATTCAGACCGTCCGAATACAAAAAAACAACGGATGATTACAGCGCTGCCTCCCCGCTCGAAGGTGCGGGGGAAATGTACCACCGCCAGCTGGGTACAGTCGTGCATAACCTGTTTGAATTCCTGCCCGCCGTTGCGCCCGAAGCGCGCGAAGCCGCCGCCAAAAAATTTCTTGCCAAACCGGCATGGGGGCTCAGCGAAAAAGATCAGGAACAATCGCTCAAACAGGTTTTGTCGATTTTGAACGACCCCGATTTCGGCGCCATCTTCGGTCCCAATTCGCGCGCGGAAGTCACCATCAACGGTATGTTTGAAAAAGACGGCAAGAAACAGATGATGTCAGGGCAGATCGACCGCCTTGTCGTCGATGATAAAACCGTTTTGATCGTCGATTTCAAAAACAGCCGCAAAGTGCCCAAATCCGCAGCGCAGGTGCAGTATCAATATGTGGCGCAGATGGCGTCTTACCGCCTCGCGCTCCAGCAGATTTATCCGGACAAGCAGATCAAATGTGCGCTGCTCTATACGCGCGAATCAAAACTGATTCCGCTGTCGGGGCAAAAACTCGCCGCTGCCGTGCGCAAATTGCATCTGGCGCCACAGTTCAAAACCGCCGCCGCCAAAAAACCCCGCAGCCGCAAACCAAACCCGCAGCCGAAACCGCCGTCGGCTTGAGAAACATTTGAGGGGAGAGCGCGGGTTCCGCAGGAAATAAAAAATGCGCGTTCATTCGCGGTTTATGATAGAACTGTCGAACCGCGAATGAGCACGAATTGACGCGAATATCTCGGCGGTATAATGGCTTATATCGCGCCCGCGCAGAAAGGATACTCCATGACCCAGACAAAACTCGGTTTCATCGGCCCCGGCATTATGGGGCAGCCGATGGCGCTGAATTTGAAAAAGGCGG
>JAUXOC010000073.1 GCA_030682495.1 Alphaproteobacteria bacterium | reverse complement strand
GGTCAGGCGTTGTCTCAGCGAAAGAAACGCGCCAAATCAGCCTTGACGCGCACCTGGGTGCCCGTCACTTGCTCTTCAGTAAGGTGTGCGCTGTATTCAGATAGCTGCTTTTCAATTTCGGCAAGATACTGATCTCGGCTGAGAGCTGTACGCCACCTCAAGAAACGTTCCTGCGCCAGAAAGGCCCAGTAATAGGCTTCCGTATAATCAGGCGGCGGGGCTTCTGCAAAAATAACTGCCATCCTCGGAAGGTAGGGCGCAGGGCCATTTATCGCCGCCTTTAGTCCCCATGCGCGCGCCGCCTCTGTATCTTGCGGCAACCCCTCACCCTTGGCATACATTTCTGCCAGACGCATCCGGGCATGCCCGGGTTCATTTTTTGTTGCCAGCTGCAAATACCAGCCTGCGGCCTCTACCTTGTCTTCCGGTACGCCGCGTCCGTTATCATAGATTTCCGCAAGCTGGTAAATGGACGACCTATCGCCCTGTGAGGCGGCGCGGCGATACCAAGTAAGAGAAGTCTGCATATCTAGTTTTTGCTTCATAAGCCCGTGCCTATATATCTCAGCTAGTCGGCGCTGCGCGCTGACATTTCCGGCCTCAGCCGCCTGCGTATACCACATCGTTGATTTTTCCGGATCACAGGCAGGTCGCCACTCCATCGATCCGAAAGCACATCTCCCCATACAACCCGCTGAAAGCCAGTCCGCAACTTTTACCTGTGCTTCAATATCGCCCTCTTCTGCTTTTTTTAATGCCTGCTGAAATTCTATACGTGGTTTGGGGTTGATCTGACCCGCCAGCATTCTGGAGCCGAGCCACAGTTCCACACATCCACTCAAAAACAGGCACATCAAGAGGATGACCGAAACTCTCGTATGACGGCTGACTCTTCGCAAGAAAGGAACTAATGGCCAATGAGAGAAAAAGAAGCCGCGCATATGGATACTCATAAAATGAAATGACTCAATTTGTACCCCAAACGTTCCGCTTCGTAAAGCAACATTATTACAATATTTCGTTATGACTTGACACAAAAGGCTCTTTTGATAGTCTTTATGGATTATGTTTAAACGTATCAAAGAATCAAAAGCGGCGCAGATGATCGGTGCGGGATTACGCAAAGCCGTGGCCAGCAAGGCGCCGGTCTGGCTGAAGGCCTGCCGCACGGTGTTGCTGACCGCCGCCACGTTGGTGGGTATCGACCAGGTGGCGCTGCCGAACCTGCCCGGCCGTGTACTGACCGACGGTGAAACGGTCATGCTGCGGGAGGTATTCCGCGATTCCATCGATTACAACAAAGTCCGTATTCATCATTCCAGGGCGGCCGACTTCTGGCTGAACGTTCAGGGCGCCGAGGGAGTCACGCATAAAAACGTCATCGTCATGAGAGACAATAAATGCAGCGACGATTACAGCCGTTGCCACGACGATTATTACAGATACGTGCTGATGCACGAAACCGCGCATGTCTGGCAGGGACAAAACGGGCTGATGCCCGGAGCACTGAAGCTGGCGTTTGAAAATTACAGCCGCATTTTGCCGAATAACAATCATCACCAGCACTATGAATACAGGCTAACGCAGGACAAACCGCTCAGCGCCTATAACGTGGAGCAGCAGGCCAGTATCATCACCGACTATCACATGCATATTCGTCATGGCGAGAATGCGGGCGTCTTTCTGAACGTTGAAAATTATGCATCGCCTCATGCCCAGAAGGCGGCCTACGAAAGCACGCTGCACACGTTTCACCAGAACCCCTCCTCTTTGCGTAGATAAACCCATGAAAAGAATGGTTATTTCAGTGGGGCAGGCTGCCCTATCGTCCGCCGCCAGCCTGTGCTAAAAAAAAACATGGCTCAGAAAGTAAAAACACAGACCTATGCGGCCTTTATTGTGCCGGACAAGAGCGCGCCGCAAAAAGGCATCGCCGTGCCTTTCGCCGTGGAAAGTCGCAGTCTGGACGATCTGGACGTGCCGCCCGCCGCCTGCGCCTTTTATTTCTATGACGCGCCCGCCGGCCTGACGCCCGCAGAAAGCCTTTTGCAGCCGGAACAAATATCCAAAGTCTATCTGCTGGCGCACGAAACGCTGGACCGCACGGCTGTCAAGAAGCTGGTCGGCGGTGATCATTTTGAAAACTTTTCAAACCGCATGCAGTGGGATCCGCGCATTGACGCGCACGAGGTTTTCGTTATCACACGCAGCAATGCCATACAGCCCGTCACCGACCGCCATATCGTTATCAATGCGCGGCGCGAACAGATTTATCCGGCACGGGCGGCGACAAAACCCACCTATACGGCGCAGGACATGGCTGATGCGTTTAATCCCGTGCTGCAAAAAGACGTGCTGGTGCCAAGACTGGGCGCTGTGCGCCGCCGCCCGCCATCGCCGCCGCCCGCGCCCTGAGCCGAAGCCCCATGAAACATATGAGAACCTTTGTCGAATATATCGTGCCGCATAAAAAAATACCGGCCGGCAGCGCGATTGTGCATGAAGTGCAAGACCGCGATATCCGCAAACTGGACATTCCGCCGAATGCCGTGGAGTTTTATTTTTTCGACAGCCCCACGGACAGCAAAGACCCCTATGACGCACAGGACGACCAGCAGAACTGTTCGGCTTTCTACATCGTCGCGGCGCGGGTGATCACGGCGGCGGAAGCAAAAAAGCTGCGCAAAAAGCCACGGCCGCCGCGCGGCAAGGATGCCCATAAAGTCGTTGCCCTCGGCAAAACATCGGCGGAGCTGCAAGAATCTTTCTGGCAGGTCAGCCTGAAACTGCACAGCCATTTCGCCGTCACACGTCAGGGAAAGATCAAGCCGGTGCGCAAAGACAATATTGTGATCAACGAGCGCTGCGAGGAGCTTTATCCGCATCCGCCCGTCACCAAAACAGAGCGCGATATCACGCTTATGAAGCTACCCACCATACGCCGCCGCCCGCACTGATGGCGGAAATCAAAGCGTCACCATGATGATAAAATCTATGCCGCCTTGCGCAGGCTGAGACCTACCCAGACGTCCAAAAGCGCATCACGCAGGTCGAGCATGTCCTGATCGCTATGCAACGGCGTCGGCGTCAGGCGCAGGCGTTCGGTGCCGCGCGGCACGGTCGGGTAATTGATCGGCTGCACA
>JAUXOC010000084.1 GCA_030682495.1 Alphaproteobacteria bacterium | reverse complement strand
TAGCGAAGCTTGAACCCGCAAGCCACGCTTGCCAATTTTTATCCTTCGGGGGCTTCAAGCCCCCTAACCTGAAACCGGTTTTTGTTATGGTGGGCCCGGAGGGACTTGAACCCCCGACCAGACCGTTATGAGCGGCCCGCTCTAACCAACTGAGCTACAGGCCCCACCGCCCCGCACCGGCGCGTCACAATAAACGCGCGCGGTATTTTTGCGGGGGTAATCAGGTATCGAGGAAGCTGCGCAGCTGGCGCGAGCGCGAGGGGTGTTTGAGCTTCCGCAGCGCTTTCGCTTCTATCTGGCGAATACGTTCACGCGTGACGGAGAACTGCTGGCCGACTTCTTCGAGCGTATGGTCGGTGTTCATGCCGATACCGAAGCGCATGCGCAGCACACGCTCTTCGCGCGGGGTCAGCGTGGCCAGCACGCGCGTTGTGGTTTCACGCAGGTTGGCGTGAATCGCGGCATCCACCGGCAGGATGACGTTTTTGTCTTCAATGAAATCGCCGAGCTGGCTGTCTTCTTCGTCCCCGACGGGGGTTTCGAGGGAAACCGGCTCTTTGGAAATTTTCATGACCTTGCGCACTTTGTCGAGCGGCATGCCGAGACGTTCGGAAAGCTCTTCCGGTGTCGGCTCTCGCCCGATTTCGTGCATCATCTGGCGGCTGGTGCGCACCAGTTTGTTGATCGTCTCGATCATATGCACCGGAATACGGATGGTACGCGCCTGATCCGCAATGGAGCGCGTGATCGCCTGACGAATCCACCATGTTGCGTAGGTGGAGAATTTATAGCCGCGGCGGTATTCGAATTTATCCACGGCCTTCATCAGGCCGATGTT
This sequence comes from Alphaproteobacteria bacterium, assembly GCA_030682495.1. Classification (GTDB taxonomy): domain Bacteria; phylum Pseudomonadota; class Alphaproteobacteria; order Micavibrionales; family UBA2020; genus UBA2020. The sequence goes on along the minus strand of JAUXOC010000084.1, from coordinate 1,683 downwards.
GCCTTCCTGAATAAGGTCGAGGAATTGCAGGCCGCGGTTGGTGTATTTTTTGGCAATCGAAATCACAAGGCGCAGGTTGGCCTCGACCATTTCTTTTTTCGCTTTGCCGGCTTCGCGTTCGCCTTTTTGAATAGTATGGACGATGCGCTTGAATTCTTTCAGCGGCAGGCCGGAGGTGGCGGCGATTTTTTCAATCTCTTCGCGCACGTTCTTGACGTCGTCTTTGTGCTTTTCAGAGAATTTCGGCCAGCCCTTGCCTTTCAGCTTGGCAACGTTGGTCATCCAGCGCGGGTTGTTGTCGTTGTTCGGCCATTCTTCGAGGAAGCCTTCGCGCGACACACCGCAATCGACGGCCATGCGCATGACCTGCCCCTCAAGGCCGATGACCTTGCGGTTCATGTTGTAAAGCTGTTCGATCAGCTGTTCGGAGCGGTAGATATTCAGGCGCACCGACTGCATCAGATCGACAAGCTCCGACTTACACTTGCGGTAGTTGTCGGCCAGACGCTTGGGAACTTCCTTGCTCTTTTCCAGCTCCAGACGGCGTTCTTCCTGCACCTTGGCGAGTTTTTTGTATGCCTTGGTAATCATCTTGAAGGTTTCGATGATCTGCGGTTTCAGTTCTTCCTCCATCGCGGCGAGGGAGAGGCTGCTTTCGTCTTCGGTGTCGTCCTCGACGGGCTTTACTTCCGGCTCGTCATCGATCAGCACGTCATCGGTCGCGGCGGCTTTCGCGGCGGCCTTGGCTTTGGCTTTCTTGCGCGCTTCTTCTTCTTTCGCGCGTTCTTTTTCTTTCTTTTCCAGCTTGTCGGCAACGGCCTGCTGGATGGCTTTGGCGCGCGCGCTGGCGGCGTCATCGCCCGATGCAGCCGGATCGGCCGGCGCGTCGTTATCGCCGTAGGTTGCTTCAAGGTCGATGATATCACGCAGCAGCATTTCGCCGTTTTCCAGCGCTTTGTGCCACGTCATAATTGCCTGAATGGTCAGCGGGCTTTCGCAGATGCCGCCGATCATCATTTCTCGTCCGGCTTCAATCCGCTTGGCGATGGCGATTTCGCCTTCGCGCGAAAGCAGTTCGACAGAGCCCATTTCGCGCAGGTACATGCGCACAGGATCGTCGGTGCGGCCAAGATCGGTTTCGGCGAGATTACCGGCATCGCCTTCTTCTTCGTCGGCCTCTTTGGTTTCGGTAACTTCGTCTTCGGCGTCGGCGTCTTCGATCAGGTTGATGCCGATGTCAGACAGCGTCGCCATCGTCTCGTCAATCTGGTCAGACGTATATTCACCGGCGGGCAGCATTTTGTTCAGCTCGTCATAGGTGACGTAGCCGCGTTCCTTGCCCTTGGCGATCAGCTTCTTGACAACCTTCGCAAGAAGGCCGCCCTGAAGGGGAGAATCCTCCGCATCGTCGGCTACGGTTTCGTTTTCCTGATCTTCGTTTGCTTTCGCGACCATCCGCGCATCCACTCCTGAATAGTTCTCAATAACAACCAGACCCGGCTCCGACCTTTTCGGTGCCGCGTCCGCTTAATTTTTTAAACGCCCTGCCCGCGGGATTTCTCCCGCCCCCTTGCATAGGCATCACGCCACCCCTGCCGCACGACATCCGCCGGCTGGCCAGGTTTGGCAAAACCCGCATGAACATACAGTGAAGAATCGAAGATTGCATCAAGTATCTTGCCG
>JAUXOC010000083.1 GCA_030682495.1 Alphaproteobacteria bacterium | reverse complement strand
GAAAATGTCATTTAAAAATCAAATGATTTCCGCTGTTCAAATCCGGACAGTGTCGGCGTGGCCGCATCGAAAAGCACACGCTTTGAAAAACTGTCGCCCGTCCGGGTAAACAAAACCGCGGAGCCCATATGCCCCTTGTTTGAAAGAACCGTAACCAACCGGCCACCATCGGCCAGCTGGGAGAGAATAGCCTCGGGCACATCGGCGACCGAACCATTGATGAGAATTTTACGATAGGGTGCCTGTGCCGGATAACCTTCCGGCAGGCTTTTCTGCTGGATCACGGCCACGTTGCAAATATCCAGCGCGCGCAGCAGACGCTCCGCCTCGGCGGCCATGTTTGCATTTTCTTCGATGGCCACGACCGTCGCCGCCATTTGCGCCAGCAAGGCCGCGCAATACCCCGTGCCGCAGCCGATATCCAGCACCACATCGCCCGGCTCGACATCCAGCGCCTGCAGCAGACGGGCCAGCACAATCGGTTCTGACAAAAAGCGGCCGCCGCCAACGTCGATATCCTCGTCCACATAGGCGATGCGCTGCAAATGGCGCGGCACAAACTGTTCGCGCGGGACAGCATGAATGGCCGCAATCAGCGCCGGCGAAGAGATACCGCTCGGCCGCAGCTGGCTGAAAATCATATTTTCACGGGCAATATCAAAGTTTTGCATTTATCGCACATCCAAAAGTTGCGCGGCATTACAGCCACAGGTTGTATTATGCCCCTCCTGCACAAAAAATCAAAGCTTTTTTATGCACGAGGTCTACTGCCGTCATATTTATACGTTTTTAAGCCGTTTGAACAGTACCGCCCACTTGAGACGCCACCGATTTTCGGCTACAACAGGCTTCCCGAGATGGCGCGGTGGCAGAATGGTGATGTAGAGGACTGCAAATCCTCGTATGCCGGTTCGATTCCGGCCCGTGCCTCCAATTGATACCGTTATTTATAAATATAAAAAAAACGCCGGTTTTTCTACCGGCGCTTTTTTTGATCTATGCCAAAGCTCAGAGCAGGATCGGCGTGACACTCAGGTTGCCGTCATCCAGCAGTTCTTGCGCCGTGCCAAGCCCTGTCACGCCAGCCAGCGTCGCCAGCTGCGTCCAGTCGCCCGTGCCCGATGTACGCACTTCGACGTGCGTATCGTCGCCCGCCACACTCAGGCGCACGAAATCGGCGATATCATCGTCGAGCGGGTCAAACCCGCTGAGCAGGTTGCCCAGTTCCAGCACATCGCCGTCACCATCGTCGAAATCCGTGACGGTATCGACACCGGAGAGGTTATCGAAGACGAAATGATCCGCGCCGTCGCCGCCTGTCAGGATATCGGCACCCGCACCGCCAAACAGCCAATCATCACCGTCAAGGCCGAGCAGGATATCATCGCCCGCACCGCCCATCAGCCTATTGTTTTCGGCATTGCCCGAAATATAGTCGTTGCCGCTGCCGCCCGTAGCGTTTTCGATGATCGTGCCCTTGGCGATGGCGATATTATAGCGCGCCTGATCGAGCAGTTCGCCGGGCGTTATCGCCTTGGCCAGCTCCGCCGCAGAAACATCGGCGATCTTTCCGATGATGCCGATAGAACTGAGCGCACCATCTTGCAAATGGATAATGCTTCCCAATGTCTGGCCGCTGGCATCAATCGTATCAAAGCCGTCGCTATCAACGATCGTTGTCAGATATTCGGTCGTCTTTGAGTTAAAGACGTAATCTGTATCTCCCGTATTGGCATTCGCGGGCGCACCATAAAGCGCCTGCAGCGCCGCCACGTCCAGCAATTGCGGCAGAAACGGGAAGACAGAACTGTCGAGTTTGTTGATATAGCTGAGCAGAGAGAACGCCGTGCTATCCATCCCCTCCTGCACCCCGACCTGCGGGCCGTAACCGCTATCATAGACGCCGGTATGCTGCAAACCAAGTGCGTGCAGGATTTCATGTGCCAGTGTGAATTTCAGCTCGCCCGTATTGAGGTTGAGCGAATTCGGGCTGCTGCCCGTATACATCATCGCCACAAAAGCCGAGGTGATTTCAAACTGCCCCGCAGGCTGGTCGTCAAAGATGAACTGTACATCGCCGTTTTCATCAAACAGGAAGGCAGCACCCTCATCGCCCATATTCGATTTCAGCCAGCCGAAGTTGAGGTCGCCCGTGCCTGCCGCCACTTCGTTGAAAGTGATACCGGCCACTTTGGAAATTTCAGCCAGCAGGTCACGCGTGACTTGCTGCTGCGCGGCGGTAAAGGTGCGGTAAGAGCTAAACTGGACAAAGTCTAGAGCCACCTCGTTCGCCAGCATTTCGCCCGACAAGGTTGCATCAAAGCTGAAGTTAATCACGACAGGCGTGCCGCGGTCGAGCGGATCGCCACTGTCCCAGCGCGCCCCCTGTATCAGCCGCTCTGCCATACTGTCGATGCTCACCTCGTCCACCAGCAGCGTATAGCTGCCGGTTTGGCCGATATTGACGTAGTCCATTTCAGCGCCGGCCGTATCGTGGATGCTCTCCTTGATCGGGCTGCCGACGTTTTTCACCGCCTCTACCGTCACGATATAGTCGCCGGACAGAGGGGCGATAAAGCCGCCATTCGGATCTGCGCGGAAAACCTCTTCGTCATCCGTGACGAAATAGGACGTATCGTCTTTAACAAAAACCTCGCGCCCTGTCGGGTCAAAGATGCGGATTTTAAGGTCGATGGCAGCGCCAGTCTGCGCGAGATTAAAGGTATAGAGCTGACCGGCCGTGAATTCGTAGCGGAAGCTGTGTATCTCCCCCACCTCTGTGATCGCGCGCGCAACAGTATCACCCAGATCTTCGCTGCTATGCGATTCAAGCGCTGTGGTAAAGCTGTATTCATCTGCACTGAAACGGTTCGACTGGAACCCTTCGATGCGCACGACATAGTCGCCATCATCCACAGGCACCGTAAAGCCGCGGTCGCCACCGGCCGTCCATTCCATGATAAGCCCACCGTCCGGATTGCGTACCGAAACCTTATAGGCCGGTTGCGATGCCAGGAAACTCGTCGGCGCATCAAAATAAATCGTCAGCTGACCCGACTGCCCCGTGCTGATCGAAAATTCGTCGACATCGCCAAAGACAGATAGCGCGCCAATCACTTTATCGCCAGGGTTAAAGGCAGCTTGCGCGCCTTCCGCTTCAAAAACGACGCCCTGTTCGACGATATTCACACCCGGCGCGCTCGTGCGCCCGTCAAAACGCAGCAGCAGACCATCGTAGCTTTCTGCACCGTTACCATCGCCGTTGACGTACATATAAGCATGCGTGCCATCGGTGAAAAAGAAGATGGTATCATCTGCACCGTTCAGCGCAATATCCGCAATGGTATCTTCTACCGAATCGTTATAGGCAAAAGGCGCGCTGATCTGAACGGTATATCCTCGGCCGAACTCCAGCGTGATGCGGTCGTCGGTTGCGTTAAAATCTGTGAGCCTGTCCATTTCGGCCAATGTCGATTCAGCGCCCGAGCTGTACATGTAACGGTCGCGCCCCGCGCCGCCGGTCAGCACATCTGCGCCGGCTTGTCCGTAGAGCATATCGTTACCTGCGCCGCCGAGCAGCGTGTCGTCGCCGTCGCCGCCGTAGAGTATATCGTTGCCCGCCAAGCCGTCGATCAGGTTCGCCGCATCATTGCCGATAATAACGTTCGACAGCGCGTTGCCCTTGAAATTGAGCGTCTCGGCCACCGTGGCCGAGGCATCCAGATTTTCGATCTCGTTTTGCAGCGTAAAGGTCGCATATTGTGTCAGCGCAAAGCCGCCGCCAAGACGCAGTTGCAGCGTATCCACGCCGCCGTTCTTTGCTTCGGTAATTTTGTCTTCCAGCTTCACCGTCTTGCCGCCCGTGGACAGCAGGTCGACAACATAGGTGTCATTGCCTGCGCCGCCAACCAGCACATCCGCGCCCGCGCCGCCGTCGAGCGTGTTGTTACCGGCATTGCCCGTGATGGTGTTCACCAAGGCATTGCCGAAACCATCGACATTCGCCGTGCCGGTCAACACAAGGTTTTCAAGGTGGTCGCCAAGGGTATATGTCATGGCGGTACGCACCGTATCCGTGCCCTCGTTCAGAAGTTCGGTGATAACATCACCAAGATTATCGACGATATAGGTGTCATTGCCTTTACCGCCAATCATTTCGTCCGCGCCTGTGCCGCCATCCAGCGTATTATTGCCGGTATTGCCGGTCAGCGTATTGTCCAGCGCGTTACCTGTGCCGTTGATCGCACCCGTGCCCGTCAGAACCAGATTTTCCAAACCTGTGGCCAGCGTATAGGAAATCGCCGCGCGCACTTCATCCGTGCCGCCCGTATCGATGATAACATCGTCTTTATGGTCGACGAAGTAGGTGTCATTGCCCAAACCTCCTTCCATCGTATCCGCGCCCTTGCCGCCGTCGATCACATCATCGCCGTTGCCGCCCGTGATGACGTTAACAGAGGCGTTACCCGTCATGGTATTGCCGTCGTTTGTGCCGACAATGTTGAAAAGACCTGCGCCGACAACGGTCACGCCTTCGATATTCGCATAGTCATTCATGTCGATGACGATGGGGACAGTCTTGCTGGCATTTTTGTACATGATGCGGATCAGGTCGTTGCCCTCGCCCACGTCTTCAATCGCCACATCGGCAACATCGTCGAAAATATAAACGTCGTCGCCCAGCCCGCCGATCAGCGTATCCGCGCCTTTGCCGCCATCCAGCGTGTTTCCGGCATCGTTTCCGGTCAGGATGTTCACATCATTATTGCCCGTCAGGTTCAGCAGGTTCGCGCCTGTCGCGGAGGCATCGAGGTTCTCGATATTCGCGGCCAGCTTCAGCGTTGCCGCCTGCGTCAGCCCAAGCCCGCCTGTGGTGCGCAGCGTCAGCGTATCGATGCCCGCGTTCTTCGCTTCCGTCACTTTGTCTTCCAGCTTGACCGCCTTGGTACCGGAGGCCAGCAGATCGACGATATAGGTATCATCGCCCAGACCGCCCGCCAGCACATCCGCACCCGCGCCGCCGTCCAGTGTATTGCTGCCCGTATTGCCCGTGATTGTGTTCTTGAGATCGTTGCCCGTGCCGTTGATATCGCCCGCGCCGGTCAGCACCAGATTTTCAACATGGTCGGCCAGAACGTAAGAAACAGAGGCGCGCACGGTATCGATGCCTTCACCCGCCAGTTCGATGATCTCATCCGTCTCGTCATCAACGATGTAAAGGTCATTGCCTTTAAGACCGATGAGCGTATCGGTGCCCGGATCGCTGGTGAGTGTGTCGTTGCCGTTCGTGCCTGGTATGATCGCCATTTTGAATGTCCCCTGAAAAAACCTGCGCAACACCGCGCGAAAATATTTTAAAAGTCTAGGAGAGTACTCTACCCCGCGCAATTGGCATTTTTAGACGCCCTCCTTTTTTTTCATATTGTCGCCCTTCTGCTGTGGCAAAGCCTGTTCAAATCGTGTCTAATGCCCGAAGCCATACGGGGACAGGCATGCCATCTTTTGACTTTTTGCATACATCGGTTTTTTACGAGCTGACGGCGCTTTTGATGATCGTCTCGGCAATCGGGTTGGTCGGGCTTTACCTGCGCCAGCCGATGATCGTCAGCTTTATTGCGGCGGGTGTACTGGTCGGGCCTTCGGGCATCGATATTGTCCGGTCACAGGCGCATATCGAACTTTTGGCGCAGCTGGGCATTGCCGTGCTTTTGTTTCTGGTCGGGCTCAAGCTTGATCTTAAACTGATCCGCACGATGGGCGTTGTCTCGCTGGCCACGGGTCTGGGGCAGGTCGCTTTTACATCCATCATCGGTTATTTTATTGGCATCGCGCTTGGCCTTGGCCATATGACCTCGCTTTACGTCGCCGTCGCGCTGACGTTTTCCAGCACCATTATTATCGTCAAGCTGCTGTCGGATAAAAAAGAAGTCGACTCGCTGCACGGGCGCATCGCCATCGGCTTTCTGATTGTGCAGGATCTGGTGGTCGTTCTGGCCATGATGGTGCTGTCGGCCTTTGGCGTATCGCAGGACGCCGGCGAACAAAGCGCGGTTGCCCGCATCATCGAAGTCATGCTCTACGGCACGGGTATGCTGGCGCTGGTTGCGCTGTTTATGCGCTTTGCCGCAACGCCGCTGATGAACCGCATCGCCCGCTCGCCGGAACTGTTGATTACTTTCGCCATCGGCTGGGCGGCGCTGCTGGCGGCACTGGGCGACCATTTCGGTTTCAGCAAGGAACTGGGCGGGCTGCTGGCCGGTGTCTCCCTCGCCTCCACGCCGTTCCGCGAGGCTTTGATTGCAAGGCTCTCTTCGCTGCGTGATTTCCTGCTGCTGTTTTTCTTTATCGCGCTTGGCACGCAGCTGGATCTCAGTCTGCTGGGCGCGCAGGTCTGGCCGGCCCTGATCTTCTCGGCTTTTGTCCTGATCGGCAATCCGCTGATTGTGATGGTGATTATGGGGGCGATGGGATACCGCAAACGCACCGGTTTTCTGGCCGGTTTGACGGTGGCGCAGATCAGCGAGTTCTCGCTGATCTTTATGGCGATGGGTCTGACCCTTGGCCATGTCAACAAGGACGCGCTGGGGCTTGTCACGCTGGTCGGGCTGATTACCATCGCGCTGTCGGTTTATATGATTACCTATGCGCATCCGCTGTACCGCTGGCTGGAACGCGGACTGGGTATTTTCGAGCGTAAAACGCCGCACCGCGAAGTGGGCGACGAAGAACACGCCACCGTCCCGCGAAGCGAAGCGCATTACGATGTCATCTTGTTTGGCCTTGGGCGCTATGGCACGGCCATCGCGCACCACCTGCGCGCATCGGGCTATCATCTGCTGGGCGTGGATTTTAACCCCGACGAAGTGCGTAAATGGCGCACGCTGGGGCATCCGGCCGTTTATGGTGATGCTTGCGATCCGGAATTTATCGCCTCGCTGCCGCTTGGTCAGGCGCGCTGGGTGATTTCCGCCATGCCGCAGCACGATACGGGCGTTACGCACGAAGATCCGCGTCTGATGCTGCTGAATGCGCTGCGCGAAGAGAAATACGCGGGCAAAGTCGCCGTCTCCACCCACGATCCGCGGCAGGACGGCATGCTGCGCACGGCTGGCGCACATGTGGTTTTCCTGCCCTTCCACGACGCGGCGGAGCGGGCGGTGACCATGATCCGCGAACGCGGGTAAATCCGCCCGCATTGTTTGCGTTTTAAATCGGAAACATCTCGCGGTAATGCGCGTACCAGTCGCTGACGAATTTATCGTAAGGGTCGTATTTACGCTTGAGCGCAAGGAATTCGTGCATTTGCGGATAGGCGCTGAGCACCTGTTCCTTGCGCGCCCAGCGGTGATAGGTCAGATAAAAACTGCCGCCGTGGTCAAGCGCGATATCAAACAGCGTGCGGAAATCCTCCTGTGCCTTGGCCAGACCCGGCACGGTATGGCGCACATGAAGATTAAAAATAATGCAAGCATATTTCTTGCGCGCCCAAGGCAGGAAGCTTTCTGTATCCTGTTCGATAAACCGCACCGTGCCGTAAACGATATTCATACCACGCCGGAGGGCGGCGGCGCGGCAGGCCTCCATCACCTCGGTAAGCTTTTCACGCTCCGCATAAATCTCGCTGATGACCAGTGACGATTTTGCGGTGTTTTTTCTCTCCGTATCGTATTTGACGTTCTGGTCTTTGAGATAGGTGCTGGTCTGGTGACTGTCCGACCAATAGACATTGCCGTGGCTGGCAAGGTAATAGGCGCTGTATTTTTCAAAGGCGGTTTTTTTGTCGTCATGCGCAAGATCGTAAAGCGACTGCCAGTCTTCGAGCGACAGGTTGCGCGCCGTCTCGCTTAAAATCGCGTGGTCTTCGACCGGACGGTAACAGCAAAAAACACCCGTGCGCATAAAATCTTCCGCAGTAGGGTCTGTTTTGTACTGAAAATCGCCATACCAGCAGCCTTCGGCGATGCGCTGTTCGACCATCGGCATCAGCGCGTCAATCCTCAGCATCTGCACTTCACGCCGCAGCTTGCGCCGCGGCATCAGCCGTAGCGTCACCGTCTGGATCACACCAAAGAGCCCATAGCCGCCAATCGCCAGCGCGAATAATTCGCTGTTTTCGCTGCGGCTGCACGTCACCACACCATCGCTGGCGGTGCGCAGGGTAAAAGATTCCACATCGCCGATGATCGGCGCCATGACCAGACCGCGCCCGTGTATATTGGCCGAGAGCGCGCCGCCCAGTGTCAGATCGTCTGCTCCCGTTTGCTTCTGGATGATCGACAGCTCCGGCGCATCGCGGTTGAGCGCGGCGATTAGCGCGGGCCATGTGATCCCCGCCTCTGCCGTGACGGTGCGTGCCGCCCGGTCGATGCGAATGACTTTATCCATCGCGCGCATATCGATGAGCGGACGGCCCGCGGCGAATTGCTGGCCGCCCATGGCATGACGTCCGCCGCTCAGGGCGACGCCGCCGCCCGGCTCCAGCGCCTTTTCAAGCGCGGCGGTATCGGAAGGTGTGCGGATATAGGCAACGCGTGTGCGGCTGATCTGCCCGTGGACGTCGTTGACGACAACGCCCTCGGCGGCCTCGCGCCGCGCCATGTCGGGATCATTCTCCAGCGGCCGCGCCAAAGCCCCCAGCCCGCCGCCCGACAAAAGCGCCGCGGCCCCCGCCGCCGACATCAACCCCGCCCGTAAAAACTGCCGCCGCTTCATGAATACCTCCGCTGCCTGACCGGAATATTAACGCACAAGCAAAAACCCCCTGCAAGAGCAGGAGCGGCACGGACAGCCTTGAGCGGAAAAAATGGCTCCCTGGGTAAGGTTCGAACTTACGGCCAAGCGATTAACAGTCGCTTGCTCTACCACTGAGCTACCAGGGAACACTGTGGTGCAGCTTTTTTATCAAATTGGCTGGATTTGGCAAGCCTGAATTGTCGGAAAAGAGGCTGTTTTTGCGATCTGATGTGGCTAAGTCCTTGTTTTACAGTATAGCTGCCCGTTTACGGGCTTGCCGCGCTTGTCTGGCGGGCGTAAATTGAAGGCTCCCCATCCCCCAAGCCGAGGAGCGCGCCATGGCCCAGCACCCGACCAAAGTCACCGTCCGCGAAACCGGCGATGGCCGCTTTACGCAGGAAATCAAAACCGGCAGCCATGTCCTGATCGCCGACGAGCCGGAGGATATGGGCGGGCTCGACAGCGGCCCTGCGCCCTATGACATGCTGCTGGCTGCGCTGGGCAGCTGCACATCGATGACGATCCGCATGTACGCGGATCAAAAGAAATGGCCGCTGGAAAGCGTCACAGTAGAACTCACTCACCGCAAGGAAACGGGCGCAGACAATATCAAACGTGATGTGATTACGCGTGAAATCACGCTGGAGGGGCCGCTGGACGATACGCAGCGTCAGCGCCTGCTGGAAATCGCCAATAAATGCCCGATCCACAAAACGCTGGAAAGCAAGCCAGACATTCAAAGCGTACTGGCGCCCGTGAAGCCGCAAACGGCCGCCCCTGCGGACAAGCCGAAGCCGCCACAAAAACCGCCACAGATATAAGGCGTGCTTACGCTTCTTCTTCGGCGCTGCGATATTTGAAATTGTCGAGATAGCTGCGCGGCATAATGCGACGCTGCGGCTCTGGCGCAACCACGAAATCCATCGCATGGCTTTCGGCGAAAGAAACCGCCGCTTCCTTGCTGGAAAATTTCATGCGTACTTGGTTGAGCGTATCACCGGCAGATGTCCAACCCATCAGAGGTTCGGGGCGGCGCGGTGTTTCGAGTTCGTATTCCAGCACCCACTGCGCCGTACCGGCGCGTCCGGATTGCATCGTATTCTTTGCAGGTTTGTAAATCCTGGCTTTCATGATCGTACCTATTTATTGTTTTCGCTTTTGAAAAACTGGTCGGAGTGGAGGGATTTGAACCCCCGACATCCTGCTCCCAAAACAGGCGCGCTACCGGACTGCGCTACACTCCGTTTTTCTCAGCAGAGCCTTTTATAGCTCTTGGCCCGATCAAAATCAAGTTATTTCATGGACTTGCGGGATAATCCCATAACCCCTTGGCGCCAAAGGGTTATCCCTGCACCGCCGCTTATCTTTGTTGCAGGTCAGCATCCAGCCCGCGTTCATAGCCGCGGTCCATCCGCTCGGGCGTCTTGATTTCAAGTTTGGGCAGCGGCGCGGTCTCGGCATCCTTGGCTGCTTTTTCTTCAGGCGTTTGAGGTGCGATGTCCGGCTGTTCTTGCGGCGCGGGCTCCATCGGACGGGTGCGGCGGAAATAAGGATGATCGACGCGGTCGCCGGTTTTGATGCCGCGGGCAGCAGATTCGCCGCCGTTGATCTCAAGCACTGCCGCCACCGGATGCCGGGATGGCACGCTTTGCAGCGATTGCGGCACAGCGTTTTCGTGGATATGCGCGATGCTGCCATCGCCACGGATAAAAATCATATCAAGCGGGATGAGGGTGTTTTTCATCCAAAACGCCACGTCACCCTCGCCACCGCCGAAATAAAACAGCATGCCGGCATCGCGCGGCATTTCGGTTCTGAACATCAGGCCCTTTTGCACGTCGGGGCCGTTTTCGGCAATTTCGACGTTGAAGTTTTCTCGCAGGCCGTCCTGCGTGACAATCACCAATTGATCGACGCGCAAGCCCGCAGGCGAGACCTGCTCGCGGCTTTCGCTATGCGCCTGCACCGATAGCATCAGCCCGCCCGCAACCGCGCCGGAAAGCGCTGCTGCCACGAAAAAAATCCGTGCGCGGGTCAAAAGGTTTTTGTTTTTGTGAAGGCCGGTCATGTTTTTTCTCCGTTTATTTTTCAGGCTGCGGATGGCAAGGCGGTGCTGAGCTGACCGCCGGTGCGGAAGGGAACGGCATGGGTGCAAAGCCCCGTGGCCGGATCGACGTCGAACAAAACCCCGCAGAGCGTCACAGGGCCCTCTGCCGGACGCATTTTTTCGCCTGGCATTTTGCGAATAAAGCGGTTGACCGAGATATTCGTATCCATGCCAATCACGCTGTCATAGCAACCGCACATGCCGGCATCGGTCTGATACCCCGTGCCGCCGCGCAAGATGCGTGTATCGGCGGTCGGCACATGTGTATGTGTCCCGACGACAAAAGACGCGCGGCCATCAAGGAAATGCCCCATGGCCATCTTCTCGCTCGTCGCTTCGCCGTGGAAGTCGAGGAAGATCGCCTGCACGTCTTTGCCAAGGCGATAGGCCTTGCAGAGTTTATCCATCGCGGCGAAGGGGTCATCCATCGCATCCATAAACAAACGTGCCATCGCGTTGACGACAAGTATCTTATGCCCGCGCGCGGTTTCAATGATACTGGCGCCGCGGCCGGGTGTACCCTCGGGGAAATTGACGGGGCGCAGAAGACGCGGCGTGCTGTCGATATAGGACATGATCTCGCGCTGGTCCCAGACATGGTTGCCGGTGGTGATGCAATCAACGCCAGACTTGTAAAGATCATCGCAAATCTGTGCCGTCACGCCAAAACCATGCGCTGCGTTTTCGGCGTTCACGATCACGGCATCAATTTTATAATCACGGCGGATATCGGGCAGCTGTGATGTGACCGCATCGCGCGCATCGCGGCCGACAATGTCACCGAGGAAGAGAATTCTCATCAGAGGGGCTTTCCGTTATCGGGGTTTATATAGACGGCGGCTTCGGTCACAACCGCATCAAGGCGGTAATCGTAGCGATCAACCGGTACGCTGTCGTACTTTTGTGCTTCGTAGGCAGCACCGACAGCGCGAAATTTGTGGAACTGGCGCAAATGCGCAAAGGTACGGTCGAAATAGCCCGAACCATATCCCATGCGGCTGCCCGCCGGATCAAAAGCAACCATCGGCACGATGAGCAAATCAGGCAGCAATACCTGTGCTTTGGCAGGGTCAGGCTGCGGGATATTATAGAGACCCTTGTACAGCACCGTCTCGGGTGTCCATTCAAGGAAGTCGAGGATCAGCTCTTTCTCCACATTATGCGGCACGGCGCAGCGATAGCCGCGCGCGACAAGCTCGGTCATCAAGGGCAGAACATCTATTTCGTTATTCACCGGTATGTATCCGGAAATCACCGCGCCCGCCGCGGGCAGGTCGATCTCTGACAAAAAACGCGCCGTCATTTGCTGTGACCATTCCGCGCGCGCCGCCGCATCAAGCGCCATGCGGCGTTGAAAAGCGGCCTGACGAAATTCGTTTTTGCTGTGCATGAAAAATCCGGCTCTGGCCTATGCTGCAATCTGCGGACACGCCCGCAGGTAAAAATAAGTGGAAGGTGCCACCTGCGCCGTGGACGGGGATATCCGCTAGGCCCTTGTACAACAAGGTGGGAACCATATAACCGGACCACGGTCCGGCCAGGGACAGCCCCCGGGCGAATAAACATCGGCCTCTGGGATAGTGCTGTCTCACGCGACCGCCGCAGCAGCCTTCCGCCGCTAATGTAGGGGCAAACCCGGTAAATGTCACGGGTTTCCCGCGGGGCTGTGCGGGAATTGGGGCTATTTGGCTGTTATCAGGGGCTTTTTTACGCCAGATCAGGCAGCCTGAACACGTGAAGCGATGCCATCGATACGCTTTGCCAGTTTTTCCAGCAGCTGCGCCATCGCTTTTTCATCTTCCGGATTGGCGGCTGGCGTCTCGGCCAGCGCCTCGCCTTTGCGGCCTTTGGCGGGTGCAGCAGCAGGTGCCGCCGATACGGCAGCCAGCTTCTCGCGCGTTTCAAACAATTCATCGGCCAGAACCAGCGACGTCAGCACCAGAAGATGTGCGTCGTTATAGGCCGCGCCGCTGCGCGCGATTTGTTGCAGACGCTGATCGATGTACGAAGCGAGATCGACAACGCGGCCTTCTTGCCCGCTGTCGCAGCTGATTTCGTGGATGCGCCCGTTGATCGAGATATTCACTTCGGCCATATGATTTTTTCCTTCGCCTTATTCTTCTTCGCTAAGCAGGGTTTCAAGACGATCAATCGTCTGGTCGAGACGCGCGGCAATCTTGCGATTAACTTCGCGTTCATTGCGCGCGGTCAGATCAAGCTGCGGCTCGACCTTTTGGTGGCCGTTGGTTTGCAGGCGTTTATCGACGGCTGTTTCAAGACGCGCGAGCGCTTTGTCGAGATTTTCAAGCGCCGGTTTCAGGGCTGGTTTCATAGAGGTCTCCCTCTTTCGCTTCTGTATGATTTTGACAATAGTTACAGCATAAATTTACTGCCCCTCTCCGTCAATATATGGTATTTATTTAATGGCTAATTTATTGAAATTTTTGCCTTCTCGCCTGTTTTGTACCGGTTGACGAAATATTAACGCTATGGAAATACAATAAGGCCATGAAACCTGACGCCTCGACCCCCCCCGTGCCCGCCGCCCTGCTGCCTGCCATCGAGCAGCTCGCCCGCGATGCCGGTGCTGTCATCATGGCGCATTACAATGATCCCGCAACCAAGTCCTATGCCAAGAAAGACGGCAGCGTGGTGACAGACGCAGACCATGCGGCAGAAAAAGTCATCCTTGCGCGGCTGGCGGCGCTGACACCCGATATCCCCGTCGTCTCCGAAGAAGCGGTCGAAGCCGGATATATCCCTGATACATCAGGCGGCACGTTCTGGACGGTAGACCCGCTGGACGGCACGCGTGAATTCACCGAACGCACCGGCGCCTTTGTCGTCGCGATTGCGCTGGTGGTCGACCATAAGCCCGTCCTCGGCGTTGTTTATCATCCGGCCATGGATAAAATGTACGTGGCGGCAGGCCCCGACAGCGCCGCCGAAGTGCGCGCCGATGGTACACGTGCGCCCTTGTCGCCCTTGTCCAGCAACGCTGCCGGCTCGTCGCAGGAACTGCGCGTTCTGGTCAACGAAAACAGCGCCGACCTGCCAAAGGTCAAAGGCTATCTCAGCAAGCAATTTGGCGAGGCCGCGCGCATCGATGGCAAAAGCGGCATTCTGCGCGCCTGTCAGGTGGCGGAAAACAGCGCGGATGCCTCGGTCGTTTATCCGGTCAACCGCGGCGGACGCACCAAATTCTGGGACGTCGCGCCCGGCCATGCGATTGTCGAAGCCGCTGGCGGACGTGTGCAGGATATCGACGGCAACCCGCTGCGCTATGACTCAACCGACCTGCAAGTGCCGCCGCATATCTGCCTGAGCGCCCCGCGCGCGCAGCACGCTCGTAAAACGCGCGCGCCATAGAGCGCACGCTGCGTTTTTTTCATCCGCAAATATAAAAAACCCGCCCTGTTGCCAGTGCGGGTTTTTAAGATCAGACGTTAAAACCGATCAGGGCTTTTTGCCCGGCTTGCGCGGCTTCAGCGTGAAGTCGAAATCGTCGTTGATCTGCAAACGCAGCGTTGCCTGCTGTGCGGCAACTTCGACTTGATCGAAATCGACCTGCACACGGTCACTGACGCGCACATGTGTCCAGAGCGTTTTCATCTCGTCAAGGCGACCCGCCCAGACATCCGGATGGAAGACCTGATTGAGCTCGCCACGTTCGGCCAGCAGGTTAAGAGCCGTATTGCCGTGACGGTCTTTGGAGAGAAAGTCGTTCATACTGACCTTTTCGCCCGCCTTGCGAACGATGTCCTGCACGTCGTTAAAACGGCCGAACTTGACGGCAGAGATCAGGCAGCTGTCTTCCAGCTCGCCGCTGGTCTGACGCAGATCAGAAAGCATCAGGCGCGCGCCCATATTGGACAGTTTCTGCTGCACCGTCTCGATGTTGTCCCAAAAAGCTTTCAGCCCGATGGGCAGCACCGGCTTTTCGGCACCGCTGGCAACGGCATCGGGATTGAGCGGACGGAGCAATTCCTGCTTGGATTCAAAACGGGTGAAATCAACCAGCTTGCCGTAGGTCATGCTTTCAGCTTCGGCATAGGATTTGTCGAATTCACGCACGGTGAAAGAGCCGGTTTTCCAGCCCGACAAAACTTTTGACCACAAACCTGTCATTTCCGGCAGATGGTCAACCCAATGTTGCGGAGCGAAAACGTGCTGAAGCGCGTTGCGCTCATAGGCGCGTGTCAGCATGTTGGGGCCATAGCCCATCTGGCGGATAAAATCCGACACTTCGAACTGTTCGCCGCGCGCCTGCATGCGTTTATGCAGATCGTTGTAGCGATCCCATGCGCCCTGTTCATAGAAAGCCGTATAGCCGTCTTTGTCGGGCAGCAGCAGGTATTCCTTGCGCATCCAGTCTCCCGCTTGCGCAAGGCGGCGTGTCACGTCTTCGTAATTGCCGTTCTGGGTGAAGGCCTGATAGACGTCATGCGGCGTCAGACCGGCTTTGGCAAGGCGGTCTTCCGGCATCTCGCGCCCTTCGGCAGAGAGCATGTTGCGCTTGAGCGAAATATCAAGCTTGCCGTCATTCTGAAACAACTGGCGGCGCGAAGGTGTGGGTACGTAATACCACAGGCGTTCCATTTCGTCGAAGCGGCCTTCCCAGACAGCCTGTTTGAAAATTTTGCCGAGGCCGTCATGCTGGCGCGCGCTGTCGAGCAGCGTACGCGCGTCTTCCGTCGGGCCGAGCGGCTTTCTGAAATCGTCCATGGTGAACTTGTCGCCCGACTTGCTGACAATCGCCAGAACCTTGTCGAAATTGCGCCAGAAGCCGGGCGTGTCGATCAGGTATTTGCCGTCGTCATCCTGCGCAAAGAAATCGGCTTTGGTCAGCGTATTGCGCTGTTCGGCAAGCGCATCCATCACTTTTTCGAGATTCTCGCCCGAAAAGGCGCGTGCCTTGTATTTTTCCTGATCCGGATGTTCGCACAGCGCGGCAATGATTGCCTGCTTGATATAACGTCCCCCGTTCATGTCCTCACCTCTTTGAAAAGTGTTTTTGTGACCCCATTGCGTTCACAAATTTTTTCGATGTCCACATCCGTCAACAGCGCATCCAGCGGAATAAAGATAACACGCACATCTTCGTCGCGCATCGCCGCTTCCAACTCCAGCATCGTTTCGCAGGAAGGAACGCCTTTGTCCTGACGGATCATCTGGCTTTCCCATCCGGCGGGCACGGTAAACAGGCGGGTGCCATGCGCAAGAAAACGCGCACCGCGTTCCATCGCATTCTGCTGTGCCGCAGCGGCACCCACCTGTTTTAACGTTTCCTGCGTCATGTCCTGTCCCGGTTGCTGGGGCATTTGCTGTTGCCTATCCGCAAATTAGCGCGGCCCCTGGTTGGCTTTTTTCGTGACGAATTTCGGGAAGTACATCGTCACTTCCGGCGTAACCATCAACTCGGCCAATGCCTTGCCTTCCATGTATTCCGCGCGCGCTTCGGTCAGGAAGGCTTTTTCAGCCGCCTTGTCCTTCGGCACTGCGCTGCCATGCTGCTCGCGCAGGTAGCCGGAGTCCACGGTGTTGCGGTATTTGAAGGCATCGGTCAGATGATCCTTCACAACGGCAGGCATGCCGCGTGTCAGATCGCTGAGCGCGGTTTCCACCTTGGCCTGTGCCGCGGGGTCGTTGCGATCCACGTGGATCACACCGGCTTCGCGGAAAGCAGCCAGCAGCTTGGACGGCACTTTCTCACCGACAACCAGTGTCCTGTCGCGCAGGTTGTTGCGAACAATATGCACCGATACGGCACGTTCGCCTTCTTCGTCGCTGTAAAGCACTTGCAGACTGGTCGTGGCAATACCGTGGGCGGAGGTGTTTTCCGCCATCGACAGGCCATCGTTACGGCGCTGTGCCCCGCTGCTGTTCTGGTTTGCGGCCGGGCCTTGCGCACCATCGGCTGATGCTGCGGCATTATCGGCTTGGGGCGACGCACCGTCACGCATCATGGGGCGGATATTCTGGTCCCAGATCGAGGCCAGGTTTTTCGCACCGACTGTCGGCAGCGCCAGTGCTGCCACGAAATCGTCGTGATGCACCAGATCGTCCAGATCGAAATCGACCTTTTTCTTCTCGCGAACGTAGGCGGCTGCGTCCTTGATGATCGCTTCCGCCAGCGGCTGGCCGGCATAAAGCTGCTCAGGGTCGCGGTTGGCCACGAAAAGCTCGTTGGTCATCGCGGTTTCGGTGGACTGGACGTGTTTCAGCGCGTCGAGGAATTTTTTGGAGGTGATAATCTGGTCATCCTCCGCCTCGATGCTGGGGTCCATCTGGCGCACATAGTTGCAGAAGATCTTGCGGGCGATCTGCGCCTGTTTGTTGAGGTCCTTGTCAGCGAAGGCGCTGATGTTCAGGCTCGACTCAACCGATTTTTGACGGCTGCGCTCGCCCTCTTTCAGGGTGATATCACGCAGGCCGTATTCTTCCATCGCCTTGACCAGCTTGCTGTAGAGCTTGTTTTTGCCGACAGCACCGGACTTTTCGTAGACCATACGCTCGATGTATTCGATCAGGCGCGTGCCGTAGTTGAGCGAGGGGTTTTCCTCGATCTGCTCGGCCAGTTTCGGCGGCTTCGTCCAGGGGCTGAATTCCGCTTTTGTCGGGGTATCAACGGGCTGCATCTTCGCGCGGATCGGCTGCGCTTCTTCAAGATGCTGTTTGATACGGCGGAAAGACATGCCTTCCTTCTTGGAATATTCCTCGTCCACTTCCTCGATCAGGTCGGGGGCGGCAGAGGTGATTTTTTCGGCATCCGACAAGGTCGCCCAGCGGTCATAGAACAGCGCCAGTTTTTCGGAAGCCGACACAACGTCTTTCCAGTTGGCGAGCAGCGTCTGCTGCAGCTCGGGCATCGGTGTGCCTTCGACTTTCGCCTTGGTTTCGCGCAGCCACATCAGCCATTCGCCGAAGGCTTCCGGGTTTTCGTCCGCCTGATCTTTGAAGGTGTTGTAAATCGTCGATACCGGCAGGCCGACCATCATCTGGCAGATACGGTGTTGCCAGTCGATGACATCCGGATCCGGCAGCGTATCGGGTTTCAGACGGTCATAAACCGATTTGTTCAGCGAACGCGTGGTGGAGCCGTCTTCGGTTTTATTACCCGTAAAGGTCACAAAGAAGCCTGCGCCCATGTCATCACGTTTGAACGTGAAGGAGCTGGGGCCGGAGGTATTGTCTTTGTTCTTGAGCGGATTGTCGACCGTGCATTCACGCAGCTCGCCGATCATGAACTGGATGACGGTTTGCAGCGCGTTGTCGGAGCCTTCGCGGGATTTGTTATACTCGTCCAGAACGATCTCGCGCTTTTCGATGAAGGCGCGGATCAGCGCGCCGAACTGGGAGTTCATCCCGAGCGCGTTGCCGCCGGCATTGTCGAGGCCTTCGATTTTGCTGACTTTGGTCAGGATGTCGAAAGCGCCCTGAATTTTCTCTTCGCCACCGGTGCGCAGCTTTGCCCAGTCGATCGAGGCTTTGCCGTCATCGCCGAAGGTGACGATGCGTGCTTGCTCTTTCCACTCGGCGATGGCTTTCTCGCCTTTGACACTTTCGGGCATCTTTTCAAGGTTGTTGAGCTGTGCGACCAGACCCATCGACATGTCTTCCAGCGAGCCTGCCTTCAGGCGCTTGTCGATGGCTTTGGGCAGTGCGTCGGCGGCGCCGAAATCCAGCACCATTTCGAACAGCAGGTCGTTCATGTTCTTGCCGCCGCAATCGTAAATCTCGACGGAGCCTTTGGAGCGCAAACGGCCCTGCAGCGCGCCAAGGAAGGATTTACCGTGACCGGGGTCACCGATCATCATCTGCGTGCGGTTGAAGTTTTCATTCTGCGGCTGGCGGCCTTCGAGCAGGTCTTTCTGGCGCAAAAGCGGATCGCCGCGGCGTTCGATACCGTCTTTGAAGATCGGCAGCATGCTGGGCACGGGCATATCGCAATAGGCAAGCGCGATGACTTCTTCATACGGGCGCTCGGAATAGATTTTCAGCGGGTTGGCGTCATCGGCGATGAACGACAAAACCGTTTCGATTTCGCTACGGTTGCCGTTTTCCACGCGCTGCGGGCCCCACATCGGGAAGGGGCGCGACGATGTGCCGATATGCTTTTCAATCGCGGCATAATCCTCAAGGGTCAAATCCTTGATGCTCTTTTGCAAGATGGATACCGCCTCCGGCTTTTTGGCGTCGGCTTGGGGGGCGGCGGGCTTTTTGTCTTTTGTATTTTTTGTCATGGTTTCCGATCCATCTTGTTATGAGCTTGTCTCATGGCTCTGCGTTTTTGACTGTTAGGAACTGCTTGGAAGCTTCCGGTTTTCCTGACCTTCTCGAGCAAGAGCCCGACGATCGCCATTGGCACCTCTTCCGGATTGTTGCCAAGGACAATACCCATGTCCTGGAAATTTTTCCGGCCTTTGATGCTTTCGGCCATTTTCTGCATGTTCGTCCCCTTGTTCGCCGTAATAATGGCGGCGTCGAAGGTAATTTTATCGGAGTGGTCGAACATGGTGTAAATCTTTTCCTTCGACTGGTCGGCATCGAACATGTCGCCGTCGGAAATGATTAGTACGTGCGTAAACCCGCTGAGGGTTCCGCTCTTGCCACGCTGCTCGCCGATCGTTTTCGCGACCTTTTTCACAGCGGGGGCAAAATTTGTGCCCGAATTGAGACCCTTGCGGGCGGCCTGCATGGCTTGGCCGATTTTCACGCGGTCATCGCCGGGCTTAATCATGATGGGCGGGTCGTTATCCCCCCACATCGTGACATAGACGTTCATCTTCATGTCTTTGCCGGCGGCGGCTTCGAACATGATGGCCGCGGCCTGCAGCGCCGCGTTGATCGGCGTGCCGTTCATCGAGCCGGAACCGTCGATGGCTATAACCACATCAACTTCGGTCGGCACCATGCTGGTTTCGTCTTTGTGGAAACGCTTCAGGTCTTCTTCTTCCAGCTGACCGGTGACTTTTTTGATCGTCATGTTCCGGTGCGCTTCGATGTTGAAGCGGTCTTTGACCTCGCCGTTTTCAGGCAGAATGTCGAGCGAGCGCGAGATTTTCGATTTGCGCTGCAACTGGCGATCCTGCACGTCTTTGAACAGTTTGCGCACACGCGTGATCGGGCCGGCCAGCTCCGCAATGCGGGCGTTGTAATCGGTCCAGTCCTGCTTGGACAACTCTTCCAGCGATTTGCCATCGCCATCACCGCCTTGGCGGCTCGGCTTGCCCTTGTTACTTTTACTTTTGCTTTTACTCTTGCTCTTGCTTTTTTGACCTTCTCCGTCGGCGTCCTCGCCGTCCGCATCTTCGCCGTCGGCATCTTGACCTTCTGCCTCGGCTTCTTCTTTTTCCATTTTCTCGAGTTCTTTTTCGAGATCTTCTACGGTCTGGCCTTCGCCATCGGCGTCATCACCATCGGCGTCGCTGCCATCTGCATCCTGACCATCGGAATCCTGTCCCTCGCTGTCCGCATCCTGACCTTCGCCATCGGCATCGCTGCCATTGGGGTCAAGCTCGTCCGACGGGTTTTCGGTCGGCGCTTTGGGCGCAGGCATATCTCCCGCGCCTTCGACCGGCACGGTGTCTTCGTCATCGGCGCCAATATTCTTGTCGCCTTTTTCAGGTTTGCCTTCTTGCGGTTGGCCGTCCTGCTCTTGACCTTCCTGGCCCTCGCCTTCCTGACCTTCGCCGTCGGCATCTTGCTCTTCGCCGTCTTCGCCTTTTTCGCCTTTTTCGCCCTTTTGGCCTTTTTCTTTCTGCTTTTGCTTGTCGCCTTTTTGACCTTGCTGACCGTCTTGTTCCTGACCGTCCTGCTCTTCGCCATCAGCATCTTCCTGCTGCTCGCCTTGCGGTTTGCCGCGGTCTTTTTGCTGTTTTTGCTTTTGCTTTTGCTGCTCTTGCTTGTCTTTTTGGCCTTTTTGCGGCTTGCCTTTGCCCTGACCCTGACCTTGGCCTTGGCCTTGGCCGTCTTGTTCTTGTCCGTCCTGATCTTCACCGTCTTGGCCGTCGTCGCCGTCCTGACCGTCCTGATCCTGATCCTGATCGTCCTTGTCCTGATCTTTATCCTTGTTTTGCTCTTTTTGCTTTTCCTGCGCGTCTTTCAGCTGCTGGTCGAGCTTGTCGTGTTCCTGCTTCAGGATACGCTGCAAAATATCTTCGGCGTAAAGCTTCATGATCTCGTCGATCACGGCCTTGCGCGAGATATCGGCGCCTTCGATACGGCTTTTCAGGTTCTGCCAGCCATAGAGACGTTCGTGCTGTTTCGGCTGGAGGTTTTCAAGCCCTTTGGGGCCGCCGACCAGTTCGCGCAGATGTTTGAAATCCGGATGTTCGATGCCGTCGTTGTCTTCTTTTTTATCGGTCGGGCGGCGTGCAAGCGTTTGCGTCTTACGCACAAGATTGGGATTGATGCCAACCTTGAACCAGCCCGCATCGGTGTTTTCGAACAGGCCGTTGTTTTGATAAAAGCTCAGCTGCACGGTATTGCAGAGGTTCATGTAACGGCGAATATCATCCGATATGCCGTCTTTGGGCAGACGCGTCAGACCGACGCCGCGGCTGGTGACGGCGGTGTTGTTCACCGATACACCGTAATCCTGCAGCAGCTGTTTGCCCATGTTGGACACAAAGCGGTTGGCGACGTTTTCTTCCGCCGCGGAGAACATCATATGGCGCAGCTCCCACTCGGTCGAGAGCATGATGAGCTGTTTGTATTCTTCCGGCTTCAGCTGGGGGCCTTTTTTGCCCTTGCCTTTGCCGTTACCCTGCGCCGCGCGCGATTTGCGCAGCAGCGGTTGCATTTCCTTGTAGACTTCCTGCATACGCTTCGGATAGCTGACCGACAGCAGGGAGTGGCCGATTTCGCGGTAGACATCGGCGCGCGCGTGTTCGTAGCCGACAATCATGCTCTGCACGAAATCGATATTGATGTGGTTTTTCTGGCGGTCAAACGAAAAACCCGTGCCCGGCGCGCCCCAGCTGTAACGCGTGTCTTTGTCGCGCAGCGCTTCGCGCACATGGTGCGCGTGTGACAGCAATTCCTGATGCGCCTGACGTGTGCCGGTGACCTGTTGCCACAGCGCCGTTTGCGTCAGCGGTGTTTTTTCCGCCGGCGGCTTGGCCCATGTTTTCATCTGGTCGGGATTGTTCGACAGATAAGACAGCGCCGCGCCCCAGAGCAGCTGGGTTTCCGGGGTATCGAATTTTGGCGGCTGCGGCGCTTGACCCGTTTGCACGGCTTCAAAGGCGTTGAGGGCTTCCTTGCGGAATTCCTCCGTATCCACGCCGAGGCCGGCAACAAAGGTCTTGAGATCATCAAAGGTAAAAGGCACCGGGTTTTCCGGATTCTGAGCCGCGCGGATTTTGCCATTCAGCGACAGGCGATGCCGCGTCAGGGGTTCGCGCAGAATATTCTCGATCCTTCTCCGGTCCCTTTTGTCCATGTCGTCTCTTGCCCTTACACATTTATATGCCGCACAAAAAGAGGGATATCCCTCTGGCGACTCGTCCGATCGTGACGGCTATGGCCAAAGCCTGAGAATCGCCCATACCGGAAGTCATGGCAGAGGATTTCGGCGGTGGTTTTAAGCAATTTTGATCGGGTGTCAGGCTATCATTTTTTGGAAATGGGTCAAAGTTAAAAATGCGTTAAAGCGTAATACAAGGAAATCTGCGCTGCACTGCAAGACTGTTTCGTTTCGCGCCTCTGCTTGTTTTTATTATAAAGTTTCAAAAATGAAATTTTATGAAAACTAAATCCGCATCATAAAGGCCATCGAAAAGCCCAGCGCAAAGAGCAGAAAAGCAACGAAGGCCAAAAGCCCCGCCTGCCGGACAGCCGCCGGTTCGGTGCGGGCAGTTTCTGCCGCCGCCCCCAGCCACGCCGCTGGGCGTACCTGTCCGTCCGCCCAGCGCCGCGGCCCGCCCAGGGCAAGCCCCAGCCCCCCCGCCGCCGCCGCCAGCACCATGCCGCGGTTCAGGCTGTCATCACGCCCCGCCTGTTGCACGGCCAATGTCGCCGCCATTGCCGGTTTGCCGCGGCTGACCACCGCCGCGCCCGTCACCACCAGCAAAGATGTCACGACAGCGGGCAGCAAATTGACCAAACGCTCCGCCGCGCGCACGGTGGCGCCAAAATGCAGCTGCGCCGGCACGATATGCCCGTAAATACGATGCTGCGCCATCACCATGACATAAACAAAAACGCCGACAGCGCCAAACAGCGCAAAGGCCAGCGCCGGCCCGACCAGCAGTACACATAGCGATTCTATGCCGTATTCAACTGCCTTGCGCGCCAGCATATGTGCATCAGCCTGCGTCAAATCTTCACGCAGATGACGCGCAAGGATATCGCGCGCCTGATTTGTTTTTTGATCGGCCAGTCTACGGCCCACACCGCGCATCACCGCCACAGGCGCCATCGCCGTCATGGCACCCGACAGCAAAAACAGATCGGCCGCCCAGCCCCAGTTGCTGCGCGACATCAGCGCCCAGAGACTGCCCGCACCATAGGCCAGCAACAGAAAGACGACAAAAACGACAGCACCGCGCACAATACGGTCTGAATCACTGCGCCCGCCGCGGTTGAGCCGCCGCGCCGCATCGCCAGCCGCGCTTTCCATGATCGTCCACAGCCACGGACGCCCGCGCGTGCGCGCCATCAGCGCCGCGCCGATCAAAAGATGCACGACGAAAAAAAGCAGTAATACGGCGATGTTTTCGTGAAAATGCGTCATCGGAAAAAACCTTGCAAGAATCCTGCCAAGCATCGAGAGAACAAAAACCCCCGCCGCGCTGCGGTCGGGGGCTTTGTGAGGGCAGCGCTTATGTCTCTACGCGATGTCGCGTATGTCTCTACGCGATATTATTCGCGCATGTCTCCCTGCGCGATGTTATTCGCGCATGTCTCTTTGCGTACGTTCTTTGCGCTCGTGGCGTTCCTGCGCTTCAAGGCTCAGGGTCGCAATCGGGCGGGCTTCAAGGCGGGCGATGGAAATCGGCTCGCCGGTTTCTTCGCAGTACCCGTAAGACGCATCATCGATTTTTTCGAGCGCTGCGTTGATCTTGGAGATCAGCTTGCGTTCGCGGTCGCGTGTGCGCAGCTCCAGCGCGTGATCCGTCTCGGCGGAGGCGCGGTCGGCGATATCGGGCTTCTGCAGATTATCTTCCTGCATTTCCTTGATCGTCTCGGTCGACTCTTCCAAAAGCTCCGCGCGCCAGCGGAGCAGTTTCTGCCGGAAATATTCCAGCATGACCGGGTTCATGAACTTTTCCTTTTCGCCGGGCTTGTAATCCGGCGGCAGGATCGTGGAGGACGTTTCAGGCAGCGACGACATCTGGTGCATCCTTTAACCTTTGATATATAAAACTCGTTAGTCGAGAGACTCGGACATTATAGTATGTGTCGGCGGTGGAAACAACGCCTGCGCCACCCCTGCCGTTCCACAAGAGGGATTTGCATTTTTTTCAAAAATATGAAAAACAAGTCAGCGGCGACCGAATTTGGCCAATTCCACCTGCACACGCAGGTCGATTTCGTCGAGCACACTGCCCAAAACCGGATCTATCACATTGTCGCGGTGGCTCTTGAGCATACGTTCCAGCTGACCGAGCTGCCCCTGCGTCACCGTGCCGGTCAAAATGCCCATGCGCAGCACGTCCAGCTCGTCGAGCAGCAACAGACCGCGTTTTTTTGCACGGCGCGCGGCTTCTTCGGATGTTGAATCGCCCGCTTCCTGCAAGGACAAAAGCGCATCCAGCCGTGTAATAGACGACGCGCCGCTGCTGCCGCTGCTGCCCGCGGCTTCATCGGTATCGTCAATCAGTCCGCTGAAGGCCGTGCTGCCGGTGCTTTTCGCGCCGCCTGCTTTGCTGGGGCCTTTCGGGCCGCTGGTTTTATTGGGGCCATCAATCTTCATACCTTTAATATAAACATCATTACGCCTTGAAACCAACCGGCAATATTTGCCGCCCTCCGCTGCACCCGCGCCGCACTTGCAGGCGTCATCCCCGTGGCAGCTCCGCACCGCCTGGCCGAAATCTCCTTTAAATACAGAAACCTAATATG
>JAUXOC010000082.1 GCA_030682495.1 Alphaproteobacteria bacterium | reverse complement strand
CGGCAAGTGCGTCAGGCGCACGGCGGAATCGGTTTTGTTGACGTGCTGGCCGCCCGCGCCGCCGGAGCGGTAGGTATCGACGCGCAGGTCTTTGGGGTCGATGGTGATTTCGATATCGTCATCGACAACGGGCGTCACGGCAACCGAACAAAAACTGGTATGCCGCCGCGCGTTTGAATCATACGGCGAGATGCGCACAAGGCGATGCACGCCAGATTCAGATTTCATCCAGCCATAGGCGTTCGGCCCGCTGATTTCGAGCGTTGCGGATTTGATGCCCGCCACATCGGCATCCTGTTTGTCGAGCAGCGCGAGTTTATAGCCGTGCTGTTCTGCCCAGCGCATATACATGCGGAAGATAATCCCCGCCCAGTCGGCAGCTTCCGTGCCGCCCGCGCCGGCGTTGATTTGCAGATAGGCATCGCTGCCGTCCATTTCGCCGGAGAGCAGGCTTTCCAGCTCCCGCCGCGCCACGTCGGTTTTGATCGCATAGAGGGATTGTTCGGCTTCAGCGACAAGGGCTTTGTCGCCTTCCATTTCCGCGAGCTCAATCATGCCGAGCTGGTCGGTGAGGTTGTTTTCGATGGCGCGGACGCCATCGATCTGGCTTTCAAGCCTTGTGCGTTCCTTGAGGATTTTTTGCGCGCGTTCCTGATTGTCCCAAAGCTTGGGATCTTCCGCGAGGGCGTTCAGCTCCGCCAGTCTGTGAACGGAACGATCCCAGTCAAAGATGCCTCCTCAGCAGGTCGAGGGAGGCCTTGATATCCTCCACCGCTGCTAAGACTTCGCTTTTCATGACAAGCCTCCGTTTATCGGCTCTCGCGCGCGGTTCAGGCGGCGATCTGCTGTTGTTCTTCGACCGGTATGCTGAGGATATGCGCGGCCATGTTCTGGATGAAACCGGAAAGGTCTTCACTCTCGCCCGTCATCAGCGCGCCGTCGATATGCTCGGGCGTACCTGCCCAGACAGCACCGGCAGCGACGAGGATCTGGTGCGAACGCTCCGGCCCCGTGACCGTCAGGCCTTTGGCGAGGTCGATCTTGGCGAGCAGTTCAACCGCATCGCCCATAAACACAATCGGCTTGCCGGCGGTGAGGAAGCTGGCAATAATGCGCTCCGCATGCGGGTTGGTGCCGAGTTTCTGGATGCTGCGCGCACCGGCAGGCACGACCAGCGCATCGTAATCCGCGCCAAGCGTCTGGCCGATTTGCTGATCGACGGGGAAATAGAGACCCCAGCCGTTGCTGAGAACGTTCCAGCTGTTGACGAGACCGCTTTCGGTGCCGACCGTTTTGACGGCAGCGCCGATTTTCAGCATATCGCGCTGAACAGTGGACATAACGGCTTCATCAACACCGTTGGATACGAGAACCAGAACCTTGCGGCCGGAAAGTTGGACGGTCATCTTGCGATACTCCCTTTGTTATTATTGCTTATTTTTATTAAAGCGGGATGCGCGGCATTGAAGCGCGGCTTTTTGGATAGGCCGGAACATAAGGGGGATGATATGACAGAGTCAAGATTTTTCTTAACCCTGCCTAGATGAAAAAAGTCAAAATCACAATTTACTTGCGTTAATCGCAATTATATGTTTTACTTTACCTGTTCGCCCTGCGTGATGCCGGTGCGCACTGAACAAACCGCCTCGACGTGATGTCGGCAGGTCTTCAGCCCTAAAAACGCGCAACGCCATGAAAGGAAAAGACCGTGTCTTTTGCGCCCGCCACACCATCCGCCGCCAGAAGCCCATCGGGGCTCGGCATTGGATACGCCTCCCCGCCACTGCCGAACCAGAACCGCATTGTCTGCGCCCCGTGGACACAGCGCGATATCGCGCATGGGATGCGCCGTGACATCAACGACATGGAGAACATTCAATGCAGCCTCGGCTGGCTGATGGATGAAATCAAATCCGGCTACACCCTGACGGAGGAGCGCCACGGCTTCACCCTCCGCAGCGTGATCTCGGCAAGTCATGCCCTTGCGGAAAAAGAACGCGCATGGCGGCAAAAATACGACCCGCACCAGCCCCGCGTCCCCGCCGGACAATCAGGCGGCGGGCAATGGACGGATGCGGGGGGGACGGATGCGGGAGGGACGGATAGCGGCGGCGTTACCTTGCCGCGCCGCAAACCCACGTCCGCGATTGCCAAACCTCATCCGCATGCGGACAGCCCCTACTACAACCCCGCCACCGGCATCTATGATCCACCCCTCAAGCCCACGTGGTCGCCGTTCGATTTTATCGGTCTTCCCGCAGCCAAACCCGCCGCCGGCGCTGTTGGCGGCAGTGCGCAAGCGGCGTATAATGCTGTACGCGCGGCGGCTATACGTAGAGAGGGCATTCAACAAGGACGAGAGTTTTTAAGACGACAAGCGCAAGAAAAGCTAACAGACCACGGCACCTTGCGCATTGGTCAGAGGCTGCGTTCAGAGCAAGAGGTTAATGTAGCAGTTGAGTCTGCCATTAAAACAGGCAAGATTACGGACAAGATAGGGAAGTATGGCACTCGCCAATTTCACTATCAGGGGAATAACGGCCTTACCGTGATTATCGAGACAGAGGGCAAAAATGCCGGAAAGGTTGTGACGGCATTTGGTAATGGCCCGGGAGGAAAATTGTGATGATTTCATTGGAAAGAGTTAAAGCCGTCCTGCGTATCGAGGATATCGAGGGATACATAGAATATCACGGCGCACCGGACGACGAATACGACAGTGAAGCGGAAGCGATCACAAACGCGCTGAACGCATTAAACGGCACGGATCTAACAGAAGAAGAGGCTTTATCCGTTATCACTCCACTCTGGATGACCTTCTTCAATCTGGATGACGACGAAATAAAGAAAAGAATCCCCCACATCAGGAACGCGGTTCAGGCGCTGCTGCACTCATACCTATGAAATGGGAGGTCTTGGCGATGAAATGATAGTGGATGCCATCTATCCAATTTGACGAAGCCGAAGAAAAAAGGCCTTTAAAAAAAACGGCTCCATCCAGAGTCTAACGGCGCAGACGGCTGAAAAATACGCCGCGTTCTGCAATTCCTGTGTGAGCCTCGGCGGCATATTCCGGCCAGCGTAAAGAAAGCGGGCGTGGCACGCCAAATACGACCCGCACCAGCCCCGCGTTCCCGCCGGACAATCAGGCGGCGGGCAATGGACGGATAGCGGCGGCGTCACCCTGCCGCGCCGCAAGCCCACGTCGTCCGCGATTGCCAAACCTCATCCGCATGCGGACAGCCCCTACTACAACCCCGCCACCGGCATCTATGATCCACCCCTCAAGCCCACGTGGTCGCCGTTCGATTTTATCGGCCTTCCCGCAGCCAAACCCGCCGCCGGCGCGATTGCCGGAAGCGCGCGCGCCGCCTATAATCAGGCACGCCTGCAACGCTACCTCGCCGAAGCGCGGCAAATCCCGAAAGGGGTGCGCGAGGCTGGAAAAGGGACGGAGAATTTGACGACGGGGCAGATAAAAAGATTGAAGGAATTCAGAAGCGACAGGTCAAAACATAAAGACAATATCGAGATCATCAATTATTCAGACGGACGCGTTATATTTTCAGTCAAACAGCCCGCCGACAACATCCCGAAATCATATACGGTTTGGGAGCATCAGGTAGATGCGGCCAGCAAGACCATTCGCCGCTATAAAACAACTGTGGGACCGGATGGAGAGCTAATCCATATAAGACCCTACGGAAATCATTAAGAGAGCCAGAAACGTTTCAGGTGACAAACAATGAATGTCAAAGCAGAGGAAATCGCAGAGCGCAGGCGTTTGCTGACGAGGCTGTTGCAACTGGACGAAAACCTCCATCAGACGATTTCGGAGTTGCAAGCACACGATACCGAAACCGATGACGGCGAAACCCTTGTCCTGCTCAGCCGCGAACAGCTGATCTCCATCTTTCAGCGTTTTATACGCGGCGAGATTTCCGGCGAAGATTTATATGCTTGGGCATATGCGCTGGAGATCCGTGGAGATGTATCTTTCGGCGCGCCGGAGAACAACGACGGCACTGTATTCCATGCGGTGACCGATATTAGCACAACCTATACCCTGCGCGGCCCGATAACAAAAAAGGAGGCCGAGGAATATATTCAGGATCTGGCGTTGGAAAAATACATCGAAGATTCCCTAGATGAGGTAAAGCTTGTCCTGCTCAGCCGCGCGCAGGTTATCTCCATTCTTCAGCGCTTTATAAAGGGCGAGATTTCCGGCGAGGATTTGTATGTCTGGGCAGACGCGCTGGAGCTTCGGCCTGACGTCGATTTCGGCGAGGAAGACGACGAAGGCATGGTTTTTTACACAGTCTCCGAGATCAGCACCACATATGTCCTGCGCGGCCCGATCACAAAAGAAGAAGCCGCGCGTGATATTCTGGAGTTATCTCAACAGGCATGAACCTGAAAAGCCGCCCCGCCCTCTCCGACCGCACAGATTTTCCGTCCGGTATAATCTGAAAACTCGGAAACCTCGGGAGGGGATTTGGAGCGGGCGACGGGATTCGAACCCGCGACATTCAGCTTGGGAAGCTGACGCTCTACCAGCTGAGCTACACCCGCATCTGGCAAGACAGGCATTTATCGCGCTTTTCGGGGGTTTTTGCAAGAGGGTTTAATTTATGGAAAAATTGTTTTCTTGCCGCAGCGGCAGAAAACATCTTTACAACCAGTGCGTTAAAAAGATAAGAAAGACTGTCCAGTCTTCAGACCACCGAAGTCAAATTCATCCTTTTGAAAAATAAACAAAAGTGGCACAGGCCGGCATTCATTCTGATTATATCGTCAAGTCATGCTCTCAGTCCCAAGGAGATATCCTATGAAGTTGTTTCAACGAGTCATCTGCCTGATGGGTGTGCTGCTGATCGCCGCCTGTTCCGGCGCTGGCAGCAACTCCACCGTCGATACGCTGAACAAAGCGCAAGCCGTCGGTTCCCCCTTCACCAAAACGCTGACCACGGAATACCGTGACTACGCCAACATGAAGCAGTCGAAATTCATGGATCATGCCGATGCGCTGCATTTCGCACGTAAAGGCCTTGCCTCCGCCAGCGGCGTGGTTGTTATGCCCGAAACGCTGGACGATTGGGATCTGAGCGACAAGAACATTGTCGAGCTGACCTCTGCCCGTGCCGACCTGGTTGACGCGCTGGAAAACGGCGGCCGCGAACTGGCTCCCGACAAAGCCGGCATCGCACAGGCACGTTTTGACTGCTGGGTAGAACAGCAGGAAGAAAGCTGGAGCAAAGACGTTCCCTGCAAATCCAAATTCTATGACGCGCTGAAAGCACTGCAAGCTGTGGTCGGCCAAAAGCCGGTCGTTGCTGACGCCTTCCCCGCACCTGTCACCGAAATGCCGAAAGGCGATGCGGTACCGGTCGAACAGGCTATGTTCATCGTCTTCTTTGACTGGGATAAATCCGACATCACCTCTGGCGCGAATGACGTGCTGGATGCGGTGGCTCAGGAAATCCGCAGCCGCAAAGACATCAACGGCATCGTCATCGTCGGTCACACCGATACGTCGGGCGGCGTTGCCTATAACCAGAAACTGTCGCTGCGCCGCGCCAACTCCGTCAAATCGGGTCTCGTTGCCCGTGGCGTAGATGCCGCCAAGCTGCGTGTTGAAGGCCGCGGTAAATCCGACCTGCTCGTCCAGACGGCAGACGGTGTCCGCGAACCGGCAAACCGCCGCGCGCAAATCACGCTCGAGTAACCCTCGGCGCGATCAAGAGACGCATACTTGAAAGAAAACCGGCCGGGAAACTGGCCGGTTTTCTTTTGCGCCGCAATGCGATATGATGCGCTGAACCCACACAGGCAGTTCCGATGTATTCCAGCACCACACATAACGTTACCGTCTCGGTCGAGCCCGTCTATCTGGACGGAGAGTCCGTTCCTGACAAGAATATTTTCGTCTGGGCCTATACGGTGCGCATCGAAAACAAGGGCGGCGAAGTGCTGCAACTGCGCACACGCCACTGGAAAATCACCGACGCCATGGGGCGCGTGCAGGAAGTGCGCGGCCCCGGCGTTGTCGGCGAACAACCCGTGCTGCATCCCGGCGAAAGTTTTGAGTACACCAGCGGCACACCGCTGAACACACCGAGCGGCATCATGACAGGCAGCTATGCGATGGAAACCACCGACGGACGGATGGTTGATGTCGATATTCCCGCCTTCTCGCTGGACACCCCCGGCGCACCGCGCCAGATCAACTAGGGCCGGAGCGACTGTCCATGAGCTTCAAGCCGGTCTTTTTCATCAACGGTATCCTGCTGCTGATCCTCTCGGCGGCGATGTTCCTGCCGGTCATCATCGATCTGGCGCATGACAGCGGCGACTGGAAAGTCTTTGCCAGCGCGCAGCTCATCACCGCCTTTGTCGGCTTTGCGCTGATTTTCGCCAACCGCGAAGACAGCTTTTCGCTTAACCTTCGGCAAACTTTTGTCCTGACATCGGTCAGCTGGGTTTTTATGACTGCTTTTGCGGCGCTACCCTTCTGCTTCTCCGAGGTGCAGCTTTCCTATACCCGCGCGTTCTTTGAAGCCATGTCGGGCCTGACCACAACCGGATCGACCGTCATTGTCGGACTTGACGATCTGTCCAAGGGTATCCTGCTGTGGCGCGCGATGCTTGAATGGCTTGGCGGCATCGGGTTTTTGGTGGTCGCGCTGGCCGTCCTGCCGCTGTTGCAGGTATCGGGCATGCAGATCTTTAAAACCCAATCGTTTGGCATGGAAAAAGTCCTGCCCAGTGCGCAGCAGATGGCGTTTTACATCCTCATGCTCTATGTCTGCCTGACGCTGGCCTGCGCCATATTACTTTTTGCCGCCGATATGTCTCTCTTTGATGCCTTCTGCCATGCGATGACGGCGGTCGCAACGGGGGGCTTTGCGAATTACGATAATTCCATCGGGCATTTCAACAGTGCTTCGATTGACTGGATCATTATCAGCTTTATGTTGCTTGGCGCGCTGCCTTTTGTGCAGTATGTGCGCATGCTCAAGGGCAATTCGCGCGCCGTCATTGACGATGTGCAGGTACGCACGTTTTTCGGCATTCTGTTTTCGCTTTCGGCAATCGTCGCGCTCTATCTTGTCTATACCGACCAGAAACCTTTTCTGGATGCGATCAGAAGCTCGGTCTTTATGCTTACGACGCTGATGACAACCGCGGGATTTACCAGTGGTGACTACGGATCATGGGGGCCGCTGGCCGTGGGCGTTGCCTTTGTGGCGATGTATCTTGGCGCCTGTTCCGGATCGACCGCCGGCGGTATCAAAACCTTCCGTCTGCAAATTCTCTGGGCGATGTTGCAGCAGCAAGTACGCAAGCTGATCGTGCCGCACGGCGTGTTTCAGGTGCATTACAATAAAAAAGTCGTGGGCAGTGACGTACTGGCTTCGGTCGCGGTCTTTTTCTTTGTGCATATCATGACGTGGCTGGCTGTCACTTTACTGCTTCATATGACGGGACTGGATTTTACAACCGCGGTATCCGCCGCCATCACGGCGGTCAGCAACGTCGGCCCCGGTCTGGGGCCGCTGATCGGCCCGGCGGGCACCTTTGCCCCCCTGTCTGACGATGCCATCTGGATTCTTTCCGTGGGCATGCTGCTGGGCCGGATGGAATTCCTGACCCTCTTCGTGCTGCTCGCCCCGCGGTTCTGGCGCGACTGAAAATAAATATTTGCCGCCTGACGCCCGTCAGTATTTCCCAAACGTGCCGCCAACGGTGGTGGAAACGCCCTGCGCCAGATCATCCAGCAGTGCCTGCACAATGCCGTGATAGGCCTTTTCACGCTCTGCCAGTGTCGCGCCGCCCTTGAGCGTGCGCTCGCGCGTCGCGACCACACTGGCGCGCCCCAGCACAATATCGGGCGCCATTTCTTCGGCCAGTTCAAAACGCAGTGCCACGCGGGCATCGAATTTCTCGTCCGGCTCGGATGAAAACAGGCTCAGCATGCCCTTCTCCTGCGGCAGGGTTTCGCGGCGCACGGAGGCTTCCTCCACGATCACGCGCAGCAGATGGGTGCTGCCGCCCGCCACGACTTTCTCGCGCACCAG
Source organism: Alphaproteobacteria bacterium (assembly GCA_030682495.1). Taxonomy (GTDB): domain Bacteria; phylum Pseudomonadota; class Alphaproteobacteria; order Micavibrionales; family UBA2020; genus UBA2020. The sequence goes on along the minus strand of JAUXOC010000082.1, from coordinate 7,168 downwards.
TTCCTGCGCGGCCTGCGATGGCGTCACCTTGAAAAGATGGTCGACGTGCGGCGCGCCCAGAGGCGGACGATAGGCATCAATAATATCGATACGCGCGGCGCTGACCGTCACCGGCGCGGGCGCGCCATAGGACAGCGGCGGCCATTCGTTGCGCACATCAGACGTAAAGCAGCCCGACAACATCAAAACAGCCATAGAGGCGGCGGCGATGCCCAGAAAACGGCGGCGCGCAAAAAAAGTCTTGGTCATGTATTTCTCTCCTCGTAGACGTCATTAAGCTCGTTGCTGTTAAACAGATATTCTTCGCTGCAAAATTCGCATTTGATCGAGACATGTCCGTCTTTTTCGCAAATCTCTTCCAGCTCGGCGCGGGGGATGGTGCGCAGGATATCTTCGACCCGCTGGCGCGAACAGCGGCATTTAAAGCGCAAATGCGTGGGCGAATAAATGCGCACGCCGTCTTCGTTGAACAAACGATAAAGCACATCTGCGGAATGCAGCACGGGCGAAAGCATTTCGCCATCCGTGCAGGTGCTGAGCAGCATTGCCGCGCGCGTCCAATCCTCGATACTGACGTCAGCCTGCACTTTTTTGCCTGCGTCTTCTTCGGGCATTTGCTGGATCATGATCGCACCGGCGCGCCATTGGCCGTCTTGCGGATGCACGGCCAGTTTGAAAGATGTTTTGATCTGCTCCGACTGGGTCAGATAATGCTGCACGGCTTCGACGATGCTGTCGCCCTTCAGCTCGACAATGCCCTGATAGCGGTTTTCAACCTGCCCCTGATCGACCGTAAAAGCGATATAGCCCTTGCCGAGCAAATGGTAATGCCCTTTGCCGGTGTCTTTTTTACGCTTGGCGAGTTTTTTGACGGCGGGTTCGTCAAAGCTGGCATAGGCGCGGATTTCGCCGCGGTGGGTGACGTCGGCAACCAGCATGCGGATGGGCCCGTCCCCCTTGATCTGCAGGGTAAAGACGCCTTCGTATTTGAGCATGGCGCTGAGCAGCAGGCAGAGCGTGGCAACCTCGCTCAGCAGGCCGGAGACCGGCGGCGGGTAATTGTGCTGCTGCATAATCTGCGCCAGCACATTGCCGAGCCGCACCATACGCCCGCGCACGTTTGATTTTTCCAGCCGGAAGGGCTGGACGACGTTATCGTCCACCAGTCCCGATTGTTCTGAGCCGTCTTTTTTGATACGAATAGCCATAGCACCACCGATTGTAGCATAGATGGTCAAAAATGGACAAAAAGCCCGCCAAAGACCAGCAAAAAAAGCGCAGCCCGCGCAAAATCACGCCGCGTTATTTGGAAAATGCGGCGCTTTACTATTTGCAGCGCTATGCGACATCGGCCGGCAACCTGCGGCGGGTGCTGACACGCAAAGTGGACCGATCATGCCAGTTCCATGAAACCGCGCCGGACGCGTTTTACCCCCTCATCGACGCCCTGATCGTCCGCTACGAGAAAAGCGGTCTGCTGAACGATACCGTCTATGCCGCAGGCCGCGTTGCCAGCCTGCGCAGGCAGGGGAAATCGCGCAGCGCCATTACCGGCAAGCTCCGCACCAAGGGGCTGACGGCAGAGGTCATCCAGACCGCGCTTGACAGCATCGACGCCGAAAGACCGGATACCGATATCTCGGCCGACCTGACGGCCGCATTGAAACTGGCGCGCAAACGCAAAATCGGACGTTTCAACCCGACGCCAGAGGCCGACCCGCTGCTGCGCCGCAAACAGCAGACACGCGAAATGGGCATCATGGCGCGCAGCGGCTTCAGCTTTGACATCGCGCGGCAGGCGCTTGATTTTGATCCGGAGGATGAGGATTTTTGAAATCCATTTTTTCGGATTTTGAACCGCGAATGGACGCGGATAAACGCGAATTTTACACTGTAAAATGAAAACATATGACTATTATCCCATTGAAGTACGTATTCTCCTTTTGGTCATACCGGCGCAGGCCGGTATCCAGTGCGCGAAGCGCTCTTTATAGATCAAGGCCTTTCGGCCTTGGGCTGGATACCGGCCTGCGCCGGTATGACGAAGTACGTACTTCAACGGGATAATCACCAAACGTATTTACGCGGATTTTCCCTTATATTCGCGTTTATCCGCGTCCATTCGCGGTTAAAAAAACGATAGCTACTTGATGACTTTCAGATGCGTACCATCTGCGGCTTCGTTGTGGGGTTTTTTGTGCAGGACGCGTTCGGCGGGGAAAATAACCCGCGCCGTGGTGCCGCGGCCTTTTTCGCTGATAAGCTGGAAACGTCCGCCGTGCAGCGTGACAAGTGAATCGACAATCGTCAGCCCCAGACCCGTACCCGCCTTCATGCCACTGAAGGTCGTATCGACCTTGCCGAAAGGCTGCATGGCTTTTTTGATCTCTTCATCGCTCATGCCGATACCGGTATCCACGACATCGATAATCAGTTCGCCGGTTTTTTGTTCGACATGCGCGGTGACATCCACCTTGCCGCCTTCGGGGGTGAATTTGATGGCATTGCCGATCAGATTCAGCATGATCTGCTTCACACCCAACTCCTCCGCCACCAGTTCGGGCAGGTCTTCGGGTATGTTCATATTGACCTCGACGCCTGCCTGATCGACGCGCGTTGACATGATAATCATGCAGGATTTAAGCGCCTTGGGCAGGCGGAAGGTGGTAACCGCCAGTTCACGGTTGCCGGTTTCGATCTTGGAAACTTCGAGGATTTCGCTGATGACTTTCAGCAGATAATTTCCGCTGTCGTATATATCCTGCGCGTATTCTTTATAGACATGGGTGCCGAGCGGCCCCATCACCTCGTCCTTGATGATCTCGGAAAAACCGATGACCGCGTTCAGCGGGGTGCGCAGCTCGTGGCTCATATTGGCGAGAAATTCCATGCGGGTGCGGCTGGAAATTTCGGCCTGCAAACGCGCATCGCGCATGGTGTCTTCGGCCTGTTTTCGTTCGGTCACGTCCCAGATACTGCCTTCGAAATATTCGACGCTGCCGCGTTCGTTGCGCACCACGCGGGCGTTTTCCATGATCCAGATACGCTTGCCGTCTTTGCGCTTGACCTCGGTTTCAATGCCGGAGACGCGGCCTTCAAACAGCAGCTTGTCCACAAAAGACTTGCGGTCTTCGGCGCGGACGTAGATTTGCGTGCCGATATCCTTGACAGCGGTCATCAGCTCTTCAGCCGAGCGATAGCCAAGGATTTCGGCCAGCGCGGGGTTGGCGCTGATAAAACGGCCTTCGGGCGCGATCTGGTAGATACCGCTGATCGAATTTTCAAACATGCCGCGAAAACGCTGTTCCGCTTCGCGCATCGCCAGTTCGGCGCGGCGGCGCTTTTCGATATCGGTGATGGTGCCGACCACGCGGATGCTTTTATCCTCGGCCATACGCAGCATACTGAAAGCGATTTCGACGGGTTTAAACGCGTCATTGCCGGGGTTGATACGCGTTTCGATGCGGTAGGCCTGACGTTCGCCGCGCACCAGTTCCTCGAACATTTCTTTTTGCGGCATCTGGTCTTGCGGCTCCAGCATCAAAAACAGCGATTGGCCGATGGTTTCCTGCGCTTCCATATGCGTGATGCGTTTCCATGTTTCATTCAAAAACACCAGCTTGCCGGTTTCATCGGTTTCAAAGATCACATCGGAGACGGAGTTGATCACCGCGCGGTATTCCCGCTCGCTCTTGCGCAGGGCGTGGAACAGCTGGTCGCGTTCGGAAATGCGGCTTTGCAGTTCGGTATGCGCGCCCTTGAGCGTACGCGACATTTCGGCGAGTTTCTGGTCTTGCCGCTGCCGCTTTTCGGCATAGGCCGCCCAAACGAGCGTGAGCGCGATCACCAGCATCGCCGCCGCCCAGGGTGAAGAGCTGAGCACCTTGGCCACACGCGAGGGCCGCACGTCGAGGTTGATATCCCACAGCTTGCCGCCCATTTGCAGCGTATCACTGATGCGTTCGGTGCTAAAGGCCACCAGACGCCCGCTTTCATCTTGCATCCGCAGGTCGAACAGCACGTGGCCGCTGTCGCGGTCGCGCATAATCACGCGGCTGAGATCGTCGATATAAGTGCGCAGACTGGCCGCAAACATTTTTTCAGGTGTCGTCACCGCCATAAAAACACCGGTGCCGCCCGATGTCGTACGCAGCTTCACTGCCATGGCCACCAGCGGTTGGCCGCTGCCCACGCGCTGCGTAAAGGCAGGCCACGGCGCGTTGAATAAATAGCCGATCTGGCCGAATTCCAGATCACGCACCTGCGCCATCAGATCGTTATAGCCCGGCCAGCCCAGATTGGCGCGGAACATCTGGTAACGCGTCTTGTTTTGAATGTCTTCCTGATACCAGACATCCGCATCGGTTGCCCAAAGGATGGCATCAAGCGCCGCGCCTTCGGTCAGCAGCTGCTGCACGCTTTGCGCGATACGTCCGTCGTCTTGCCCGCCCGTTTCAAGCGTGGCGTAGAAATGCGACAGCGTGGTGACGGTTTTTTCGTTGCGGCGCACGGCGTCTTCGGCCATGCGCACAATGTCGCGGCTGATGCGGCGCATGTCCTGCGACTTCATATCGCCGATGGTGAAATGCAAAATGACAAAAACAACGGCGGCCAGCACAAGGCCGTTCATCAGCACAAATGAACGCGCCATGCCCGCGCGCATGCCGACGGCCGATGACGGATTTTCGTCATCCCTCGTTTTTTGCTTCTTTGCGCCCGATTGCAAAGCAGATAACCCCTGTTGTGCGAGCCCCCCATAGGCCGTGCCGGTCTTTATCCCGCGTCCGGCAGCTTTTGTCACCCAAATCGTGACAAAAAGGAAGCATAAGACATACCTAACCCTATGATTATACATTATGATTAATGTTTGATTAAAATTAGATCAAATTATCCAAAAATCCCCGCTATCGGCAAATTAAGCAATAATATTACGTCTATTTTTTGAACATAATTCCATTTTTGGGGCTGACTCCTTTCGTAAATTTCAATACACTCGTTCTGTTCTCGTCGCAAAAGCGGCCTGAACAGGGTGTGTCCTCGTTGTTGAATTCATTGCCGTATTTCCCTCGCGGGATGCGGCCCAGTTGCAGGTGCATGCCCGATGGAAAACAAAAAACGCATCTTTACAGTGCTTTGTATTGACGGTGGCGGCGTGCGCGGGGTTGTCCCTGCCCGCATCCTGCAGGAGATCGAAGAGCGCACCGGCAAACCGATTGCCGAGCTGTTCGACCTTGTCGGCGGCCCCTCGACCGGTGCGATTGTCGCGGCCGGCCTGACTGTCCCCGACCCGCAAGACCCCACCAAGCCGAAATACTCCGCGCTTGAAATCAAAAATTTCTATCACCAGCACACGCCCAAGATCTTCCCCGAAATGAAGTTCAAGAGCCTGCGCAAGCTGTCGACCAGCGTGATGTACGACCCCAAGCCGCTCGAAGACGCGCTCGAGCATAATTTCGGCGATGCCAAGATGAAGGACTCTCTGACGCATCTGATGATCCCTGCAACCGACATCAAAAACTTCCGTCCGGTCTGGATCAATAACTTCAAAGGCCAGAAAGACACCTCGCCCGAAGGCTGGTCGAGCATGCCGATGAAAGACGCCGTGCGCGCCAGCACCACCGCGCCGACCTATTTCCCGTCCAAATATTACAAGACCACGCCGAACGAGGATATGCCCAACGTCACTCACCGCCACGCGCTGATCGACGGCGGATTTTTCGCCGGCAACATGCTGCGCCGGATGCTGACGCAGGCCAAGAAACTCGCCCCGCCCGATGCTGAAATTGTCATGGTGCATGTCGGCACCGGCAACGTGGATCACAGCCTGTCGCCGGAAGAATTCAACAAACTCGGCCCCATCGGCCTTGTCAGCAAATCGAACGGCAACCTGCTGATCTCCCTCGTCACCAGCATCAACGTCATGGATATTGCGGATGATGTGCGCGATGAAATCGGCGACCGCCTGCTCAGCTTTGACGGCTTTATTGACCGCGAGAACGACCCCGGCGACCCGACACCGACGATGGACGATTCAAGCCAAGAAAACCTCAAAGCGCTTGAACGCTTCGCCGAAAAAATTATCAAGGACAACAGTAGCGACATCGACCGCCTCTGCACAATGCTCAAAAACCGCAGCTATGCGGAAGAGCTGCACCGCGACAGCACCGCCGCGCTGCAAAGCCTGTCGGAAAAACTGGCCGAGCCGAAGACGGTCAAATCGCTGGCCAAGCTGTACAAAAAAATTCTTACTTTCTCGAGCGGTATCGAAGACGGCAGCAAGCCGGAGGAAGGCGATGCGGAACTGAAAGCCCTCGCCCGTAAATTGACCGAGACACATAAAAGCGACCTCGACCGTATTTACAACGTCATTCAGGACAAGCTTGAAAACCAGAGCAAGATTTTGAACAGCATCAAGGAAGCTGGCGACGACCTGACCAAATTCGTCAAAAAAGTCACCGGCATCACGCCCAAATCGCCCGACAACGACAACAAGGACGACCACAAAGGGCCGGATGCAAACAGCGGCGACAAACCACCCGCCAGCAGCTACGACCCCGCCCGCCGCCAACGCGGCGGCCCCTTCTGGCCGGGACGGTAAAAACCTAGACAATAAAAAAGCCCCCGAAAATCGGGGGCTTTTTTATTTATTGGGCTTCGCTTTCCTTGAGCCTCAAAGCGGCAGCCTCTTGCCCCTGCGCGGCGGCGGCAGATAGCCATTTATGCGCTTTCTCCGCACTCTGCCGAACCACACCAGAGCGCCCTTCCTGATACAAAAGACCCAAAAGATATTGGGACTGGCCATCGCCCTTTTCCGCCTCTTTTGATAAGGAGATATATTCTTTTACTTCCGGTACAATTTCGAAATTTGTGGGTGTACAAAATTCGATATGGCCGTGGTCATCCCACCACTTTTGGGCTTCACTTTCTATTTCTTTCATTTCCGTAGATGAAAGATTGCCACTAACCCACTCCATATAAGTGGGCGGCGGCAGGCGTTTCTTTTTAAACGAGAATGAGGTTACTTTTTTCCACCATTCACTTATCTGTGAGGGCTTTTCTTGTGCTACTTCCTGCATAGTTGCGGCACGATGGCGTTCATAAACATGGTGCCAGAAGTATGACTTACGTACATCTGACTTTCCTTTGATTGTATATTGCCCATACCTAC